>JAAYIR010000270.1 GCA_012523355.1 candidate division WS1 bacterium
CTGCGCTGGACCTTCCGCGTGTATATCCACGAGGGCGACGAGGCGGAAGCGCGGGTGCGGGAACAGTGGCTGAATTTCGCGCACCCGCCAACGGTCACCATACTGGAGACCTGAGTCGCAGGCAAGCCAAGGCAGAGTATGTACATATCGTCGGTCAGTATTGGAGGAATCACTCATGGGAGACACGAGTAAACTAGCGGTCAACGGCGGGGCACCTCTTACCAAGGAGGCCTTTCCACCTTGGCCGTGGTTCACACCGGAGATGATCCAGGCGGCGATGAAGCCGCTGGAGTCGGGGCGGGTCAACTACTGGACCGGGCCGCTGGGCATGCAGTTTGAGCAGGCTTTTGCGGAGTGGTGCGGGGCCCAATGGGGAATCAGCACTGCCAACGGCACCACCGCCCTGCACACGGCCCTGGGAGGACTGGGGATTGGCCCCGGGGATGAGGTCATTGTCCCCTCGTATACCTTCATTGCTTCCTCTATGTCCGTTCCACAGGCGGGCGCTATCCCAATCTTCGCCGACGTAAGCCCGCTATCCCATACCATCAGCGCAGCGGCCATCGAGGAGAAGGTCTCCGAACAGACGCGAGCCGTCATCGTCGTGCATCTGTACGGCGAGGTCTGTGACATGGATGCCATCAACGCGGTGGCGAAAAAGCATGGGCTGCTGGTCATCGAGGACTGCGCGCAGGCCCACGGCGCCACCTGGCAGGGGCAGAAAGTGGGCACGTTAGGAGACATTGCAGCCTTTAGCTTCTGTCAGAGCAAGACCTTCACCACCGGCGGTGAGGGCGGGATGATCGTCACTGATGATGAGGACGTAGCCTGGCGGTGCCGGGCTTTCCGGGACCACGGCTATGACGTCAAGACGCGGATGAGCCTGCTGGAGATGGAGGCCCATCTTCCGTATATCCATCACAGCGTGGGCTATAACTTCCGCATGACGGAGATGCAGTCAGCCATCGGCCTCGAGGCACTCAAGATCGTGGATAGCTGGAATCTGGCCCACCGGCGACGTAACGGGGAGTACCTCCTCGAGCGCCTAAACGGTGTCCCCCAGATTCTGAAGCTACCGACGCACAATGAGAAGACGCAAAACGGGTTCTGGCTCTTCCCGATCATCCTGGACATTAACGCGCTCGACTGTGATATCAAGCAGTTTGGCGCCGCGCTGAGCGCCGAAGGCATTCCCAACGGGCCCGTGATGTGGCCGCAGTCATACAAGGAGGAGTGCTACGCCAAGCATCATGGCTTTGGGCCGCTGAACTATCCCTTCAAGGCTCCCTTCGCACGGCCGGAGGCCGTGGACTACGCGCACGAGTTCTGTCCGAATGCCGCGCATGTGGAGGAGCGGTGCTTCTGGGTGCCCACGCACCCGACTTACGAGCTAGAGCATATGAAGCTCATTGCTGATGGTGTCCTAAAGGTGGTGGAGGCCTATGCCAAGTAAGGGTGAGAAGGTCAGATGGGCGGTCATCGGGGCCACCGGTATCGCGGATCGGCGC
>JAAYIR010000040.1 GCA_012523355.1 candidate division WS1 bacterium
CCTCACCCCCTCGGCGGCTGTGAGACGGCCACCGGTCCCCCTCCCCTGGCAGGGGAGGGGGAGTGGAATGGGAGTGTGGGCCGGCCTCCTGACGCACAGGGCGCGTCAGTCGTGCGGCCCCTCCAGGGAGGAGACAGAGTAGAGGTAAGCGACAAGGTGAGTGAGCGGGCGGCAATTCGGCGCGGACGCCGAAAAGCCGCCCCTACGGAACGGCAAGAGGCCTCGCCACGACAACCACGGCAGGGAGGCCATCCCCGATGACCACCGCCGGAGGCCTCGCCACGACAACCACGGCAGGGAGGCCACCACAACAACCACCGCCGGGTGCGGTAGATCGCACCCCTACGGGGGAGTGGGGCCCCGCCTGCGACGGGAGGGGAAGGGCCTGGAGGAACGGCACCCTATAAAGCGGTGATCTTCAGCTTCTTGTCGCGGCGAGTACGCTTGAGGAGCTCCTCGACCTGCTCGCGCGTGGGCAGAGAAGGCTGCGCGCCGCGGACGGTGCAGGCCAGGGCACCCGCCGCGCAGGCGAAAGTGGCCGCCTCCTCCAGGGTCGCATGCTCCGCCAGACGCACGGCCAGGGCGGCACCAAAGGCATCTCCAGCGCCCGTGGGGTCAACGGCCTGCACACGGAAGCCGGGGATCACCCGGGCCCCGTCCTCGTCGTAGAGCAGGCACCCGTCCTTGCCCAGGGTGATGACGGTGCGGGAAATGCCGCGCCGGGCCAGCTTCTCCGCCGCGACACGCGAGGAGGGGAGGTCCTGCACAGTCACGCCGCTAAGGCGGGAGGCCTCGGTCTGGTTGGGAGTCAGTACGCTCGCGCTGTTCCAGAGCTGGGGGGGCTTCTTGCCGAGGGGGGCGGGGTCCAGCAGCGCCGGAAGGGAACAGTCGGCGGCGATCTGCAGGGCCCGGTTCACGGTGACCTCGGACACCCCCAGAGCGGTAAGGAGAAAATCGGCGCGCTCAAAGGCCCGATGCGCACTCTCCACCTGGTCCGGAGTGACGTTAAGATTGGCACCCAGAACGGAGAGGATGCGGTTGTCGCCACCGTTGCGCGTCACCACAACGAAGGCCATGCCGGTGGCGGCATCCTCATCGCTGCGCACGAACTTGACGTTCACGGCTTCGTGACTCAGGCGGCGGCGGAGCACGCGGCCATAATTGTCGTTACCGACCATGCCGATGAGCACGGTCTCGGCCCCGAGGCGGGCGGCAGCCACGGCCTGATTGGCACCCTTGCCGCCAGGGACCAGCTCGAAGTTCTCGGCAACCAGGTTCTCCCCCCTCTCAGGCATACGTTCCACCTGGATGGAGAAGTCGAGGTTGATATTCCCCAGAACAGTGATTTTCGGCGGCACTCGGCTCTGGCCCAAGACGGCCTGGTCCATGACCCATGACCTCTTCTTAGGTGGATAAGCGTGTCGGCGGCTTGCGTGGGCTGGTGGCGGGCGGCGTGGCACGCGCGGAGTCGCCAGGGCTGTCCGCGGGCGCGGCCGGGGAATCGCGGTCGGCGTCCGGTGGCAGCGGTTGGGCAGGCTTCGGCGCGGCGGGGCCGGTCAGAGTCTGCGGCGGTGATTTGGGTTTGGCGCCGACGATGACCACCCGGTTTACCGGCGCATAGTAGTCGTCGTGCAGCTTGCCGCTCTTGACCAGACGCCCGTCCTTGTAGACCTTCCAGCTCAGCGTGGCACGGGCGCCGGCGGCTCCGGGGTTTTCGACCTTGCGGTAGCCCTCGGGCTGGGTGGGATCCTGCCTGGTAACGGTCTTGTTGCCCAGGCGGGCGAGATTGGAGCGGATCAGCTCCACCTTGTACTGGTCGTCGGCATGGCCCACGCAGGCGGCCCAGAGGTGGCTGCCGCGCACTTCTCCCAGGAGGAGAATGGGGTGCGGCAGGCTGTTTTTGAACTTGAGGTCCTTGGCCCCCCAGTAGACGGCGGCATCGCGGCCGGTGGGGCAGTACCAGACGGGGCGGGAGTGGTGGCTGCGCTCCAGCACCTGCAGGTTGGCAAGCAGCGCCATGTTGTACAGGGTAGAGGCTACCTGGCAGACACCGCCGCCGGTATCAGGGACCACCTCACCGTCCCTGAAGATGGGCGCTGAGCGGTAGCCGTCGCGGACGGTGCGCTCGCCGACGCGCTGGTTGAGTGAGAAAACCTCCCCGGGTTGGAGGACGATCCCGCTAACGCGGCCGATGGCCAGGCGCATGTTGTGGGTGCGGTCGCGCTGGTAAGTGTGATAGGGGGTCTCGTAGCTGCTGAGGACGACTTGCAGGCCGGCCAAGTCCTGCTCGCTGATGTTGGGGGGCTGCTCGCGGACCACGAGTTGGATCCGGGCGGTCTTGGCGTCGGCGAGGGCGGACTGGATTTTGCCGAGGCTGTCCTCGACCTGGAGGGCCAGGCCGACACGCCCCGGGGACTTGTGGACTTGCTTGCCGCTGACCGTGACGCGCGCGTCTTTGGGCTCGCGGTTGATCTGGGGGGCGAGGGCCTCCAGAGAATCCCGCAGGCGATCGGCATCCACGGCGAGGGCCACGGGGAGGTCTAGGGCACCACGACGCAAGGCCCACTGCCGCCGGATCCGCTCGAGGAGGGTGGGCTCGCGCCCGATCTGCAGGGCTTGCTGGATGGCGGCCTCCAGCTCCGGCTGGACACCCAACTCCTCGCGGCTGAGCGAGAAGCTGCCGCCGGGGCAGGTGAGGGTGATCTCGGCGGGGAGCCGGGGCACAAACTCCCGCTCCAGGGCGGCCTGGGCCTGGGCGGCGGTCATGCCTTCGGCCAGCACGCCGCCCACGCGGACGTTGGGGGCGATGGTGTGCCCCCGGGCGAAGCTGGCGGTGGCTACCACCGCGGCTAGCGCGCCGGCGGTGGCCAGTCCGACGATCACCAGCAAGACGGTGAGCACCACCAACAGGGCCCGGCCCTTGCGGGTTTTGCGGGATTTAGAGCGGCTCATTCGGTGTCGTCTAGCTCCTCCATGCATTCAGACGCTTGCGGAGCGGGTCGCTGTTCCCCGTGCCGTACGTCGCACTGCGCCTTCAGGGTTGAAATTTGCTGCTCCAGGCGCTGCATTCTCTCGAGCATGTTCTGGATGGCGGGGTCCTGAGCCCGCATGGCCTGGTCATGGCGGAAATCGTAGACGCGCTCGCCCTGCCGGCGGACGATGAAGGCCTTGGTGCCCACGACCGTGCAGTAGGGGGGAATGTTGTCCACCACCACCGCGCCGGCGCCGATGACCGAGCCTTCGCCGATGGTGATGGAACCCAGAATCTGCGCATGGGCGCCGACGGTGACGTTGTCCTCCAGCGTGGGATGCCGCTTGCCGGTTTCCTTGCCGGTACCGCCCAGGGTGACGCCATGAAAGAGCGTGCAGTCGTTGCCGACCTCCGCGGTCTCGCCGATCACCACGCCCATGCCATGGTCAATGAAGAAGCCCTTGCCGATCCTGGCGCCGGGATGGATCTCGATGCCGGTGCGGTAGCGGATGATCTGGGAGAGCCAGCGGGCGAGGAGACGGAAGTCCCAGGTCCAGAGCCGGTGAATGAACCGGTGCCAGCGAATGGCGCGCAAGCCGCTATAGCAGAGCAGAATCTCCAGCGAGCTCCTGGCCGCCGGGTCCCGCTCCTTCACTGCCCGAATATCCTCGCGAAGCTGCTGGAATAACACGATATTTCCTGCCGTACGGCGGATCTCCTGGGGGCAGGGATGGAACCCCTCGCCCCCGCCTGCAAAAAAGCCCCAGGCCACATGCCTGCGGCTCCTGGCACGCCTCAAATCATAGACATTATATTGCGCGAATACACCTCAGTCAAGCAAAAGGATGGGAGGCACCCCACGCGGCGGCGAGCCACCCCAGATCAGGGGGTAAACCGGAAGGCCTCACCCCCTCCAGTGGGGAGGAAAGTAGCGGGCGAGGTGAGCGAAAGGTGGGTGAGCGGGCGGCAATTCGGCGCGGACGCCGAAAAGCCGCCCCTACGGGAACGGCAGGAGGCCGTCGCGGCAGCCACCGCGCGGAGGGCATCGGGGCGGCCATCGCCGGAGGCCTCACCCCCTCGGCGGCTGGGGGCAGCCGCCGGTCCCCCTCTCCCCGCGTCCTCGCTGCGCTCGTCCTGGGGAGAGGGGGATAGGTGGATTGGGCCGGCCTCGCGGCGCGGAGGCCGCTCGTGCGGCCCCTCCAGCGGAGACGTAGACCCAGGACACACCAACTGAGAGGCAAGCCGGGGAGGCGAAGACCACTAGCGAGGGCTGGTGGCCGGGCCTCTTCTCCCCGCGGCCCGGACAATGCTCTGCTCCGTGACAACGCCCACCGGCCGGTTCTCCGGAGAGATGACCAGGAGCCACTCGCGGCCCGAACCCAGCCGGGTCAGCGCCTGGGTCACCGGCTCGTGAGCCTGAATCTGCATCTCCGGTTCCAGAGGCGACATCACCTCGCCCACAGATAGCTCCGCCCACTGCGCGGGGGTGACATGCGTCAGACTGCGGTGATCCAGCACCCCGACCGCCTGCCCGGAGAGGTCCACCACCGGGTACAAAGGCTGCCCGGTGGCCGAAACCGGGGAGTGCAGCGCCTCACTGAGCCGCATCCCGACCGGGATGCTGACCAGGGGCCAGAACATGACCTGGCCAGCTTGCAGGCCGCTCAGGCGAAACTTGTACTCATTCATCTGGGCGCTCTGCCGGGCTGCCGAGAGAATGAGCCACCCCAGGAACAGAAACCAGATGCCCTGCACGGAGTTGCCCAGCAAGAGAAAGAAGGCGCCACCGGTGATCATCATGAGCGTGCCCAGGCCAGAGCCGAGGGCGGTGGCCACCTGGGTGGCCCGGTACTCGTCATTCCACGCGCTCCACAGCGCAGAGCGCAGCAGGCGCCCGCCGTCGAGAGGGAAAGCCGGCAGCAGGTTGAACACGGCCAGGGCCAGATTGATGTAGCCGATCAACTGCAGGCCGGAGACTACCAGAGGCGGCCAACCCAGACTGAGCTGGCCCATGCGGGCCAGCCCCGTGAAGATGACGCCCAGTACGGCGGAGGTTCCCGGCCCCACCACGGTCATGAGCAGCTCGATCCGAGGCGTGCGGGGTTCCTCCTCAATCTGGGAGACGCCGCCGAAGATGAAGAGGGTGATGCGCTTGACGCCCATGCCGAGGGAGCGGGCAACCAGGGAATGGCTCATCTCATGGGCCAGCACGGAGGCCAGGAAGAGCAGGCTGGTGAGGACGCCACCCGTCCAATACACCCACTCGGTCAAACCCTCCTGCGCATGGCGCAGATGCACGCTCATGCTCCAGGTCAAGAGCGCAAACAGGAAGAGCCAGGTGTAGTTAATCTCGATGTCAATTCCGCCGAAGCTACCGATTTTCCATCCACGCATGGTCAGATCCCCTTAGACAAAGGCTCGCGGAGTTGGGGCTTCTTCCGGCTGAGCTGATGCGCGCCGGGATTCTCTTGAAGGTGTGACGTTCCACCTTCGCGAATTGTTGTCTATCCATTCTCATCACGGGGAGGGCGCTGTGACGGATACTTCAACTGCAAAGACGGTCGCGGTGGTGACCGGGGCCGCCGGGATGCTGGGCCAGGCGCTGCTGGAGCTGGCTCCGGAGAGCGTGGTGGTCCACGGCGTGGACCTGGCGGAGGGAGATCTGACCGACGCGGGGACGGCGCGGGAGGTGATCACCTCGCGGGAGCCGGAGCTGGTGATTCACTGCGCGGCTTATACTGACGTGGAGGGCTGCACGCGGGACCCGGCGCGGGCCTACCTGCACAATGCAGTGGCGGCGGGGAATGTGGCGCGCGCGTGCGCGGAGCTCGGGGCGCGGATGATTTTGATGAGTACGGACTATGTCTTCGACGGGACCAAGGGCCAGCCTTATGAGGAGACCGACCTGCCCCACCCTCTGAACGCCTACGGGGAGTCGAAGCTGGCGGGGGAGCGACTGTGCGCGGAGCAACTCCGGGATCTACTGATTGTGCGCACGCAGTGGCTGTTTGGGCCGGGGGGGCGGAATTTCGTCTCGGCCATCGTGGAGAGAGCCCGGGAGGACAAGGAACTGCGGGTGGTCGCGGATCAGTGGGGGATTCCCACCTACACGCGAGACCTGGCGCCGGCGCTGTGGCGCGTGGGGCTCTCGGGGGTCACGAAGGTACTGAACCTGGTCAACTGTGGGCACTGCACCTGGGCGGACCTGGCCCTGCGAGCGCTCTCGGCGGCCGGGAAGCCGGAGGCGGCGCTGGAGCGGATCGCGTCGGAGGAGTGGCCCACGCCAACCATGCGCCCGCGATTTTCGGTGCTGTCCATCAACCGCTGGTTGGCGCTGGGGAAGGATCCCTTGCGTCCGTGGCCAGAGGCAGTTGACGACTACGTGCAGAACTACTTATCCTAACAGCCGTTCCGCCCGGGGGAACAGCGAATAGGGATTCGGACTCAAGAAGGTGATGGTGCGCATGACACGTTCGGTGGCGATAAGCATCCTCTTGATAGCTCTAATGAGTGCCGGTCTGAGCCTGCCACAACAGCCCGGCTGGGCCGCGGACGAGGAAGTAGACCCGGCCAGCATAACGCCGGAGGCGCTGAGGGCGGCGCTGCCGACGCTGGCAGACCTGGTGCCAGTGGAGCCGCCGCCACAGAACTGGTGGCCCGGCATACCAAGCGTGTTTGAGTCGTCCGCTGACCCGGAGGCCGCGCCCGGGCAGCGGGCGGTGGCGACCCTGCGCTTCTCGCGGGAGCCGGCCTACGAGAAGCCGGCCCACCTGGACATTACGCTGTTGGCCTTCAAGAACCGGGACTCGGCTCATGCGGCGGTGCGGGACCTGGCCATCACCCTGGGGGCGCACGGCCAGCGGCAACGGGGCCCGGCGCTGGCCAATGACCGCCGGTACTACCTCTTCCCGGTCACGGAGGGCTTCCACCGGACGGAGGCCGTGTTCCGCACGGGCTTCCTGGTGACCCGGCTGTCGCTACGCGCCTCCGAGGGACCGTTCTCCGCAGGCGACCTGGGGAAGATTGCCCGCCCGGTGCTGGACCGGGTGGAGCAGTTGCGCTTCGGCAAGATTGCTGCCACCTCCCTGCCGGGGGACTTCGAGAAGCTGATGCCGCCGCCGCGGGTGGAGTTCGAGATCGGGCAGCCGAGGGACTCGCGGGTGCTGCAGCCGGCGCACTGGGCACTGATGGGGCCAGGGCGGCCGGAGGCGGTCATGCGACGCCTGACCGGGGCGGGGGTGAGCCAGCTCTATTACCGCCGCTATGACATAACGCTGCTGCCGGGCCACACGATACAAGCGACGCTGTTCGCGTGCAAGGACGCGGAGGCGGCCTCCGCCCTGGTGCAGCCCTTCCGGGAGATGGATCTGGTGGGGGCCTCGACCTTACCCGCCGGGGCCACGGGGCCGCTGGGCACGCTGCGCTTCCTGCCCCAGGATCAATCTTATGAGTTGCAGTTTGCCAAGGGACAGTACGTGGCCGACGTCATCGCCCAGGGCCCGCCAGGGGAGCGAATAGACATTCTCTGCCAGGTCTTCGTACGCACAATGGCTGAGCGCTGGTATACCGCGCTCCCCGCCCCCCTCACGCTGACCAATTAGCCCTGACCAACCAGGCGTGAGAGCCAGAAACGAAGAGCGCCAACCGGAAGGGGCTGAGTCCTAGCGGGCTGCCCACTCGCCACGTGGCCTTTACCCCTCACAAGGAGAACTCATGGACTTTGACATTGCCGAGGCTGAACTCAGTAGCGCGGGGGAGCACCGCATTCGGTGGGCCGACCGGCGGATGCAGGTGTTGCAGCTCATCCGCGAGCGCTTTGCCGAGGCGCAGCCGCTGGCCGGCCAGCGCATCGCCTGCTGTCTGCATGTTACCTCGGAGACGGCCAATCTCATGCGGACGCTGCAGGCCGGAGGCGCAGAGGTGGCCCTGTGCGCCTCCAATCCCCTCAGCACCCAGGATGATACCGCCGCCTCCCTGGTGGTGGACTTTGGACTTTCTGTTTTTGCCCGGCACGGCGAGGACCGGGATACGTACTACTCGCACATTAACTCCGTGCTCGATCTGGAACCGACCATCACCATTGACGACGGCGCGGACCTGATCTCCACGCTGCACGCCTCCCGGACCTCGCTCCTGGAGAAGGTCAAGGCGGGGATGGAGGAGACCACGACGGGGGTGATTCGGCTGCGCGCCATGGCCGCCCATGGCGCCCTGCGCTACCCGGTGATCGCGGTCAATGACGCTTATACCAAGCACCTGTTCGACAATTATTACGGCACCGGGCAGTCCACGATTGACGGGATTCTGCGCGCCACCAACCTGCTGCTGGCGGGGCATACGGTCGTGGTCTGCGGTTATGGCAGTTGTGGGCGGGGGGTAGCGCTGCGGGCGCGGGGAATGGGGGCGCTGGTCATTGTCTGTGAGGTGGACCCGCTGCGAGCTCTGCAGGCGGCCATGGACGGCTACCGGGTGATGCCACTCCTGGAGGCGGCGCCGCTAGGGGACGTCTTTGTCACGGTCACCGGGGACAAGTCGGTGATTGACGTGCCCCACTTCGAGGTGATGAAGGACGGCGCCATCCTGTGCAACGCGGGGCATTTTGACGTGGAGATCAACCTCAAGGCGCTGGAGAAGCTGGCGGTGAAGGTGCGGCGCACCCGTCCGGCGGTGGACGAGTACGAGCTGCGCGAGGGACGCCGCCTGTACGTGCTGGCCGAGGGGCGGCTGGTGAACCTGGCGGCGGCGGAGGGGCACCCCGCGGCGGTGATGGACATGAGCTTCGCCAACCAGGCGCTATGCGCAGAGCATGTGGCACAGAGCGAGGCCCTGCCGCTGGAGGTCATGCCGGTGCCGGCGGGGATTGACCGCCAGGTGGCGGAGCTGAAGCTGCAAGCGCTGCGGGTGGAGATAGACACGCTCACCCCGGAGCAGCGGGATTACCTGGCCTCGTGGGAAATGGGGACCTGAAGGCAGGACGGGCGGGACGCGAGGATTATGCTCTGCACGGCACGGAGAGGGGGCGCGCCACACAGAACATGAGCGAGACTCCAGACCCCGATCTAGTGAGTGCACCCGACGACTGCCGCCGCCAGGTGGCAGAGCTCGTCGAGCGCTTCGGCCGCAACCGTGACCAGTACCGCAGCGCGGCGTATAACGAAGCGACCCTGCGCACCGAGTTCCTGGACCCGTTCTTCGAGGCGCTGGGCTGGGACGTGGCCAATCGCGCGGGCTACGCGGAGGCCTACAAGGACGTGGTGCGCGAGGTCAGTGTGGAAGTGGAGGGGGGCAGGAAGGCTCCCGACTACTGCTTCCGCATCGGCGGTCAGCGCAAGTTCTTCGTGGAGGCCAAGAAGCCCGCGATCAACGTCAAGGGCGATCCCGGTCCGGCCTACCAGGTGCGTCGCTATGCCTGGAACGCGAAGCTGCCGCTTTCCCTGCTCACCGACTTCGAGGAACTCGCCGTCTACGATTGCAGCCAGAAGCCCGCGCTTACCGACCCGCCGGGTACGGCTCGCCTCAGGTTTCTCACCTGCGACCAATACCTCGAGCACCTCGACGAAATCTACTCGCTCTTTTCGCGCGAGGCGATCCTCAAGGGCGCTTTTGACCGCTTTGCCGAGGACCACCGCAAGCATCGCGGCACCCAGGAGGTAGACGCCGCCTTCCTGCAGGAGATGGAGAGGTGGCGCGAGGCCCTGGCGAAGGACCTGGCCCGGCATAACCAGCTATCCGTCCCGGAGCTTAACTTTGCGGTTCAGGCCCTGCTCGACCGGATTCTGTTCCTGCGCATCGCCGAGGATCGCGGCGTGGAGCACCAGGATCAACTGCGGGAGGTGGCCGGGCGGCGCGACTGCTACTCCGCGCTGTGCCGCCGGTTCGAGCAGGCGGATGATAAGTACAACGCGGGTCTGTTCGACTTCAGCCCGCAGGGCGACACCCTCTGCCCCGGTCTGACCGTCTCGGACCGGGTGCTGAAGGCCATCATCACCGGTCTGTACTACCCCTCGCCCTACGAGTTCTCGGTGCTGGGCGCGGATATCCTGGGCGCGGTCTATGAGCAGTTCCTGGGCAAGGTCATTCGCCTGACCCCGGCCGGGCTGGCCAAGGTGGAGGAGAAGCCCGAGGTGCGCAAGGCCGGCGGGGTCTACTATACCCCCACCTACATCGTGGACTACATCGTGGCGCACACGGTGGGCGAGGCCCTGGCCGAGGCGGGGACCCCGGAGGCCGTCGCGAAGATCCATATTCTCGACCCGGCCTGCGGGTCGGGGTCCTTCCTGCTGGGGGCGTACCAGTGCCTGCTCGACTGGCACCTGCGTTACTACCTGGACCATGACCCGGAGCGGCAGGCCCGCAAGCGCCGGCCACCGATCCTGCGCCTGAGCGAGCACGACTGGCGGCTGACGATCCAGGAGCGCAAGCGCATCCTGCTCAACAATATCTTTGGGGTGGACATTGACCGGCAGGCGGTGGAGGTGACCAAGCTCAACCTGCTGCTCAAGTGCCTGGAGGGGGTGACGCGGGAGACGGCCGACGCGACCCTGCAGCTCTTCCACGAGCGGCTGCTGCCCAACCTGGACGAGAATATCAAGTGCGGGAACAGCCTGATCGGGAGCGACTACTTCGCGGACCGCCTGCTGCCGGATGAGGAGGAGCTGCGCCGGGTGAATCCCTTCGACTGGGAGCAGGGCTTCCCGGAGATCATGAAGGCGGGCGGGTTTGATTGCGTGATTGGGAATCCGCCGTACCTGTCCTTCTCTGGCAGGCAGAAGCCGGAGGGATATGAAGGCTCCATAGCATACTGGAAGAGGCATTACCCGTGGGATTCCTGGCCAACGAGTCACGGTCTCTTCCTCGTCAGGGCCCTGGAGCTTCGTCGCAGCGGGGGCACCATCTCGTTCATTGTCCCCGACCAGGTGGGGCACCTCGCCGGGTACGGTCCCTTGCGCGAGCAGATAATCAGTCGGACCGGCGTCCGCGAGGTACGCTACTGGGGAGAACACGTTTTCGGCCGGGTCGTCACGCCCGCTCTCACACTGGTTGTGGGTGACCCTGTGGTGGCCCCGACGCGGATTGTAGATAGGAACGGAGCCGAGCGAATGGTCCAGCTTGGAGGAGCCGCCCCCTGGGTCGCATACGACAACCGGGGGCTGCTCGCGAAGCTTGCACAAGTGGGGCGCAGCTTGGGCGACGCCGTACGCGACCCAGGCGTCCATACCGGCAACTGCTCGGCTAAGCTCGTGACCAACGAGCCTATCGCCGAATGCGATTGCGTTCCCGTACTAGAAGGCAAGCAGGTATCAAGGTACGAGTGCGCCTCCGCGCGCAAATGGCTCCGGCTTGACTATGCACCACGCCGGGGCGAGTACTTCAGGATTGGGCATCGCGACAACTACCGACAGGCGTCCTTCATCATTAGGCAGACGGCGCCTTATCCCATTGTGGGGCCTCGCGTGGGCGCTGACTACTTCCGCAACTCGCTCTTGGCACTGTACGACTTCGCGGACCACGACACGCGTTATGTTGTAGGCTTGCTTAACTCCACATTGCTCCGCTTCGTCTATGCACAGACAACACTCGAGGCCGGACAGAAGGCCTTCCCCCAGGTAAAGGTGGCATCAATCCGCTCCCTTCCCATCCGCACGATTGACTTTGACAATCCGGCGGAGGTGAAGAGGCATGACCGGATGGTGGCGCTGGTGGAGACCATGCTGGACCTGCACAAGCGGCTGCCGCAGGCGCAGACGGCGCAGGACCGGGAGCTTCTGCAGCGGCAGATCGAGGCCACCGACCGCGAGATTGACCGGCTGGTCTATGAGCTCTACGGGCTGAGCGAGGAGGAGATTGCGCTGGTGGAAGGCGAAGAGGGGTGACACGGGGAGAGGGTCAGGCGAGACGCCTGACCTACCGGGGGAGGGTAGAGGGGTCAGGCGGGACGCCTGACCTACCGAAGGAGCGAGAGGAGAAGGGTCAGGCGGGACGCCTGACCTACTGGAGGAGGAAGGTCCATGCGTAGTGTACTGATAGCGTTAGTGCTGGTAACACTGGCGGGGGGGCTGCTGGTGGCAGTGGCGGGGTGTCCCTCGCAACCCGCAGAGGTGCCGCCGCCGGAAACGGAAATCGTGCCCGTGCCGCCGGGAGCGAGCTTGACGCCAGAGGCCGCACCCGCGACTCCGGAAGCCGGCGCCGCGCCCGCGGAGGCTTCTCCACCCGGGGAAGCTGCGGCTCAGCCCGCCGCGGAGACTCCGCCGGAGGCTCCCGCGTCACAGCCGGGAACCTGAGAGACGGGCTCGGGGACCAAGACCTCGAGATAATCTGAAGAGCCACGCGCCGGGGGATCGCAGAGCGGTCTCCCGCCGTGGTTTAAGTGAGTAGAGAGCCTCGGCAATCTGGAGGGGTCTGCCGGTGCGCCGGAAGGAATCCCCGTCGCGTCCGGCGAATCTCTGGCCGCTTCCTAGTACAGAGACACCCAAGGAGATGCCTGCCATGAACGATCTGAAGATAGCCGTGTTTCCGGGAGTATTCAGCGAGGACCTGACCGAGGCGGCGCAGAAGGCCGCGGAGCTGGGGATACCCGGGCTGCACCTGAGCGCGTATGGCCGCTACCACGCCGACCAGCTCGACGCCCAGGCGCGCCGCGATATTCTCAAGATGCTGCGGGACACGGGCGTGGAGATCTCCGCCATCTCCTACTGGGGCGGCGAGGTGGACCTATGCGACCGCTCACAGCACGAGAAGGCGATCCCGGAGGGGAAGAAGGCCATGCAACTGGCCGTGGACCTGGAGTGCTGCAAGTGGCAGGGGCATGTGGGCATGGTCCCCTGGGAGACCGGCAACGAGCGCTGGGACTCCATCGTGGAAGGAACCCGCGAACTCTGCGACTACGGGGGCAGCATCGGGGCCGTCCTGCTGCTGGAGACCGGGCCGGAGCCGCCACGCATCTTCAAGCGGCTGCTGGAGACGGTGAACAGCACGGGCCTGGGTATCAACTTTGACCCGGCGAACCTGATTCTCTGGCCGCCGACGGTCGCCAAGCACATGGAGGTGCCCTATAGCCGCGAATGGGCAGATGAAAACTTCAACCCGGAGGCCGGAGCAGAATTGCTGCTGCCGTGGATCGGGCACACGCACGCCAAGGATGCGCTGGTGAAGGAAGATGGCACGCCGCAGGAGGTGCCGCTGGGCGAGGGCTGGGTGGACTGGCCACGGTATGTGAAAATCCTGCGCGACGGCGGGTACGACGGGTACTTCGCCATCGAGCGCGAAGCAGGAGAAGATAAGGTGGGGGACGTGGTCCGGGCGGTGGAGTTCCTGCGCAGCCTGGAGGTCTAGACCGAACAGAACGGGCCAATCCGTCAGTTCGCAGACAGTCGAGGGCAGCGCGTAAGGGCGGCAATCGCGGGCAGACCCGCGAAAGCCGCCCCTACAGCCCCCCGAGAAAGTCATTCCCGAACCCGGGGCGCCGGTGTCTCGTCGGCACGGAGACCGATGATGTCAGGCGGGACGCCTGACTTGCCGAGGTTCTGCGGGACAGGCGGGACGCCTGTCCTACCGACACGATAGAACAGGCTCGGGAACAATACTCTCGCGCAAGACGTCTCTTTGCTGTCATGACGCGACCGGGCCTCAACCTCCTGCTGGTGGCGCTCCTCGCCCTCCTGGCCGGCTGTGGTGGAGGGGGCGGCGACTCCACGCCGTCGGTCACCGGCCTGCTGCTGTCCTATTACTACGTGCTGCCTTCCGGCACGCTGCCCTTCACGGCTACCGTCGGCGACCAGGTGCAGCTTCTGGCCTACGGGACGCGGGCGACCGGGCAGCCGACGCCGATGACCAGCCAGGTGACCTGGGTGAGCAGCGACCAGGGGGTGGCCACGGTCAGCGCGACGGGCATGCTCACGGCCAACAGCCCCGGCCAGACGACCATCACGATCACCTACCAGCAAGTTACTCCGGCGAGCCTGGAAGTGACCGTGGAGAACCGCGGTCCGCAGCCCACCGCCGACCTCTACCCCTTCGCAGTGGGGAACGTCTGGACCTATACCGGGACCTCCGTCACTCCCAGCGCGCTACGCGCGGCCCAGGCCACGACCCTGACCATCACCGTGGCGCGGCAAGTGATCATCGAGGGGAAGGTGTGGTGGGAGCTGCACATCCTGGGGACCGACCCCCAGGACCCGCTGGGCAGCATGTGGCTGCGGCATGAGGGAGAGGGGCTGCTGGAGTACGTGGACTCCGCCACACAGTTCTGGAGGCTGAAGGAACCACTGGAGGCCGGGAGACAGTGGGCGGATCTAAACGACCCCGCTCATACCTGGAAGATTCTGAGCCTCAACGCTGCGGCGACGGTTCCCGCGGGGAGCTACACGGACTGCGTGCAAGCGGTGGAGCACTGGATCACGGACCCCGAAGCCGACCCGCCGAACACGCCCTATGACATTACCACCTGGTACGCGCCGGGGGTGGGGCCGGTCTTGAGCCGGACGACCTGGGTGGACCCGGATACGCAACAGCTCATGACCGATGAGCAGAAGCTCACTCGCTTCGAGCCGCGCTGAAGCGAGCCCTCAGGAATCATCGCCTCTCCCCCTGCCACAAGGCGCACCTCTCGACAACAGCGGTGGAGATAATCGCCGCCGCGAGAGGTGACCCCCTCCGGCCCCGGGCTCGTCTGTTAGGCCGAGGGGAGCGCGCCGGGGAGGTCCCGGGCGCCTCCACAGAGCATTAGTAGAGGCGAGACGACGACAAGGAGCGGCTCCATCCAGCGCTGCCGTCAAGGAGGACTCTTCATGCCCACATCCACTGATCTTACTGCTTTGCGCCGGTACCGGCGGGCGGTGGACTATCTGGCCGCCGCGCAGGTGTACTTGAAGAGCAACGCGCTGCTGCGGGAGCCGCTGCAGCCGGAGCATGTCAAGGAGCGCCTGCTGGGGCACTGGGGGACCACGCCGGGGCTGAACCTGATCTATGCCCACCTCAACCGCCTGATCCTCGACACCGAGGCGGAGATCCTGCTGGTCACGGGTCCGGGACACGGCGCGGCGGCGAACCTGGCCAACCTGTATCTGGAGGGTACGCTCACCCAATACTACCCGGAGATGACCCATGACCTGGAGGGGCTGGAGCGCTTTGTGAGCGCCTTCTCGCGGCCGGGCGGGTTCCCGAGCCACCTGTTTCCCGGCCTGCCCGGGGTGATCAACGAGGGCGGGGAGCTGGGGTACGCGCTGGCGATCTCTTTCGGCGCGGCACTGGATAACCCGGACCTGATCGTGGCCTGCATCGTGGGGGACGGGGAGGCGGAGACGGGCGCCACCGCCACCGCCTGGCACAGCAACAAGTTTCTCAACCCGGCCAGTGACGGGGCGGTGCTGCCGATTGTGCACCTCAACGGCTTCAAGATCTCCCAGCCGACGATCTATGGCACGATGACCGACGAGGAGCTGACGGCGCTGTTCACCGGGTATGGCTACGCGCCACGGATAGTGGACTACAGCGACCACCTGGATGAGGACTGCATCGCGGCCTTCGACTGGGCCCATGGGGAGATACGCGCGATTCAGGATAGGGCTCGTAAAGAGGAGGGAACCGCTCAGGCAGGACGGCCCCGGTGGCCGGTGCTGCTGCTACGCACTCCCAAGGGAATGGGCTGTCCGCTGGAGATTGACGGGGTGCAGGTGGAGGGGTCCTTCCATGCGCACCAGGTGCCGGCCAAGGAGTTGCGAACCAACCCCCAGCATCTCAAGATCGTGGAGCAGTGGCTGCGTACGTATAAGCCCGAGGAACTCTGGGACGAGGAGGGGCGCCCGGCGGCGGACATACTGGCCGCCTGCCCTCAGGGAGATCGGCGCATGGCCGAGAACCCCCACGGACATGGCGGGCGCGTGCGTCAGCCTCTCGACCTGCCCCCGGTGGAGGACTACGCGATCACGGTGTCGCCGCGCGGGGCTCCGGCGGAGAACATGGTGGCCCTGGGGGACTTCCTGCGGGACCTCCTGCGACGCGATCAGCGGCATGACTTCCGCATCGTCTGCCCGGACGAGCTAGTGTCCAACCGGCTGGGGGCGGTGCTGGAGGCGACGGACCGCCAGTACGTGTGGCCGGTGCCGCCCCAGGCCGAGCATATCTCCCCGCGCGGGCAGGTGCTGGAGGTGCTGTCGGAGCATGACTGCCAGGCCTGGCTGCAAGGGTATCTGCTTACCGGGCGCCACGGCCTGTATCCGTGCTACGAGGCCTTCGTCTCCATCGTGGATACCATGCTGGACCAGTACGCCAAGTTCATCAAGGCCTCGCTGGAGGTGCCGTGGCGCGAGCCGGTCTCCTCGCTCAACTACCTGCTCACCTCGGTGTCATGGCGGCAGGATCACAACGGTTATTCGCACCAGGGCCCGGGTTTCATCAACAACCTGCTCACCAAGAAGGGGCACACCTATCACATCTATCTCCCACCGGACAGCAACACCCTGGTGGCGACGATGGAGCACTGCCTGCGGCAGACCAGCTATGTCAATCTGGTGGTGGCGAGCAAGCAGGACATGCCGCAATGGCTGTCCATGTCGGAGGCGCGCGAGCACTTCCGGGCCGGGGCCTCGATCTGGCCCTGGGCGGGGACGAACGGGGGCGAGGACCCAGAGCTGGTCTTCGCCGGATGCGGGGATCACCTGACCCTGGAGGCCATCGCGGCGGTGCAGCTGCTGCGCGAGGAGGCGCCCGAGTGGCGGACGCGGGTGGTGAACGTGGTGAACCTGCTCTCCATCGCCATTCCGCAGAAATATCCTGCGGGGCTGGAGGAGAAGCAGTTCCAGCGGCTGTTTCCGCTGGACGTGCCGGTGATCTTCAACTTCCATGGCTACACGGCAGCGATCAAGCAGCTCCTGTGGGAACGGCCGCAGCAAGAGCGGTTTGACATCAACGGCTACCGCGAGGAGGGCACGACCACCACACCGTTTGACATGCACGTGCTGAATCGCACCAGCCGGTATCACCTGATCATCCTGGCAGCGGAGAAGATGGCGCAGCAGGAGCCCTCGCGCTCGGGCCAGTGCGAGGCGCTGGTGCGCAAGTACCGGGGCCGGCTGGAGGAGCACCGGAATTACATCCTGGAACACGGAATGGACCCGCCGGAGATCGCGGACTGGCAGTGGTCGGCGGAGTGAGAGGGGCGGAGGCCTCACCCCCTAGGCGTCCGCGAGGCGGCCGCCGGTCTCCCTCTCCCCTGCCAGGGGAGGGGGATAGGATAGGCAGAGGGGGCCGGCCTCGTGACGCGCAGAGCGCGTCAGTCGTGCGGCCCCTCCAACAAGAGCGAGAGGTCGAGAGGTGTGCGCGGGCGGACAGGGGAGACGCCTGTCCTACCAGGTGGATCCAGGACCGCGTAGGACTTGTTTCAACCTTCCAGGCGAGGAGGCCGGTTCCCGCTCCTCGCGAGGCAAGGCGCGAGGGAACAGCGCCCGCAGGTTGTGGTCCCGGTTGCGTCGAATTCCCCTTGAACCTACTCCACGCTCAAGGGAGGTCTTTCCTATGCCCCTCAAGATTGCGGTGATCGGCGCCGGGTCGGTGGGTTTCACGCGCGGCATGGTCCGCGATATCCTCTGCGTGCCCGAACTGCACGACACCCAGTTCACACTCCACGACATCAACGAGAAGAACCTGGATATGGTCTACCAGCTCGTGAGACGCGATATCGAGGCGGCGGGTCTTCCGGCCTCGGTCAGCGCAACGCTGGACCGCCGCGAAGCCCTGAAGGACGCCAACTATGCCTTCTCTTTCGTGCGGGTCGGAGGGCTGGAGGCCTTCCAGAGCGACATTGAGATTCCCCTCAAGTATGGCGTAGACCAGTGCGTGGGGGACACACTGGCACCCGGCGGAATCATGTATGCCCAGCGCACAATTCCCGTGCTGCTGGACGTATGCAAGGACCTCTCCGAGGTCGCCGCGTCGGGCTGCCTGCTGCTGAACTACTCCAACCCCATGGCCATGAATACCTGGGCCTGCAACAAATACGGGTACGGAGTTCAGATGGTGGGGCTCTGTCATGGCGTAGAGGGTGGACACTGGCAGATCGCCAACGCGCTGGGTCTGGCCAAAGAAGAGGTAGACATCATCTGCGCAGGGATCAATCACCAGACCTGGTACGTCCAGGTTCGGCACAAAGGCCAGGACCTGACCGGGAAGCTGCTGGAGGCTTTTGAGAAGCACCCCGACATTAGCCGCACGGAGAAGGTGCGGATTGATATGCTGCGCCGCTTCGGGTACTACTCGACCGAGTCTAACGGACACCTGTCGGAGTACGTGTCCTGGTATCGCAAGCGGCCCGAGGAGATCGAGCAGTGGGTGGACCTGAGTTCGTGGATCAATGGGGAGACCGGAGGGTACCTGCGGGTATGCCTGGAGGGGCGCCACTGGTTTGAACATGACTTCCCCCGTTGGCTCAAGGAGCCCCCCTGGACCTTTCGCCCCGAGGACCGCGGCCACGAGCGCGGCTCGTATATCATCGAGGGCCTGGAGACCGGTCGGGTGTACCGCGGGCATTTCAACGTGGTGAACCGCGGCTGTATCACCAACCTGCCGCCGGATTGCGTGGTGGAGGTCCCCGGTTACGTGGATGGTAACGGCATAAGCATCCCGCTGGTCGGGGACCTGCCCCTGGGGTGTGCGGCGGTGTGCAACGCCTCCATCAGTGTACAGCGGCTGGCGGTGGAGGCGGCAGTGCACGGCGACGATACGCTGCTGCGGCAAGCGCTGCTGATGGATCCCTTGACCGGCGCCGTGTGCAATCCGCCGGAGGTCTGGCAGATGGCGGATGAATTGCTGGTCGCGCAGGCGGAGTGGCTGCCTCAGTACGGTCCGGCAATCGCCGCTGCCCGCGAGCGCCTGGAGAAGGGACGAGCGGAGGGGACGCTGCTCCCGACCCGTGAGTGGGAGGGGGCGGCGCGCCTGCCAGTCCGTTCCGTCGAGGAGCTGGAGGCGGAGGCCGAGAAGCAGCGCGCCCTGGCCGGCGAATCCGACAAGGCAAAGGCGGAATGACCATGTCTCTGTTCAGTACGGAGCGGCAGTTTCTGACCGATCTCTATGCTGGGCCTTTCCGGGGCCACGGTATCATCATGGACGCCGTACAGGAGCCCTCGCCCTTCCCCGGCGAGGATGTCGCCATGTCCCAGCGCCCCGTGCGCGACTGGCTCCCCTGGGCCGTCAGGTGCTTCGAGGCCTGGCAGAAGTGGCACGAGACTCTGGGTGACGATGCTGTCCCCTTCGCCCGGATCGCGACCGGCACCGAGACCTTCGCCGCCGCCTTCGGGTGTGAGGTCCACTGGCACGAGGGCTCCCTGCCCTCCGCTCGTCCGCTCGTGACCACCGCCCGTGAGGCCGACGCTCTCCCCGAGCCGGACCTGTCCGCACAGCCGCTGGCGCGCATGCTGGAGATGGCCTCGCTGCTGGTGGAGGAGCTGGGCCCCGAGGTCCCCGTTGGGGGCATGGACTACCAGAGCCCCTTCGATGTGGCGGCGCTCATCTGGAACAAGCAGGACCTGTTCCTGGCGATGTATGAGGCCCCGGAGGCGGTCCACGGCCTGGTCCGCAAGTGCCAGAACGTGCTGGAAAAGTACACCCGCGAGTTCCTGCGCCTCGTCCCCGACGCGAATCTGTGCCACTGCCCACTGGCCTGGGCGCCGCCGGAGCTGGGCTTCTGGCTCTCCGAGGATGAGGCGGGAAGCCTGAGCGTGGCCATGTTTGAGGAGTTCTGCCTGCCGAGTCTGATCGAGCTGAGCAACCACTGGGGCGGGATGTTCCTGCACTGCTGCGCGACCGCAGACCACCAGTACGCCAGCTTTCGCAAGATCCCCCATCTACGCGCCCTGAACCGGGTCTTCCAGGCTCCCGGACCGCGCCCCGCGATTGAGGCCTTCGCCGGCGAGACAGTGCTGCTGGTGGCCTGGACCCCGGAGGAGGGTGTGCGGAATATGCTCCAGATGGCCCGCCCGGAGAGCCGGTTTCTCTTCAACATGGGCTCCCCCAGCCTGGAGGAGGCCCAGGCCCTCTATGGTCGCCTGCGGGAGGCCTGCCCCCGTCTTTGAGTCTGGTGTCGGGGGGTAGGACGGGTGGCAACAGAGCGGGAGCGAGGGCAGAGTGGGCCGGCCTCGCGGCGCAGATGCGGCTCGTGCGGCCCCTCCAGGAGGAGCGATAGGTCGAGAGTTGGGCGCGGGCGAAGGGCCTCACCCCCGGCCGTTGCGGGCGCGAAGGCTAGCGCGGGCCCAAGGCCCAAAGCAGGTAAGTCAGAAAGTCCCTCAGCTTGCCGCGTCGCGGCGGGCGTGTTAGACTGACCCCAATTCCCATTCCGAAGGAGCGTTTACCATGGATAAGTGCGTGCTCGCCTATTCCGGAGGTCTGGATACCTCCGTCGCGGTCCAGTGGATTGCCGAGAAGTATGGGGTGGAGATAATCGCCGTTGCGGTGGACGTCGGCGAGGAGAAGAACTACGAGGCCATCCGCCAGAAGGCCCTGCAGGTGGGGGCGGTTGAGTCTATCGTGGTGGACGCGCGGCAGGAATTCTTCGATGAATACCTGACCCGCGCCATCGCCGCGAATCTGATGTACGAGGGGCGGTATCCGGCCTTCACGGCGCTGGCGCGGCCGCTGTTGGCGAAGAAGCAGGCAGAAATCGCGCTGGAGCGCGGCGCGAAGTACCTCGCCCACGGCTGCACGGGGAAGGGCAACGACCAGGTGCGGTTCGAGGTGGCGTATGCCGCACTCGCGCCGGGGACCGCGGTGATTGCCCCGGCCCGGGAGTGGGGCATGACCCGCGAGCAGGAGATTGATTACGCCGAGGCGCACGGCATCCCCGTGCCCGTAGGGAAGGCCAGCCCCTACTCCACCGACACCAATCTCTGGGGCCGCTCCATCGAGTGCGGCCAAATTGAGGACCCCTCTCTGGAAGGCCCGGCAGACGCCTGGCAGTGGACCGTGGACCCCGCAGCAGCGCCGGACGAACCGGCGTACGTGAAGATCACCTTTGAGCGAGGGGTTCCCGTGGCCCTCGACGGGAAGACCCTGCCTGGCGCGGAACTGGTCGCCACCCTGAATCAACTCGGCGGCGCGCACGGCGTGGGACGCATTGACATGGTCGAGAACCGGCTGGTGGGGATCAAGTCCCGCGAGCTGTATGAGGCCCCGGCGGCGACCATCCTCCTGGAGGCCCACCGCGATCTCGAGGCTCTGACCCTGGATCGCGAGACGACTCATTTCAAGGCCCATCTGGAGCTGCGGTATTCTGAGCTGGTGTACTACGGCCTGTGGTTCACCCCCCTGCGGGAGGCGATTGACGCCTTCATGGCGGACACCCAGAAGCGGGTCAGTGGGGAGGTCACGGTGAAGCTCTTCAAAGGCCGGGCGCAGGCAGTAGCCCGCGAGAGCGAGCGCAGCCTGTACGACTTCGCGCTGGCGACCTATGACGAGGGGGACATCTTCGACCCCTCGGACAGCCCGGGGTTCATCCACCTGTGGGGCCTGCCGGCCAAGATCACCGCGCGGGTGGACCGGGAGGCGAAGTAGGAGCGAGCCGGCGGAACAGAGGCGAGGCGACGCCCATGGAGCCACGAGTGGAAACCTACGGCGGAGCGCGGTGGGAGCCGGTCGCGCACCTCCTCAACGAGGCCTATTCGGAACGCTGGTCCCTGCCCCCGTTGAACATCTATGGCCCGGACTGGGAGCCGGTCAGCGCGGAGAAGCTGGAGGAGGAGGTCCGGGAGGGGCGGCTGGCGCGGGAGGGGCTGTTCGCGGCCACGGAGGGAGAGCGTCTACTGAGCCTGGCGGGGGGACGGATGGTCGGGGAGGGCGAGGAGCGGGCACTAGAAGTCATGTACGTGGCTACGCGGCGGGAACGGCGCCGCCAGCACCTGGCCGCTGCCTGCCTGGAGGCGCTGGAGACCTGGGGGCGGGAGCAGGGGGCAGGGCGCGCGCGCATCGGGCGGGTGGATAGTCGGCTGGAGTCCGCCTGCGCGTTCCTGGAGGCTCAGGGCTACACCTGCGGCGATCACGACCAGATGAGCATCACCATGGCGGCGGAGGCCAGCGAGTACCAGCCCTTGCCGGTCGAGTTGCCTCCCGGCTGCCGGCTGGTGCAGTTTCGGCCCGGAGTGGATGAACAGGACTGGGCGGAGCTGCGCAATACAGTCTTTGGCGAGCCGGAATGGACGCCGGAACAGTTCCGGGAGCGTTTCGAGAACCAGCCCTTCTTCGACCCGCGCGGGTGGGTTTTCGTGGAGAATGAGCAGGGTCGGAAGATAGCGATGTCGGGGATCGTCGTCGCCCGTGATGAGACGGAGCGGGTTACCGGTGCCTGTGTGGAGTGGGTGGGGGCCTTGCCCGAATACCGGGGGAAGAAGTTGGGTCAGGCCGTGGTGGTGTCGTGCCTCAACTTCGCGAAGCAGTTCGAGCCGGAGCCGCTGGTCCTGATCACCCAATACTTCCGTACGCCCGCGGTGGGGCTGTACAAGAAGCTCGGCTTTCGGGTAGCGAGAGAGCTACGGCCTTACGAGAAAAAGCTCTAGCTGCGACACTGCGCTTCAAGTCTCGTTGCGGTCGCGTATCTTGCGCCAGAGCCAGCCGAGACCGAGACCCAGGGCGAGAAAAACCAGCGCGTCGAGAAAGAGCACCCCGGGGCGGTACAGCCCCACGTACTCGCCGACCGGATCCACCCGCACCGTCCAGCGAAAGAACAGCCAGAGCAGACCGATCCCCGACGCCACCAGCCCCAGGAAGAGCCCCTGCCAGGCGGCCTGCCGGCGGTGGAACAGGCCCCGGACCAGCGCGCCGAGAAACAGGCCGACGGGCGCGCCTCCCAGGGTAACCCAGAGCACCAGCGTATCCATTTGTTGCAGCGTGATGATCTCGCGCATGGGCCGGTGCCGAAGGTGTTCGCTGTGTGAAGGGCTGGAACCTGCCAGACAGGGGATAGCCCCCGCCCGTCTGCTCACTCCGCAGACGGTTCCTTCACCAGCAGCTCCACGACGGTCACGCCCTGACCGGGGACCCGCACGCTGAACCGCGACCCCTCCGGCCGCACGGTGACGGAGGGGAAGGAGGTCAAGATCCGCACTGCGCTCAGCGGCGCTCCCGCCTCCACCTCCGGACGGCGGTAGAAGGGCGTATGGTTCTTAAGCGCCACCCGCAGCCGGCCCGGCTCCTGCTCGACAGCCATCAGGGTAACGTTTTCTCTCTCACTGAGCAGCCGGGGCGGCCCCGCGAGGTTGATGAGCGCCTCTGCGCATGCCGCCAGGAACCCCTCCGACACCGGCCAGGACGTCAGGTCGCTCCAGTAGCCCGGGGCCTCTGGCCAGTCGGCGCGCTCCGCAGGTGGCTCCGGCAGGTGCGGCGCCGGGGGGACCGCGGGCGCTGGGGGGCTGGCGCCATGCACCCGGCAGGTCAGCCGCGCCTTGGTGACCACATCCGCGATGCGACAGTCGGCCTCGCGCAGACCCTCCGTCTCGCGCCCGATCATGACCACCGGGCCTCCCGGGTAGCCTTCCACCTGCGCGCGTTCCTCGGCCGTAAGCAGCTGGTCATTCAGGACCAGCAGCGGCCCGCGTGCCGCCGCAGTGCCCTCCGGGTGGACCAGCGCTTGTATGGGCACACCGCGCGCCATTAACCCCGAGAGCAATCGGTGGGTCGTCGCCCCGCCACTGAGCAGGTAGTCCTCAATCTCCCGCTCCACTGCCTTCTCCGGCCACACCAGGGTGACGCCCAGGGCCCGCTGGGGGAGGGCGTCAAAGGCTAGCCGCCACCGCTCCCGCATCCAGGCCCAGTCCTGGGCGCTCAGGCCATCGCCCAGGCAGGCCAGTGGCCCGTCTGCCGCTGGCTGCAGCCCGCCGTCCGCGCGCAGCCGGTAGAGGTTGGCCAGGGCGTAGATCTCGCGTTCCAACAGGGAGGGCACATGGTGGATCGCGTCCCATTCCTCCACCACGTCGTGCGTGTTCTGCAGAAAGACGATGGTGGACTCCGGCAGGTGCCCACGGGTGAGTAGTAGCCCGGCGAGGAAGTCATAGTGCCGCACCGGGTCTGCCGCCCCCGGTCGCGAGTTCATGGCCAGGCCTGCCGTCACAGTGCACATCAGGAACTTGTCCACGCCCGCGGCAGCGAGGCGTCCGTAGTCAATCCCGCCGATGTAGAGCGACTCCAGCGGCGCGCGCGTCCCTGCGTTAACCAGCGCGCGCTTCCCCGCAGCGTGCAGCGCGGTCATCGCCTTGCGCCAGAACTGCTCCCAGCGCTGGGCATTGAACTGGATCCACGCCAGCCGCTCATGCCGCCAGACCCACGCAGCCCGGGCCCGAAGGCGTTCCAGGTCTGAGCCACAGGGGCTGGCCACCGGCTCCGGTAGCTCTCGGGGTAGCCACTCGGCAAACTGCGCCGTCACGCCGTCGGAGAAGGAAAGGTTGTAGAGGTAGCCGGGCAGCGGCCCCCAGCCGTCGGCGGCGTGCCAGCCGTCGAAGCCGTAGTACTCCAGAGTCTCGACCAACTGGGGAAGAAAGTAGTCCTCCAGCAAAGTACCATCCGCGAGGCGCCCGAAGGCATCCACAGCCGGGAAGGGGCCGTCGTCGCCATAGACCAGCCAGGTCTCGGGATGGTCGCTCAGCCACTCGTGATGCGACTGGTTGTGGTACAGGAGCGTAAAGACGCTGAGGAAGACCTGCACGCCACGCTCCTGCAGGTTGGCGATCAGTCTCTGCAACTGGCGGTTAGTCCAGACCTGGCGCTGGCGCTGGGGGTTGAACTCGTGCCCGTCCCGGGAGCAGAACTCCGGCGGCAGCTCGCGCTCGTCAGGGATGCTCTCATGGCCCAGGATGAAATCCGGGGAAGCCAGGAGCAGGGAGATGGCCTGGGGCGTAAAGCCGGTGGTCTCCAGGTACTCGCTCACGCCCAGGTCGGGCTGGCGGATGTCAAAGCCGATCAGCTCCGTCCAGATCCAGCGCTCGTGGGGTCGTTCTGTATGCATTGAGCGCGCCTCCGGGCTGCGAACCTCACCTGCCGGCCAGTGAGGGAGGCAAGGTGTAGTCCACTTCGACGCGGCGGAAGTCCTCCCGGGCAGATTGATCCGCCGCCAGGCAGACCATGTGGCTCTTCCAGGCATCCACGGGGTCCTGAACCGGCGGGCGATCGGTGGCGCAGCGGCGGATGAACTCTCGCCGCATCTTATCCGAGTCATGGTAGAAGCCATACGCCGTCCGGCGGTAGTCCTCGGTCTTCTCATGGATCACCCGCCGCCCCCCGGAACCGGGGGGCCATTCCTCGTGGCGGTGAATCATGATCGCCGGGGTGACGAAGTCCACGGCGATGGAGCCTCCGGTCAGCGTGAAAATCATGGACATGTCGTGGCCCATGGACCGCATGTACTCGACCTCGTCGGACCACTCCCCGGCTCGTACCGGCACTGCGCTGTGCGTGTGACTATCCAGTACGGTAGCCAGCACGCCGTTATCCATGAACAGCTGCAGGCAGATATTGTCCGGATACTCATACTGGGGCAGCACGTTGGGCCCCACCGTAGACTGCACAGACTGGACCTCCCCACCAAAGAACCGACAGATATCAATATAGTGGATGGTGCACTCCAGCAGGTGCCCTCCGCTCTTGTCTGCGCGGATGCGCCAGGAATCACCGCTGGCGGACTCTTGCCACGCTCCCTGGTGATGGAGGTACTCAATCCTGCGCAGCTCACCGTACTCCCCGCTGGTCAGCAGGCTCTGGACCCGCTCCACACAGGGGGACACCCGGATTTCAAAGTCAATCCCGAGGTTCCGGCCACTTCGCTGCCAGGCCTCCAGAATCTGGTCACACTCCTCGCGGCTGACGCCCATGGGCTTCTCGAGAAACACATGCTTGCCCGCGTCCAGGGCGGTCACCGCCATCTCCCTGTGGACAAAGTTCGGGGAGGAGATGACTACCAGGTCCAGATCCGCCTCACGCAGCATCTGGCGGTAGTCGGTGAATATCGCCACCGCCGGATGCTTTTCGTGGTACGCGGCCAGCTTCGCCTCGTTCACGTCGCAAGCGGCGACGGTGGTACATTCCGGCTCCTCGTAGTGCAGCAGCCAGCCGATAAACCCGATCTTCAGTTGTTCTGTCGAGGCCATAAAATCATCTCCAGTTAAGCATGCAGTGCTGCATCCAGTTCCAGGAAGGCCGCCACCAGTTCTCCATGGGCGTCGGCGAAGGGGGTAGTGCCCAGCAGCAGTGGCACCATCTCCGCCGCGTACCCGCCTCGCGCAGCGCAGGTGCGGTCGGTAGCGTACCCCCGCCAGTCGTTGGTCATGGCTAGCACCAGAGGAATCGGGGCCTGCGCCGCGGCCTGAGTGTCGTTCTTGATGGCCTGGAAGGTCTCAAAAGGACCGGCCAGCAGTTCGAGCGGCCCCAGGCGGAAGCCTTGCACCTCGGTGGGCGGCTCCAGCGGCAGACCCCCCTGGATTTTCTCCCGCACCTGCCGCCAGCCTTGCGCAAACGCAGTTGTCGCCCGCACCGTTCCGTCCTCGTCGCTGGCTCCCGGCGCCTTGATGATCGCCTCCTGCTCGGCTACCTTCGCCTCTACCTCCTCCAGGCTCATGGGCCGCCGCGTAAAGGTCTTCTCCATTCGCTGGCAGCTCACCGTGTCCACGTCCAGTGGCTGAGCTTGCTCCAGGCCGGGACGCACGGCGTTGGCGTAGCGCGCGGCCAGGACGTCCAGCGCCAGGAGGGCCTCCTTCTCCGGTTTGTGGACCACGCAGGAGTTGACGTCTCCCTCGGCGCCTTGCAGGAACAGCCCCACGCTGCCCGGGTGCTCGCGCTCCAGCATGCCGGTGGCCACACCGCACCAGTCACCGTGCAGGTAGCGGGTAGTGGCGGAGCAGACCACGGGATGGCAGCCGTAGTAGGTCAGGAAGCCTGCCAGCTCCCCCTCCCGGTGGACGGTCAAGACGTGGCAGGTGGTATCGGTCAGCTCCGGCTTGGCCGGGCACCACTCCTCGCACAGGCACTCCTCCAGCGGTGGCGCGTCCTTGTCATACTCCCGGTTGACCGCGATCCCCACGCACGGCACCTCGGCGTGGGACAGCGTGGCCGGGGCCAGATTCTTCACCGCCTCAATGCACGCCGTGGCGATCCTCCGCGGCAGGGTTTCCAGATAGGGAGGATCGGGGGTGCCCATCATGTTCAGACCCGCCAGCGTAGCCGGGCCGCTGTGGGTATGAGTACAGTGGACCATGATTGCCTCGGGCGGCAGACCGGTGGCCTCGCCGACCAGGCGGCGCACCTCGGTGGTACTCGAAAGCTCGACTCCGATCAGGTCATTGCTGACCACGACCACCGTCGTGCCGTCCTGCTCCACGGCCAGGGCGCGGGCATAGAGCGCGTCCCGCACTCCGACGGCATAACGATTGAGGAAGAAACCAAAGCCACACAACTCCACGCCGATCCGTGGCGTAATATCCACCTTGCCAAATCCGATGCGCATAGCAATACCTCCACGCCTCGTTATGTAACTCTTCCGACAGGAGCGTCATTGGACCTCTACGGGAGGCCCGTTTTGTTGTATACCTCAACCTGCTTTGTTGATTACTTCGTGTTCGGAGGGCCTGTTCTTGTCGCTTTTTCAGATACTATTGTTGTCAATTATTGTTGACTATTGTTGATGAAGGAGGCCGACCCGGATACCAGCGGGCGGCCCGAGTCTTGCCGCGGGAGTGAATGAGACCGTCCCGTTTCATCTCCTGCAGCAGATCACGGATCAACGTAGAGTCGGCCGAGGTTAGCACTTGCCGCAACTCGCTCGCCGGAGCGCCTTTCGTGCCTCGGAACCGGATGTGCTTCAGTAGCAGGGTCTTATTCTCTTCGCGGTTCAACCCTCGCTTACGAGTGTACTCGCCTTGCTTACCGGCGAGCTGGTAATAGTGTTGTGAGAAAATGTAGCGCGCGCGGCTCCTGCGCTCCAGTATACCGTTGCTAAGAAGGCGGGGGATGCGTTCCTGCAACTCAGGTGAAACTCTCTGGTCCCGGTGAACGAGATCAAGAACCAACAGATCCTCGGTTGAGAACGTGAATTGCTTCTCTTTCCCCACCTGCTCCAGGAAACGCAGCAAGCTGACATCCTGGATCTCGCCGCGTAGCTTGAGATGCACCTCATACGCGTCGGTCCCAAAAAAATCAGGGCGAGGCTTGCCCTCCCTGATGCATGTGTCAAACATCAGATCGACACCTTGCCCCGACCTCTCAACCAGTCCGCACTTGTTCAGTACCTCGGACAGAAGCCGATTGCGGGGAGATTGTCTCCAGAGAATGTTCTCGGCCGTAATGCCCGCGGGGAACCCTCCTGGGCTGACAATCTCCAGTATCTGGGGGGACTGCCGCACGAAGATGGAGTTGGGTGAGCGGTATGCCCGGTGAGACACCGCATTGAGAATCCCCTCGCGCACGACCTTCTCGCTGAAGCTTGGAATGTCGGTCACGAAGAAGCCCGCCTGGAGATGATGCACTTCATTCCGGCTGTTGATCGCTTCCCATAGGCGGTCCTGGTAGAGTAGGAACCCCTCACGGAACTCCAGCCGCTGCTGGAAACGAACATTGGACTCTGCTTGACGATACTCGAAAACAAGCTCCGCCTGCGGTATGCACCGTCGAACGGCGTCCGGCGTTCCCAGCAAGAGGAGGGCAGCATTGGTCACACGGCCCTCCGTGAGCAGCCCTAAGTCAGCGAGAAGCTGCGCGTCGCTGAGGTCAGCGGCCCGCTCATTCTGTGCTTTTCTCCTCCAGGCCGCCCGCAGGATCTGTACGCCTCGTTCGGCGAGGTCTGAGCTGTCGGCATGTCGGCACAGTTCCGCCGAAAAGTCCGGCGCGTCCTCCTGGAAGACTCTACTGAGTTCTTCGGAGGTCATCGGCATGAGGCTCCCGCCTACCCGACGCCAAGCGGCACCTTTGAACATGACGGCCTTGCCAAGGGGTCGGTTCGAGACGTGCATGATAAGGACGCGACCGTCTGGATGCTTGAGCTCCTCAACCTCGACTAGAGGACCAAATTCCGACCTGAGGTATATCTTCAGGTTATCGAGGTGGGCAAATGCCCGGGATCCGATGACCGTTCGGGGGGGGTGCATCAGTGACGCCAAGGACCAGTTTCCCTCCGCCCTCATTGGCAAAGGCGGAGCAGTACTTTGCGACTTCCTCCTTGCTATACTGATGCTTTGCCTCCTTGAACTCGAGGTGCTCGTGCTCGGTGGGCGTCTGCATCCACTCTTCCAGTTCTTCGATGGTTGTGGTCATGCTTGACGTTCCTCGGCGTGATAGGCTATTGGGCCGTGCCCTGCTGGAACCTAGCCCCTCACGCCCGGGAACATTTCCTTCAACAACTCCGTACTCCGTTCCACAATCATATCCAGCGCTTCGGGGGCCAACTTCGACCAATAGGAGAGAGTTCCTTCATGCCCGCCGCGGGAGATTGCCTCCCGCGTGGGGATATAGCCCACGTACTGCGAGGTGCAGTGGGCCACGTAGGTCGGGTAGGTCGGCGAGGCGATCTTGAGGGCCAGTTGTCCCTCGGAAAAGGGCTCTCCCGGAAGACCCACCAGCGCCGTGTCGCCCACACGGAAGGCCTGAATCTCGTAAAGTAGTTCCGGGGAGCGTTTCCGGGCCAGCTCCACGCTCCACAGCGAGGCCGCGCGGAACCATTCCCAGTCGGCCACTAGCGGCTCCTGCGAAGACCATACAGGCTGAGGATGCTCCTCCATCGTCTTCTGCACGGACTCGCGCGTTTCCGGGGGCATTTCCCGCAGTGGAATCGGCAGGTGTGTGAGCCGATGATCCAGCTGGGCCCCGTCGCTGAAGTTCAGCGTCGTCACCGTCTTCTCAGTAGTCTCCGCCAGCGCGCGGCCCATGACGCGGTGATCGGACCTCACGTCAGGTTGCAGCCACTGCCACGGGTTGAGGTTGCCACAGGAGCCGTTGAGCACCAGCCCCACGCACTGCGGGCCGAAACGTTCCTGTACGCCTTGCGCCCAGGTCCCCGGCCAGTCCGCGGAGATGACGGGCCAGGGGAAGAGGCTGACGGGGTGGCAGGAGAAATGCAGGAGCATCGCCACCATTTGGAGCTTCGAGTTACGCAGACAAACCACCCCTACTTCGGGGTCCGTCGGTCCCTCGGCGTAGCGCACCCCCGGAGGCCCCAGGGGATATTGTATACTTGAGTAGGAGCCCAACATGCTCACGGAGCCGTCCCGCATCACCGCCCGCCGGTTGAAAGCCAGACCGTCTCGCAGGGCGCTTCCCGCGGCCACCTGCACCGGCTCCAGCGCGTCCAGTGCCTGCTCCAGGGCTTGGGTCGCACGCTCGATGGCAAACTCCGCGTAGGCCTCCTGCCCCCCGTGGACCCACTCCAGCTCCGCGGGCAGGGCCGGGAAGTCCGGGTCGAGCATAAAGTGCCCCACTCCCGGCGCCGTATGGGTCTGGATGGCATGCACCATTACTGCCGTGGGGTCCAGGCCCAGCTTTCGGGCACCCTCCCGCAGACGCGCGCTCCACTCCTCGGTGATGATGGTGATATCTAGCGAGACCAGGGCTATCCGCTGTCCCTCGCTTTCCAGAACCACTGCTTTGGCATACAGCGGATCGAGCACGACTTCGGCGGGGCGGAAGCTGCAGACCGCTCCGGCCACGTGAGTCCCCGCCGGCGGGGTGATCTCCACCTGGGCAGCCCCGGCCAACAAGGGTCCGGATTCACCACTTGGTTTCATGTCTGCCTCCTCTATCAGGCCTCCTGCGTGGCGAAATGCGTCTTTACCTGCTCCAGCTTTCCGTTCACCTTATCCACAGCCGCTACGAGCTGATCAATGTAGTCTTCCTCCCCCAGCAGGTGCTGATGCATCAGCACCACCCCCTCGCTGCCGGTCACTCGTGCAGTCACCGGCAGTTCGAGTTCTGCGTAGTTCTGGATCTCCGCCGGGTCGCGGGAGGGCACCGGGCTGGTATTGTCATATAGATTCAACAAACCGTGCCGGTGCACCGGGGGATACGTGCCCCCCAGATGACAACCCTCCGAGCCCAGGGCCGCCAGATATTGTTCTCGGGTTAGTCCTCCCGCCTGGGCCTCGTCGAAGTGCAGGGTCAACGCATAATAGGACTGGCGCGTCACCCGCGGATCGCGCCGCGCCACGCGCAGCGGTCCGCCGATACGCTCCAGGCCAGCGACAAGCTGTGCCGCCCGCTCCTCCCGAATCCGCAGGTGTTCCGGCAGACGCAGGAGCCCGCCGCGCAGCAGAACCGCCTGCATCTCCGTGATGCGGTAGTTGTGCCCGTAGTGATTCCCCGGCGTCCCTTTCGGAGACCACCCCACCTGCTTGAGACAGTAGATGATTTCATAGATCTCTTCGCTGTTGGTGGTGATAGCGCCCCCCTCGCCGGAGGTCAAGACCTTACTCTGCTGCATGCTGAAGCTGCCCACATCGCCCAGCGCTCCCGCGCCGACGTTGCGCCAGCGGCTGCCGTGTTGGTGGGCGGCGTCCTCCACGACCTTGAGGTTATGCTTGCGCGCCAGTTCCCCCAGCGCGTCCATGTCGGACATGCACCCATACAGATGCACGGGAATGAGGGCCTTGGTCCGGGGGGTTAACGCTTTCTCCGCCGCCGCCGGATCGAGGCAGTAGGTTTCGGGGTCAATATCCGCCAGCACCACATTAGCGCCAATGTCCAGCGCTGCCTGCATGGTGGCGGTCCAGGTCAGGCCCGGGACGATGACCTCGTCGCCGGGCTGGATGCCCACGGCCTGGAGCGCGCACTGAATGGTCACCGTGCCATTCGAGAGGCATGCGCAATGCTTGGTGCCGATGAAGCTGGCGAACTCGCTACAGAAGGCCTGCTCGTGGGGGCCTACCCAGCTCCATTTACCGCTGCGCACCACGGCCTCCATCCACGCGACTTCCAGGTCCCCGGCGATCGGCCAAGCCGGCGCTCTCAGGTCCACCACAGGTTTCCCACCCAGTAAGGCCAGAGTTTCAGTCATGATAGGTTCTCCTCGCGTTCAGGGTAGCCTGGGCCCAAGCTCAACCCCAGCTCCAGTCATTATCTTGCAGAACCGGTGCGCACAGGGCCGAACACTCCCAGGCATGATATAATGGATTCTATCAGCGCTCTGTGCCGGGTGGAATGGCGAAGCTTGCAGTTTTGTATGTCTGTTCTTGCACGGAGGCGGGCCCCATGAGCAAGTCTCAGATCAACCGTCGTTACGTCGTCGAGGCCGGCGATCCTCTGCACCCGCTGTTGACCTCTCTGAGTGTCGGGTTTGACCCGGTGGAGCCCGGCGGGGTGGCGCGAAGCCCGGAGCCGTGTCTGGACACCCTCGCCTTCTCCGGCACTACCGCCGGGAAGGCGCTTCTGCGTGGTGACGGCTGCGAGGCCTGGCATGGCACACGTTCGCTGATGGTGATGTTCCCGCACTCGCGCTTCCGCGAATTGGCCGGCGACGAGCCCTGGGAGAGTCACTACCTGGTATTGTGGGGACCCTTGGCCGAAAACTGGGTGCGTGCGGCGAATTCTTCTCTCCCGGCCACCGCCCTCACGCCCGTGCCCGGCACGGTGCTTGACAGTCTGGAAAAGGCTTGTCGGCTGGTGGTGGAGCAACCAGCCGGCTGGCAGTGGCCCTTCCTGCGACATCTGACGACCGTCCTGGACTACGCTCATGAGCAGCTTTCGGCCCGGGTCGGAGGTCAGCTCAGCCTGGCAGCTCAAGCACAGGCTCTGATGGCCCGCCACCTCTCCGCGCCCCTGTCCCTGGCGGAACTCGCCCGTCGCCTCAACGTCAGCCCCTCCACTCTCTCTCACCGCTTCCGGGAGCAGACCGGCCTCTCCCCGGGACTGGCCCAGCGGCAGACGCGGATTGCCGCAGCCCGGCAATTGCTGGCCAACGGGGGTAGCGTGGCTGAGACCAGCCAGCAGTTAGGCTTTGCCAACCAGTTTCACTTCTCGCGCCTGTTCCGGCAGGTGGAGGGCTTGCCCCCGGCCGAGTTTGCTCGCGCCGCGGCGCGGGAGCCGCTGCGCAAGTACTAGGCGGCGGGCGCTCACCACCTGTCGCGGTGCACCATGTCTTCCAGCGCGCGCTTGGGCGCTTGCGCCACCGCCTCCGCGGCCTGGCCGATGGGCAGCAGGATCATCAGGCGCAGGTTCTCCGGTATGCCCAGCAGGCGTTTGTGCTCTGCCTCCTGGCGCAGCAGCGTGCCCTCGATCCACACCGAGGCATATCCCAGCGCGGTGATAGCGAGCAGCATGTTCGCGGTGGCGGCGGCGATATCCTCAAGCCACCAGCGCGACTTCTCTGGATCCGCGACCAGCGCCACGGCCAGGGTGACGTCGCCGATGCAGGCCTGGGCGCGCGACAGCTCCCGGAGGGTGTCGGGATCACGGATGACCAGGAAGTCAAAGGGCTGGAAGTTCTGGCCAGAGGGCGCCCGGCGCCCGGCGTCGAGAATGCGCTGCAGGTCCGCCCCCGTCACCTCCACGGGTTTGAGCTTGCGCACCGAGGCGCGCTGGACAAGGGCATCGAAGAGCTCCATATGCGTACCTCCTTAGTCCTGGAGCTTGGAGGGGACGACCCAGATAAGCTCCATTTCGTCTTCGGCGATCTCCGGGCCCTGGACCAGGGCCAGGGCGGCCTTGCGCATCTCCACCGGCTCCACCGTCAACTCCGTGATGAGAGTGCTGAAGTCCGGCTCGTGCCCCACCAGCAAGACGCTCTCGGGGTCATGGTAGTCGGCGAGGAGGGCACGCAGGGAGCGGGGTGTGAGCTTGCCGCCGGAGAGGCGCGGGTCCTCCTCGATCTCGGCCCCCAGGGCCATGGCCACGGGTTCGGCGGTCTGTACCGCGCGCAGAAGAGGACTGCTGAGGACCAGCGCCACGCGCACCTTGCGCTTGCGGAGCCACTCGGCGGCGCGCTGGGCCTGCTCATGTCCCTTCAGCGTAAGCTCCCGGTCGGCGTCGGCCATGCCCGGCTCCTGCGCCTGGGCATCCGCGTGTCGTAGGAAGTAGAGGTTCATCTCTCGTCCCTCCTCTGGTTGGTGCCTTGCGTCTACCCTCCATCTGCACGGTCTGAGCCATGCGAGACCTGGCGCCCGCAGGCGCGAGGCTCAGTACCTGCCAAACTGCTGCGCCGCCTCATAGAAGGTCTCGATATGCTCCACGGGCGTCAGCGGCGCGAGGTTGTTGGCCTCGCGCAGGACGAACTTGCCCCCCTGCATGATCCCCGTGCCACAGATACGCTTCACCTCAGCGCGGATTTTCTCCTCCGGCCCCTCGCGTAGAAGCATGATGGTTGGCCCTCCAAAGATCTCGACCTCCGGCCCCAGCTGTTCCCGTACTTGCCCGAAGTCAATCGGGAACCCGGTGTCAAAGGTCGTGGCGCCCAGCTCTTCCCGCAGCAGAGGGAAGAATCGCCAGGCATTCCCGCACAGATGGATGAACATGTTGCCCTCGCCGGTCCAGAACTCGTCCTGCAAGCGCTGGTGGTAGGGCAGCACGAATTCCCGGTACTGCTCCACCGAAAGCATGGCGATGGCGTCATCGGCAAAGCCCCAGTTGGGCTGGCGATACTGCCCGGCGTCAGGCGCCTCCGGGTTCCGTTCCCACCGCCACTCGCGCAGGGCCTTCATGCGCTTGAGGCTGCAGTCGGTGACGAAGGTCATCAGGTCATGGTAGTAGTCCGGGTCGGTGAGCATGTCCATGCACACCTCCGCGGCCCCGCGCAGCTTGTAGGCGGCGTCCAGCGGGCCGTCCGTACCCTCGCCGGGCACGCTTTGCGGCGGTTTCACGGGAGCGCCCTCAAACTCCAGGTCGCGGCAGCGTTCCTGCATGTACTCTGCAAACTCCATCGCTCTCCCGACCAACCCGCTGGAGACATCCGGGCAGCTCATGTCATAGAGCCGGCCCCGGTCTTGCTTGAGTATCTCCCGGGTATCGGGGACATGGTTGCCCTGGAGCACCAGGGGCGCGCCGAACCAGGTCGCCTCGTAAGAGTTCTGGAAGTCCACGGCGAGCTGCCATTCGGGGGGCGGACCCATCTCGCGGTCACAAAGCAGGTTGTACCGCTGCCACTTCTGATACTCAAGCTGGCAGCGGATCTGCGCCTCGGGGTTGGTGAAGAAGTCCTCGAAGGTGTAGCCGGTATCGTTCAGGTCCGGGTTCTGGAGGTAGACGCGGATGCTCCCGGTCACCGTGGCGGGGACGCGATAGGGCTTCCCGGCCCGGTAGGCCTCCCAGACGGACTGCACTTCGGCGTTGTGCCGCGCGAAATCAGGAGCAGGGGTCAGGAAATAAGACATGAGTTGGCCTCTTCGGGCTACCAGTAATGGGTCCGGAACTCTTCGAGCGCGGTGCAGACGGCGTCAATGTTCTCCGGCGGGGTGGGGGGATAAATGCCACAGGTGAACATCAGCCCGCCCTGGGGAGAGCCGAGCTTGCGGACCTCCTCCTCGATGAGGTCGCGAATCTCCCGCCGCGTCCCGAAGGGGACGATCTTCTGCCGGTCAAGGTCCAGGTCAATACACACCCGGCCCTTGAGCGTGGCAGCGATATTGTCAATACCGTTGACCAGGTCTTGCAGGTTCACGATATCCCGGCCTGACGCGGCGAACTCCTCCATCAGCTCGATGACATGGCCGTCGCTGTGCTGGTGAACCAGGACCCCGGCGGCGTGGCACGGCTCCACCAGCCTGGCATAGGCCGGGGTGATCCAGCGGTGGAACTTGGCCGGACTGATGATCGAGCCCGTCTGGGTGCCGAGGTCCTCCGGGAAGCCCATGCAATCCACGTCGAGGTCCAGCCACTGCTGCACGAGCACCAGGGAATGCGCGACGAGGAGGTCAATGAGCGCCTGCAAGCGTGGCTCGTCGGTCGCGATATCCAGCATCAGGTTCTCAAAGCCGCGCAGGTACCACAGGCGCATGAGCAGGAAGCCGTGCGCAAGGCTGCCGCTAACCACCTCACCGCACGACCGGGCCTCCTCGGCGCGGCGGCGGGCGGCCGCCCAGTCCATCGGGCCGCGGTCAGCCTGGGTCAGAGGGTCGGGCGGCTGCCAGGTCGCGAGCGCGTCCCAAGTGGCCAGAGGATGCTCCAGCACCTGGCCCTCCAGGCCATCCACCGTGCTTTCCCAGACACAGCCCCAGGCGTCCCGGAAGGGCTGGTCGGCGGTATGGCCGGGGCCGAAGCAGTGGGTGTCCCAATCTATCTGGCCCGGCTGGAAGTCGGGGAAGAGGAACGGGTGGCGCGCCATGACCTCCTCTACCTCGTCGCGAAGCTGATTCCGTGTGGCGTGGGAGACAACCACATTGGTGGGGATCCACTCGGGGCGGGTGCGCCTCGCGGTGGCGAGCCAGTTCTCTCGATTGGTTAGTGCCATGTCTTCGCGGTGGACCTCCTGCGCTCTCAGTGCGCCAAGTCCGGTGGCGCCTCCTTTCTCAATTCCTCCCCACGCAGGGCAGTCCTTCTCCTCCCCCTGCCTCAAGAGCCTTTGGGGAGTAGGCAAGAGGGGACTGGCCTACGGGGGACGAATTGACTCCCCTCGACACCCTCGGAGCTGCAAAGGAGAAGCAATGGAACGCTTGAAGATTGTCTTGATCGGTGCCGGATCAGGGTTCACCGCCACCGTAGTCGAGTCTTTACGGGATCACGAGTCCCTTCAGGACTGTGTCTTGTCGCTGGTGGATATTGATGAGGAACGCTTACAGGCGGCGGAGCAAGGTGTGCGCGCCGTCGCCCAGGACCTGAAGCTCAACTTCGAGATCCAGACCACCACGGTCCTGGAGAAGGCTCTGGAGGGCTGCAAGTACGTCATCTCCGCTTGCGAGATCAACCGCAATCCTTACTGGGTGAAAGATATCGAGATTCCCGAGCGCCATGGCGTATACCAGTACCTGGGAGAGAATGGCGGCCCGGGGGGGCAGATTCACGCCATGCGCAACATCGGCCTGTTCATGCCCATCATCCGCCAGATGGAAGAGATCTGCCCCGACGCCTGGTTGCTGAACTTCACCAATCCGGAGTCCATGCTGCTCACCTATTTCTTGAAGTACACCAAGATCAAGAGCGCGGGCTTCTGCCATCAGGTGCACGGCGTGATGGGAGTTATCGCCGAGCAGTTGGGCTTCGAGCCGGGGGAGCTGCAGGTCATCAGCGTGGGCATCAATCATTTGAACTGGCTGTTCGACCTCCGCCGGCGCAGCACCGGCCGCAGCTACCTGGAGGAATTCACCCGTCGCATCTCCCGCTCCAAGTACTGGCGCGAGAATCACCCCGAGCAGCGGCTACCCCAGCAGCGCTTCAGCCTGGAGGTCTTCAAGACCTTCGGCATGTACCCCATCGGGTATGACGACCATATTCTGGAGTACATGTCCTTCTTCTACGAACCCGAAGAGTGGGCGGAGATGGGTTTTGCGCACAGCATGAAAGCAGGCTTGAAGCAGGCGATCGCCCAGAAGCGGAAGTCCTTGGAGACGACCATGCGGCATCGGCATCTGCTGGGGGAGACCGGCAAAGACGCCGCGCCCTTCCCCCGCAACTACGCGGACCCCTACTACCGCGAGGCCCCGTGCGCCGTGATTAACGCGCTGGAGACCAATGAGCTTCTCTACCTGGACGCCTGCGTGGGGTTCAACCACGGCGCGGCCTCCAATCTGCCTTATGACGCCATCGTAGACCGTCCCGTGGCGGTGATCGGAGGGGATCTTCGCAGCGTACATGTGGGCGAGTTGCCTCCGGGCCCGGCGGAGATCTGCCGCCGCCAGATTGCGCTGCATGAAATGGTGGTGAAAGCCACGGTGGAGGGTGATGCTTCCCTGGCCGTGCAGGCCTTGTGTCTGGACCCCTACGTGCACAGCATCACGCAGGCCCGGGCCATCTGGAAGGACTACTACAAGGCCTACAAGCAGCACCTATTCACCTTCAGCTGAAGAGGAGAGGTGGGGGATCAGGCGGCCGGCTCACCGACCGAGCAGAGTAGCTATTTACACGAGGCGGAACATGTGGTATAGTATGGACACTGGTCGCGGGGTGGAGCAGTCCGGTAGCTCGCAAGGCTCATAACCTTGAGGTCGTGGGTTCGAATCCCACCCCCGCTACCAAACACTTTGCGGAACGGATCCGGCCAGGAAGGTTGGGTCCGTTCTCGTTTTTCACGGCGCGCTTTAACCAAGCTGCGGCGGAGGCCGTAGCGGGGTGAAGGCTGTTTCTCCTCTTGCGCCCGTGTGTTTACCCTTCTTCATTATGCTAGGCTAGCAAGATACTGGTCACACGCCGGCCGCCGACGGTATACCGGCGAATTCACAAGGGAGGGAGACGCATGAAGAAGTACCCCGTCGTGTTGTGCCTGGTTGCACTCCTGATCTGCGCACAGGCTGTACTCGGCGCCGAGGCCACGGCACCGCAGATGACTCAGGAGGAGATGCGGGCCAAGTGTGCGGAGATTGATGCCAAGTGCGCCGAAGCCGCCAAGCTCATCGAAAATCTGCAAGCCCTGAGAGCTTCGCTGACCCAGCAAATGGGAGAGGGAGCGCCGCCGCCGGAGGTCGCCAAGTCCTCGTGGGCGGAAAGGGTGGCCATCGGAGGTTACTTCCAGGGCCGCTTTGAGCACTTGCAGGTCAGTGACGGGCCGCCCACCAACAACCCGGATCAATTCGGGCTGCGGCGCATGTACGTTACCGTGCTGGCCAAGCCCAACCCGCGGACGCAGGGGGTCATCACCTGGTCGCGCGACGGCGGGACGAGCAATGCCGTGACGGGCTGGGCACAGGCCTACGTGGACTATTCACTGGGCCGCTCGGACAAGGTGCGCATGGGACAGGCCGCCACCTGGTTCGGTCTGGAGACCTGGCAAAGCTCCTCGGCGCGATTGCCCTTTGAGCGTTCGGCTTTCGTGGAGGGTACGGGCCGGGGCAAGCCGTGGGGGATGTTCTACTACGGGCCCTATGACCGCGGCGTGTGGTGGATTCACACCCCGCAAGGCGACCCCTGGATGCCCCAGGTAGTAGTGGGCGCGGTCAACGGGGCAGCGCGCATTGACCGGAAGTTTGATGACCAGATCACGGCCTCGGTGGACCTCAAGTGGAAGCCCTCCTGGGGGATGGCGGGGATAAGCTGGCTGGATGGGGAGACTTCGATTGACTACAAAGGGGACGCGCTGACCGATCCCTTCCCGCCAATCGCGGGTCGCAACGCGTTGGACGCCTATATCCGCTACGAACAACCCCAGTGCTTTGCGGTTCAGGCGGAGGGCATGACGGGGACGGTCCTGGGCCACGACGTCCGGGGCTGGTGCGCCCAGCTGGAGAAGCCCTTCCGCAGTACTCCAGGGACAGCCTTTGTCCGCTACGATCAGTACGACTCCGGACAGATGACCTCCAAGGCACCCTTTACCGAGGTGGGGTTGTACGAGGCCTGGACGCTGGGTTATGCTCACCAGCTAGACCCCAACAACCGCATCACGCTGGAGATGGTGACCGGCGCCAAGTGGGGTTCGAAGGACCTGAACTCCTCCGGTGTGCAGTGGCAGATGGGGTTTTAGGCTGACCTGATTCCGGCACCCGCCGGTGCCCCGGAGACAAGTAGAAACAGGGGAGAGCGCCCTCAGGCCTCTCCCCTGCTTGCTGTGCCCCAAAGGGTTTACCGAGCCCTAGAGCGAATCTGCTAGCCAAACGCATCTGGAGGTTACCCATGCCCATGCCTCATGTCGGCGCTGCCAGCCTGTCCATTGCTCCACCCCTGGGCGTTTCGATGCCCGGATACTTTGCTGATCGCCGGGCCAGCGGGTACCGGGACGAGGTGGGGGTTCATGCTCTGTGGGTGGAGGCTGAGCCGCCGCTGGCTTTGCTGTCTCTCGACGTAATCGCGCTAGAGCGGGAGACGGTCGCCACCATCCGGGCGGCTGCCGCCGAGCGACTCGGCCTCCCCGGCGAGCGCCTGCTGATAGCCGCGACCCATACGCACACCGGGCCGCCCTCACGCCCCTACTTTGCCTCTGACGCGCAGGACGCGGCGTACTTGGAGAGTCTCACGGATCGCTGCGTGGAAGCCTTGGCCGCGGCGCAGGCAGGGAAGCGCCCTGCGCGTCTGGGCGTGGCCTCCAGGCTCGTGCCGGGCCTACAGTTCAACCGGCGCTACTGGATGCGCGACGGCAGTGTACAGACGAACCCCGGTATCCAGAATCCGGAGGTCGTGCGTCCGGCGGGTCCGGTGGACCCCACCATGTACCTGGTGGCCTTCCAGCCGGTGGAGGATGGGCCCCCGGCGCTGCTCGTCAACTACGCGCTGCACGCAGATACCGTGGGCGGGACGGAGGTCTCGGCGGATTTTCCGGGCGTGCTCAGACGACGCCTGCAAGCTGAATTGGGGCCGGAGACGACCGTCTTGTTTTTCAACGGTCCGGCGGGAGACATCAATCACATTGATGTGCTGGGGGGCGAAGCGCCCGCCGAGCATAGCCGGGAGCTCTTCATGAAGACTCACCGGCCGCCGGAGTTGACCCAGCGGATTGGGGAGAGCCTGGCGGCGGCAGCGCTGGGGCTCCTGCCGGGAATGGACTTCACGGAGGACTGGCCCGTTGTCGAGGCGCACACCGCGCTCCGCATTCCCACCCGGCAGCCGGCAGCGGAGCAGGTTGAATATGGTCGCAAACTGCTGGAGACCCACCGTCCTGAGGACTTGTATGAGACCGACGATGTGTACGCTTTGGCGGCGCTGCGCCTGAGCGAGAGTGGCCTCACGGAGGTCGAATTGGAGATTCAAGCGATGCGTATGGGCAATACAGCGCTGGTCGGGATCCCCTGTGAGGTCTTCACCGAGCTGGGCCAGCTGATCCAGGCAAACTCACCCTGGCCGCAGACCTTGATTGTGGAGTTGGCCAACGGCTGTGAGGGGTATCTGCCCACGGCGCGGGCCTTCGCGGAGGGCGGCTACGAGATACGGCTTTCACGCAGCAGCAAGCTCATCCCGGAAGCGGGCGATATGATCGTGGCCCAGGCCACGGAGCTGCTGCGTCAATTGGGATAGAGCGCTGGCATGTCGGGAGGTGGCAGGATGATTACCTGGCCAGAATCGGTCTGGGAGGAACTGGCGCAGGCCGAGACCACACAGCTCGTGGAGGAGGGTCGGGACCCGGCAGCGGTGCAAGCACTGATCGAGAGCCGGCGCGAGGCCCAGGCCTACGACGAGGGTCTCTGGCTGGAGGGGCAGGAGCTTCCCTTTCAGGATGATTGGCCCTATGAGGAGCCGTCGGACCTGACGGGAATTGTGGCGGCCAGCCCGGGACCCGCTCCGGTCTTCGCCGTAGACCGCACGGCCTTGGAGGATCGCCTGCTGGGAGCGTGGCGCGGGCGCTGCGCGGGGTGCATGCTCGGAAAGCCCGTCGAGGGCCGCACGCGGGAGACGATCGCGACCTGGCTACAGGCGGCGGGGGAGTACCCCCTGCGCGACTACTTCCCTCCGTTGACCCCGGCGCCGGAAGGCTACCCCCCGCCGGAGAACCCCTGCCTGCGCGGGAAGATCACCCGGGCAGAGCGTGACGACGATACGGACTATCCGGTCCTCAACCTGGTGATTCTGAAGCGCTACGGACCGGATTTCACGCCTGCGCAGGTGGGGCAGGGGTGGCTGGAGCTGCTGCCCTGCCACCAGACGTACACGGCGGAGCGTGCGGCTTACCGCAATCTGGTAAACGGGATTGAGCCGCCGGAGAGCGCGCTGCTCTTCAATCCCTACCGGGAATGGATCGGAGCGCAGATTCGGGCAGACCTCTGGGGTTGGGCCGCGCCGGGTAACCCGACGCAGGCGGCAGAGTGGGCCTGGCGCGACGCGAGTCTCTCCCACCTCAGAAATGGTATCTACGGGGAGAGGTTCTTTGCAGCGCTCCTGGCAGCGGCGCTGGGCACAGAGAGTCTCGAGGCGGCGCTGGAGGCGGCGGTGGCAGTGGTGCCGGCGCGTTCGCGCTTCGCCGAGATGGTGGCCGACTGCCGGGATTGGCACACCGAGGATGGCGACTGGGAGCTGACACGTAACCGTATCGAGCGAGCCTACGGGGCCTACCACCCGGTACACACGCTGAACAACGCGGCGCTGGTGCTGGGCGCCTTGCTCTACGGCGGCGAAGACTTCTCGGCCACCGTGGGGTGGGCCGTGCAAGGGGGCTGGGATACGGATTGCAACGGGGCCACCGCAGGCTCGGTCTGGGGCGCCCTGTACGGCGCGGAGGCGCTACCCCGGCAGTGGACGGAGCCGCTGCAGGATAGGCTAATCAGCGCGGTCTTCGGATACGGGGAGAATTCCCTTACCGCCCTGGCGGCGGAGACGCGGGAGTGCAGCGGGGTCTAGAAACCATCTCAAGATGGGGTACAGCAGTGCCTTAGCGGTGCGTCAGGACACGGAAACTGCATGGACAGGCGAGACGCCTGTCCTGCCGGGGCAGTGGAACAGGCTCTAACGCGCTAGCGGAGGCCCAGGCCGGCGGCCGGGAAGGTGCAGACCAGGCCATACTCGCGCAGACCGCAGAACACGAGGTCGGGGCGTCCCGCCTCGTCACTGGATACCCAGGCCGAGTACAGGGCGGGGAGGAGACCGACCGGCGGCGCGTTCTCCGGCAGAGGCAGGGTGAGGAGGGGAGACTGCGGAGGCTGGACCTCGCAGTTGAGCAGGAAGGTGGCGCGCTCTCCCAGGGCCAGGAAGCGCTCAGGAACCACGCCCCCGGGCACGGGCACCAGCGCCGTCAGTCCCAGCCCCCGCAGGAGGCCCAGGGCCGAACTCCCGGGCCGCCGGCAGTAGACATCCAGCGGGGAGCCTTTGCTGAAGATGGGCAGCGCGCCGCGGACCAGCGCGGCGTTGAGGAAGACGCCAATCTGCCCGGCCTGGACCTGAATGTTGTCCGTCTGGAGAGCCGGCTCACCGTGGCAGCCGATGAACAGGTCCAGCTTGGCGTCGTTGTCCCAGTCGGCCACGGACAGGGTCAGGGGGCCCGCCGTCTGAATAGGCCCCGCCCCGGCGGTCAGCGGCGAGCCACGGACCAGGGTGCGCGTCCGCAGCCACAACTCCACCTGTCCTCGCCCGGTCCCCAGCAGCAGGTCGCGGTCCCGGCTCCCGGCCATCGCCACCAGGAGCGGCCAGGCATACCCGCCCTCCGCGATCACCGGCTGGTGGCCGTCGCTGGTCAGGGCCTGAGCCGCGCGGAAGGTCCCCTGCGGCGCCCCGGCCTGCTGGGCAAAGTACCACACGTACCCGGCAGCCTCCCCGGCCAGCAGGTCCGGACGTTCGTCCCCGTCCACATCCACCAGGCTGACCGCGGGCGCAGAGCCGACATCCAGCGGCACCTGCTGCCCCTGCAGACGGCCCTGGTCCTGCCAGGCGTCACCGGCTCGGGACAGGGCGCGGACAAAGCCGCCAGACTCGCCGAGGAGCAGACGCCCTTCCGCCTCCACGCGGGGACTGACCGCCCCGAGCAAAGGCGGATCGGCAGTCATGGTCAGGGGCGCACCGGGGCCCAGGCCGGTGGGCATCCCGGGCCAGACCGTGAGCCGGCCAGCGGCATCGCCCACGATCAGGTCCGGACGGCCGTCACCGTCCACGTCTCCCCAGGCCGGACGGGCCCGGCCCGCCACCCGCAAGGGGCCGGTGGGAGTCATCACCGGCTGGGGCGCAGCCAGGGAGAATCCCGTCTCCTCAGTGTTACGTGCCCAACACAGGCTGCCCTCCTCTCCTCCCAGAAGCAGGTCCGGGCGGCCATCCGCGTCCACATCCGCAACACAGGGCGCCAGATGACCGCTGGCGGCGCTCAGGGTATGGACGGCCTGGGCCACGAAGCTCCCATCAGCCAGGCGCAGCTCCTGCCCCGCCCCCATGTGCGGACCCACCCGAGGGTACCAGAGCAGCAGGCCCCCCCAGCCCAGCAAAAGATCCAGGTGGCCGTCTCCGTCCCAATCGGCGACCTCCGGAGAGACCTGACGCGGGAGCGGCGGCCACTGCCATTCGCTGGGGTCGGTCCCCACCCAGACCTGGGGGGGCAGGCACACGCCCGCCGGCCCCCGGGGATAGTACAGCAGGTCACCCCAGCCGGAGCCCAGCAGGTAGCCGCCAGCCTCCCCCCCGGTGGCTGGCAGCACCACCAGGTCCACCGACTCGCCGCCGGTCAGTGGACCGGTCTCCAGACGTAGAACCTTCCCTCCCAGGCCCGGCACCAGGCCAGCCTGCAGAAGCATCCCCAGGGACTGGGGGTGGGCGGGGAGAGACAGGACGGCCAGGAGAGCCATCAGGAGGAAGCGGAATGTCAGTCGTTGCGTTGCCATACCGTGATTCGGGGCCAGGGATAGCGCCAGTCGGGACCCAGCCGCCAGGGTACCAGGGTCAGAGGTACGCCACCAAACTGTTCTGCGGGATGGTACTCCTCGCGCAGCGCGGACATGAACTCCAGCGTCTCCGGATCGCGTCCCACGAGCCCGTCGGAGACCCCAAAGTCCGTGGTGACGAACCATGCCGGCGCTTCCGCGCGCAGGGCGCTCGGCAGCA
>JAAYIR010000271.1 GCA_012523355.1 candidate division WS1 bacterium
ACAATCCACTCCCCCTCCCCTGCCAGGGGAGGGGGACCGGCGGCTGCTCGCCAGCCGCCGAGGGGGTGAGGCCTCTTGCCGTTCCGTAGGGGCGGCTGCTCGCCAGCCGCCGAGGGGGTGAGGCCTCCCACACCTCCCCCCCTACCACACCCCAAACTCCTTCCCCTTTTCGGTACATCTCCGCAATTCCTCTGCCAGGGCCTGATCCTCGCCACTCCACAGCCACAGGCCCCAATCCGCTATCTGCCCGCGCAGCGGCCTTGCCGGGTGCAGCAGAGGGTCCTCGCGCAGCCCGCAGTGCCCCGCCGCGCTACTCCAGGGATACTCCTCGGCTCGTTTGACCCGTCCGGCGCGCACCGGAGTCCTCTCCACGTACCGCACCGCCTCTGGGAGGTGCCCCCGCAGCGGGCACGACCGCGCCCGCTCCAGCCGCCGCCGCTCACCGGGCCGGCCCTCCTGATTCAGTTGCCGCGCCAGGTTTTGCCCCACCGTGCGCAGCACCTTGCCGAGCGCCTCCCGGGCCTCCGGCACCAGGATCAGGTGCACGTGCTTGGGCATCAGGCAATAGGCCCAGACCTGCACCCCCGCCGATTCGCCTGCCCGCTGCAGCCATCCCTGGTAGCGCTGGTACTCCTCGGGGGAATGGAAGAGTCGCCGTCCCTGGTAGGCTCTTTGGAGGACGTGATGGGGCACTCCGGGCACCACGATGCGCGTGTCTCTCGGCATACTCAAGAGTATATCTGGACTAGCTCAAGATTCCAAGCCATAGCCCACAAATGCACCACTTAGAACCTTGAAGTCCTTGTTCCCTGGAAAAATAATTTTCGCGAATTTCGGTGGAAAACTCTATTTTCCGGTGGAAAACATGTTAACTTCCCAGCTTCTCGCGGGCTTACAATTATGGAGGGACTCGTCTAAGAGAACAAAAGTTCGAGCCATGCCCGAAGCTCGGGGCGCCCTCGTGGTTCCCTACTTCTGACTTCTACCATGCGCAACAACGGTCACCTGGAACTGGATTGGCTCGATCGCGCCCGCGTCTATGCTGCCCTCGCCCTCGGCGGGGACCCGCAGCACGCTCAGGTTATGCTCGCTCGGGAGGGCCTGCCTCTACCGCCACATCGTGTGGCCGAGTTTCAGCGCCAGGGACAGCACAAGATCCTTCGCATGCGCGAGTCCGGCCTCGCCTCCGCCCTCATCGGGTCGGAGACGCGGCGCTTCTATCGTTTGACTCGTTTGGATGCCTTGTGCGCCTATCTGGAAATGCGACTCGAATCCGAGGCGCTGGCCCTGGATCGTGAGTATGCCGCCGTGCTGCAGCAGTATCGCGAGCTCCTGACCCTGGCCTTTGAGCAGGATGAACCCGCCCGCTCCCCGAGCGTTGCGGGCTCTGCTCAGTCCGAGGTGACCAACACCCTCTGTTTACTCGAGGCCCTCGATGATGAAGAACTGCCGCCGGGAGATTCTACAGAAGATCTACTCCACGCCGCTCGACGTCTGGCCGCCGCATCTGGATTCGCTTTCGCAGAAGCTAAGCCGCCTGAGTCCCCGGTGGCAGGAGTTGATGGAGATTTACGACCAACCACCGGCTCCGGTGGCTGAGTTCCTCCACAGCCCCCTGTACCTCAACCTTGGCGACCGCGTCTATCCGGTGGTGGAAGACACCCTCCGCCAGATCGTGAGCGGCCGCTACCAGGAAGCCGCCGTCTGCTGGGGCATCGGCTCCGGCAAGAGCTTCCTCAGTTCCTTGGCGATCTCTTACCTGGTGCACCGGACCCTGTGTCTGCGCAACCCGCAGGCCTACTACGGTCTGGCCCCCGGAAGCACGATCGCCTTCCTTAACATGGGCGCCAGCGCGGCCCAGGCCCATCGGGTGGTCTTCAGTGAGATCAAGCATCGCATTGATGGCTCCCCCTGGTTCCACCGCTTCTGCGGGGACGATCTCAAGATCCTCGCCGGGGAGATTCGCTTCCCCAAGAATCTGCTGATAGTCACCGGCAACTCCGCCGAGACGTGCCCGCTGGGCTACAATCTGCTGGGCGCGGTGCTCGACGAGGCCGCTTGGCTGACCCAGACCTCGGAGGGCCGCCACGATGCCGCCGAGGAGATCTACCATGCCCTGCAGCGGCGCATCCGCAGTCGCTTCTTTGACCAGGGCCTGCTGGTGCTCATCTCCTCCCCCCGACACGTGGGCGACTTCATGGAGCGCAAGCTCGCCGAGGCGGAGGACCACCCGGCGCTGTACGCCTCGCGCCGCGCGCTGTGGGAGGTCAAGCCCGCCCGGCTCTACCGCGGCGAGTTCTTCGAATACGAGGGACTGCAGGTTCCGGTCGAGTACCGCGACGACTTCCGGCGCCACCCGGAGCGGGCGCTGCGGGATCTGGCCGCCCGCCCCACCGAGGCCTACCAGGCCTACTTCACGGATGTGGAGGCGCTGGAGGCCTGCTGTGATCTGCCCGGCCCCGCGCCGCTGGACGAGCATGGCCGCTGGCGTGCGGATTTCCGCGCCCCCGACCGTCTGCCGCGTTTCCTGCACGTGGACCTGGGCCTCAAGCATGACGCTTGCGGGCTCGTCATGGTGCACTGCGAGGTAGGACAGGCGTCCCGCCTGTCCGATCCGGTGGCGCCGGAGCCCCGCTTTCTGGGGGACCGGCGAGACGCCTATCCTACCGACCCAGAGATCTTCGCTGATCTGGTCTGCCGTTTCGTGGCCCCGGAGGGCGGCGAGGTGGACTTCGCCCGTATCCGCGAGCTAATCGCGGACCTGCGCCGCCGGGGCTTCAACCTCGCGCAGGTCAGCTTTGACGGCTGGCAGAGCGTGGACAGCCGACAGATCCTCAAGCGGCAGGGCTTCCGCACGGCGCTGGTCTCGGTGGACCGCGACCTGGCCGCGTACGAGACGCTGAAGGCGTTGGTGACCGAGGGGCGCCTGCACCTGCCGCGCCACGAGGTCTTGCTGACGGAGCTGCGGCGGCTGGAGCTGGTGCGAGGGATGAAGGTGGACCACCCGCGCGGGGGCAGCAAGGACGTAGCGGACGCCCTGGCCGCCGCCGCGAGCGAGGCCCTCAAGGCCTCCTCCGGCGGAACGGTGGGGGGGAGGATACTGTAGCCAGGAGATATCTTGGCCGTAGCCCTGGCCGGGACTTCGTCGGGTGGAACATCGGGAACCGTACGGTCGTCGAAAGTGTAAAGTTATTACTTGACAACTCGTCACGTGCACCGTATACTGCGGCCACCTTTCAGCTTCAGTCAACGGGTGGCAATATGCTGGAACTCGTCGAACTGGCCACTGGAGACGACTACGTGATATGTGGCCTTTGTGCCGAGGGCTACGACCTGTCATACTCCGAGGAGTTTATCAGTCGTCTCGAAGCATCCGCGCAGAAGAAGATCTGGAACCTGCTGAAGACTACTGCCCAACACGGACCATTGCGCAACACCGAGAAGTGGCGTGCTCTGCATGGCTCAGGGCAGGGTCTGTACGAATTCAAGTCAAAGCCTTACAGATTGCTCTGCTTTATGTCCGAGGGGGTTCGTCACGGAGGACACACCAAGAAGGGAATTATCATTACTCACGGGTTCCGCAAGAGGAGTGACAAGACGCCGGCCAAGGAGATCGACCGAGCACTCCGACTGAAGGCCGAGTGGAGCGGAGATCCGTAGCAGCATGAAGAATCGAGAGAGGAGACCACTGATGAGGCGTTCGACACTGCTCGAGAATCTGAATCAGCAATTCGAGGATGACCCCGAGTATGTAGTTGAGGGGATTCTGTTGCACGTCGCTGAGGCGATCTGTGCGGAGATGGAACGGCAGAAGCTGAGTCGGTCGGAACTCGCGAAGCGGATGGGCGTGAGACGGCAGTACATTACCCAGTTTCTCAATACTCCGACGAATACCACGCTACTGACGATCGCGCGGTTTGCGAAGGCTCTGAACGTGGATTTTGCCACGCTGCTCTCTGGCGCTGTAGAGGGCACTCAGCGTGTGCCATCGGCGCGAACCATGCCAGCACTAGAATGGTGGCTTCCGGCTACGCCGCAGGGGTTGGCTTCGGAGCGGACGGCCGGTTCTGGCGCAGATCAGAACCTGTCCAAGGCCGCGTAAGCCGGAGTGGTGTTCGCAGCCTCGGACAGTTCGTCGGACGGAGGCCAAAACATGTCAGACTCGGAAATGTCGCTTGAACTTTTCCGTCTGCAGAGACTGGAGATTGAGTTTAACGATGACTCGCTGTCTGCCGGAGAGGACGACGAGCGATGCCGTGAAGCCTATACGGCGGAAGCCGACTTTGACCTGTGGGAGCGGGCGGAGGGCGCGAAATGTGTCACGAAACTGCGTGTGGACTGCTACCCGGAGTCGCCTGAAGTCGTCACGCGGTTCTCAAAGGTGAGCATCACGCTGTTCGGGATCTTCTCGTTTTCGGCAGAAACCACGGAAGAGATGAAGAGCCAACTGGCGCGGTACAACTCCGTGGCCATTCTGCATGGAATCGCGAGAGGGGTTGTGGTCAGTGCGACAGGTAGTTGTCCCGGTGGGCCGTTCTTGCTTCCCGTGCTGAATTACCACGAGATCATCGAGAAGAAGCTGGCGCAGGAGAGTGCGCCGCCCGAGGAGGGTTGTGGCGACGAGGAAGATACCGTTCCCAAGGGGTAGACCACGTTGGTGAACGGAGCGGGGAAATATAGGCCGCGAGCGAGAGGCTCGCGGCCTTTTTGCTGCCCAGATGTTCAGGAGGCGGCGGGGTACCCGCCTTCGCTGAAGCTATGGTGGGCAGGCATACCCCCGCCCTACAGACAGACACTGTTGCGGCGCAGGCGGCGGGGTACCCGCCTTCGCTGAAGCTATGGTGGGCAGGCATACCCCCGCCCTACAGTTTAGCCAAGTACAGGGTTTCCTCGGTGCTCACGCCGGCGGCGGATTTCAAGCCCGGAAGGTCGGAGTCAATCAGCAGGTACTTGCCCGAAGGTAGGGTCAGAGAGACCGCCAGGCCCTGCCAGAGGGGGACCGGCTTGCCGTCTACCGCGAGGGGGAGGACCTGGAGGTCCTCCAGCGGGTACTCCGGGCCCGGCTCCAGAACGTGTACGCAAGCTACCGCCGGAGCCGTGCGCCGTGTCAGGAAGCCCGGCTGCTGCACCGGGTTCCAGATGTTCCACACCAGGCCCTGAAGGACCTCACCCTCGCCGTCCAGCAAGACGTGCAGGCGAGCCGGCTGCTTCTTCTCCGTGAGATAGTCCAGAGTCCAACCGGCCAGAGTCTGGGTAGCCTGTGCCACCGGCAGAGGAGCGCGGGTGGGGTTGCTGAAGGCCTTGTAGGTGGCCCCCTCCTCCCAGAACTTTTCGTAAGGGGTGAAGGTCAGAGGCTGATCGGCCCCCACCCGGTCCCCCTGCGGGGGACCACCCTCCCCCGCTGCGCGGGAGAGGGTCTGGGGCAGAGCCCAGGCTCCCTTTACGCTGCCGCCGGGGTAGAAGGAGAAAGAGAAGCGGCGCGCCGGGCCGGGCTCCTCGCGGGCGTCGCCCGCGACTCGGCCGGCCCCTCCAGCAGAGGAGAGGCGGTCCACGATGACGTAGACCTCATCCACGATAGCACAGACACGGGAGAGGCCGACGCCGGGGTACATGGCGCGCTGCCGCGGCGCCACATACTTGGCGGCCGGAAGGTCGTCGCCCTGGAGGAAGACCTGGCGCGGGCGGACGCCCGTCTCTTGCAGGCCGTCCACCTCAGGCACGTTCCCGCCCAGCGTCGAGTAGGAGAGGTACGGCGTCGGCAGCTTGGCGCCGTAGCTGATGCGGGTGATGCTGGTGTTGAGCGGGGTGAGATAGTTGAGCATATCACGGCCGCCACGCCAGGTGGGGCTGCCCCACATGATCTGCATCCAGCGGGGGTCGGCCACGGTCCCCCGGCGGAGAGTAGTGCGTCCGGCCAGGGGCAGTACGGAGTTGGAGAGTGGTGTGTCGCCGCCCGGGAAGAGATACGCCGGGTCCTGGTAGTGCGCGTAGGCCTCGGCGTAACCAGTGCGGTAGCCGGGATCGCCGATGGGCGAGGAAGCAAGGGGAGCGTCGAAGATGCGCTTGACTCGCGGGGTCCAGAAGTGTCCGCCCAGGGCCTCGTAGACTTGCCCCTGCTCCACGATGGGCCCCACGGAGGCGAAGTGATAGGCGAGCTCATTCTCGCGGGAGAAGCCCTCCTCGGAGAAGGTAAACTCGATCTGGTCGAAGAGGCCATAGGTGCCGGTGAAGGCGCGGGCGGCCAGGTACCAGTTCTGCGCATTGATGGCGGCGGTGCCGGAGGCGGCGTTAATCTCGCACTGCTGGTTAGCAGCAATACGATGGGTCTGGATGTCCTCGGCCTCCAGGAGCAGGAAGTCGCGCTCGATCTGGGCGCGCTGGGCGGCGGTGAGGGAAGGCGAG
>JAAYIR010000272.1 GCA_012523355.1 candidate division WS1 bacterium
GCCCACCTGGCATCTCTTCCTCTTCATCCTCGCCAGTACCTCCCCGGCGTTCAGCACGACCGCGAACCTGGAACCCGGAGCCGAGAGGGCAGGTATTCGCGGACAGCCGGGGAAGAGCACAAGCATTACCGGACTATAGGAGGCCCTCTATGCCTACCTCACATCGGCTCTTTGTCTCTTCCGACCGTTGGACGCGCCTGCGCAACCTGCCCGAGCATCCCGTCCTCACTGCTGCGCGAGAGCAGGTGGCCTCAGAAGCGGAGAGCTTTGCGGCCGATCACACCCTCACCGTCGATGAGACCGGACACAACTATCACCTGGTGCGCGCGCGCCACGCGCAAACGCGTGTGGTGACCCTGCTGGTGCAGTACGGGATTACCGGCGAGCGGCGTTACCGCAACGCTGCGCTGGATTACGTGCGCGACATGGCAGGATGGGAGTACTGGTCGTGGATCAAGTGGCGGGAAGGCCTCAGCGACCCTGACGCCATCTTCGACCTCTCCTACGGCGAAAACTCCGCCACCCTGGCTCTGGTGTATGACTGGCTGGCCAAGGAGCTAAACGAGGAGGAGCGGGCGCTCCTCTTAGACACCGCCCGCCAGCGGGCGCTGAGACCTTACCTGGCCCGCAACGGTACCCTTGGCGAGGAGATGTGGTACTTCCGCCACCCAAGCTCAAACTGGAACACCGTGTGCAACGGCGGCGCCGGGATGCTGGCCCTGGCACTGGGAGAACTGGCTCCCGAGAGCGCCCGCGTGCTCGAGTTGGTGGAGCAGGGAATCCGCCCGTATTTCGAATCTCTGGGCGAGGACGGCGCCTGGCCCGAGGGTATTGGCTACTGGGGCTATGGCCACCGCTACGGGTACATGTACCTGCTAAGCCATGAACGCGCTACGGGGCGTCCGCATCCGCTCCTGGAGCGGCCCGGCAGCCGCAACACCTTACGCTTCCCTTTCCTTTTCTCCCCCAATGGCGTTTCCGCTGGATTCGGGGACTCGAATCACTTCTTCTGGCTCCCCTTCATCTATGCCGCCGCCGAACGCTTTCAGATGCCGGATATCCTGACCGAGATGGATCGCCGAGCACTCAGCGCTCCAACGCCTCGCCGAGGAAACTGGCCGCTCGACGCCGAGGTGCTGTTACTCCATCCCGGCGAGACACCGGCTACCGAGTGTCCCTGGCCCACGCTGTCGGTACAGAAAGGGGTCCAGTGGGGATATTTGGCTGATTCCTGGCCGCGTCCGGCGCTCTATGCCTCGGTCCGCGGGGGCAGCACCGATGCCCCGCACACCCAACAAGACCTGACCAGCCTCAATGTCGTGGTGGGAGAGGAGCTCCTCGTAGAAAACATCCGCGAGGATGGCTACCTGGCCACCACCTTCAGTGACCGTCGAGGCGAGTTGTACGAGATGAGCGCAGCCTCCAAGAACGTAATGCTAGTCAATGGCGTGGGTCTTCCCTATCCCGGCTCGGTTCCGGCGCAGGAGATTCGCGGCGAGGGCTGGGAGGGAATTTTGCTCGACGCTACCGAGACGGCCCTGGTCGGCTCCCCCGTGCACCTGTACGGTCGCGCGGTGCTCATGCTCCAGGGCCAGGCGCTGCTGGTACTCGACCGCGTCGCCCTGGATCATGCGGCCCTGGGTGAGGTCCGCTTCCACACGCGGACCAATGTACATCTTTACGGGTCCTCAGCACGTTTGGGCGGAGAGTCAGCCACCTTGCACCTGGCCTTCTCCGGCAATGTGCCTTGTGTCCTAAAGCGAGGGCTGGGCATGCCCACGGATCCCACCCGTGAACCGGAGACAGTCCTCCGCTGGATGACGGCGGGCAAACATACTGAGCTGGTCCTGACAACCCTGCTGACGCCCAACACTACCGGCCGACTGCGGCTGAACGCGCGTAAGCGCATGCTCCGGGCCGCCGGCCCCGGATTTGACGTCACTGTGCGCTACGCTGAAGACACCCTGGAGTTAAGCTAACGCCAGCATGCGCCGTTCGACAACCCGCCTGTCTTGCTGCTACAATTGGGCGAAGGTTGTACTGTGCAGAAAGGATGTGCGCTCATGTCGCGCTTCTCCCGGCTTCAAGTACTTAACACCATGGTGGATATTGGCCTGGTGCCCGTGTTCTACCACCCTGACCCCCAGGTAGCCTACCACGTTGCGGAGGCCGTGGCCGCGGGCGGTTGTCCCCTGCTGGAGTTCACCAACCGTGGCGACTTTGCCCCCCAGGTTTTCTCGGAGCTCTCAGCCTCCCTGGCCCAGACCCATCCGGACCTAATCCTGGGCGTCGGCTCGGTCGTAGACGCGCCGACAGCGGCTCTCTACCTGGCGAGTGGGGCCAGCTTTGTGGTCGGTCCCCTGCTGAACCCCGATGTCGCCCGGCTGTGTAACCGACGCAAGGTGGCCTACTCCCCCGGTTGTGCCACCCTCAGCGAAATCGCCCAGGCCGAGGAACTTGGTGTGGAGATCGTCAAGATCTTCCCGGGCGGGAGCATTGGAGGACCTGACTTCGTGAAATCAGTCCTCGCCCCTTGCCCCTGGACCCGGATTATGCCCACCGGCGGTGTGGAAGCCACCGAGAAAAGCATCCGCGCCTGGTTCAAGGCAGGCATCTGCGCCGCGGGGATTGGCTCGAACTTGATCCGCAAGGACTGGGTCGAGACGGGCGATTGGCAGGCTATCACTGACCTGACGACACAGCTCTTGCAGTGGATCAAGGAGGCGCGGAGCGAATAAGCAAGCACCACGAGGAATCCAGGAGGGTCAAATCACGATGGAAGTGACTCGCCACACCCAGATCAAGCCGGCAGAGAGCTGCCGCTATGACCACGTCGCGCTGGGGGAGGTCATGCTGCGCCTTGATCCGGGCGACGTTCCGACGGCGCGCGCGCGACAGGTGCGGATCTTCCAGGGAGGCGGGGAGACGAACGTCGCCTGCGGATTGGCATATACCTTTGGTCTCCGTACCGCCGTGCTCACTGCCCTGGTGGAGGATGACATCGGCAAGAATATCCGCAATCAGCTCCGCGAGGCCGGAGTGGATACCAGCCATGTCATCTGGTTCAACACGAAGAACGACGGATCTCGGTTCTCCACGGACCAGAAGGGCGGCCTGATGAACGGCCTGAACTTCACGGTCGCGGGGAAGGGCCTCCTGCCCTCGGAAACCTTTTACTACCGGGCCCATTCTGCGGTGCGGGAATTGCGCGCGGGTGATGTGGACTGGGACGTGCTGTTCGGGCAACTGGGTGTGCGGGTGTTCTCCACAGGTGGCATCTACACGCTGATCTCGCCCACGTCCTCCGGGCTGGCCCTGGAAGGGATGCAGCAAGCCGCTGAACATGGGGTATTTGTGGCTGCAGACCTCAACTACCGATCCAAGGTGGAGCCGGACCGCAAACGCGCCCGAGAGATCAATCGTCAGATCGCGCCGTACCTGGGCTTCCTCGTGGGCAATGATAGCGATCTTGCCGACGCCCTGGGCTACGAGACCCACGCCCCCAAAGGGGCTCCCTATGACGAATGGGTCCAGGCCTACGGCGAGACGGTGCGCCAGGTAGCCGGGGACTACCCCAATCTGAGCCTGATTGGCACCCAGTGGCGGGGAGCCACCAACGCCGACATGGTGAGCTGGGGAGCTGTGCTGTTTGACGTGCGCGGGGATAAGCTGCACGAGGCCACGCTACGGGAGGACGTCCCCATCGCCGACCGAACCGGAGGCGGAGACTCCTTCGCCTCTGGGGTGCTGGCCGCGCTGCTCAAAGGGCAGGATTTGCCCACCGCAGTACAGTGGGGGGCAGCGCATGGCATTCTGGTACAGGAAACCCCCGGAGACATCACCATGATCGAGGAGAGGGCGGTGCTGGCGGAGGTCAAGCGTGCCACCGCGGGCGGCGGCGTCTATGCCAAGCGCTAGTTTGGCTTTCAGGAAATATCGTCCTACTTCCAGACTCTTCCGGTACGGTAATCACGCCAGACATTCTCGAACCAGGTATCCTGTTCCGGCAGGGGACGGCAAGGCACGAAGCGGGATTGCCAGCTACCCTCCCGGAAAGCAATCTCCTGTACCTGCCCACGGAAGGCTGGATCGTCCGCACGAACGCGCAGTTCCGGGAAAGCCGGGTGCAGCGGCGGCTGCGTTGGGTCCAGCACCAGATAGGAGCCACGACTGCCGCC
>JAAYIR010000041.1 GCA_012523355.1 candidate division WS1 bacterium
GACCACGCCCGCGATCTCCACGCGACGCCGGCCATTCTCATCCAGGGCGGCCTTCACCTGCGGGCTGATCACGTCGCTCGACAGGAAGAAGGCGATCCGGTCCGGCTGCTTCCAATCTACCAGCGCGATTTGCTCGCGCACCGGACGCTCAAGAGTAATGGTCAGGGGCATGGCCACGCCCGGGGGAATGGAGACCTTGAAGCGGTACAGCGTACGAGTCTCCTCGTCGGCCTTGGCGGGAGCAATAAGCTTCCAGTCCTGCACCGTGGGGTACTCGACCATCACGGTACGCGGCTCCTCAGTACGATTCTTGAGGGTGTAGACAGTAGTCATCTGCTGGCGGCTTTCAGCCTGCAAGACCCCATTGTCAATCTTGACGGAGGTCAGGGTCTGTGGGACAGAGGGCCGCTCGGTCTTGACCTCGACCCCCAGGTCGAGCGCGTAGGTGATCAGGCGTTCATCACCCCGGTTGAGGTCCTCGATAAGCGCATCGCCCGCGTAGGCTCCGCCGTCAAACACGGTGATGGGGCCACCCATCAGATGCAGGCCGGTGTTGTTCTTCAGGCGCAACGCATTGAAGGGGTGCACGGCGTGGGAGCGCTCGTTGTAGAGCGAGAGCTTCTCGCCGTCAAGGTCCTGGTTGACGATGGGAATCATCGCCGAGGACTGGCGGGGCAGAGTCACGGGTTGCGAGACGGCGTACTGGAATAGCTCACCCACCTGCGCACCCGTTGCCGCCGCGGCCACCCCGGCGCCGGCCAGGCGCAGGGCATCCGCGGCTCCCGCACCTCCAAAGGCACCGGCGGGGCCAGCGGGGCCAGCGAGGCCAGCCTGCCGGGCGGCCAGTGTCGGCGCAGCAGAAGGGGCAGGCGCAGCCTCTGCTTTCTCGGCACGTCGAGCCTCTGCCTCTTCGGCTAACGCACCTTCATGCACCTGAGGACGGATCACGCCCGGCAGGGACACGGGCACCTCGGGGCGCTGGGCGTACACCGGCTGGTACAGGTCCTGGATGAAGCTGATGGGGCGACCAGAGACCAGTGCCATTTGCACGCTGTTCCAGTCGTTGTCTGTGGTATTGTCCACAAGCGCCCAGCCCTGCAAGAAGAGCTGGCCGTCCGCCCCGGTCACGAGGCGGTAAGTGGTCTTCCACACCGGCGTCTCGAGGAGGTAGCCCACACGGACGGAACGCTTGCCCGACCCCTGGAAACCTAGCGCAAGCTCCCGTTTGGCGACATCACGGCTGGAGGCGATGGCGGCCAGGGCGCCCTGTAACTCCGCGTTGAGCTTGGCGTCGGCGAGCCTGATGGCCCGCACGCCGGGGAGGGCGATGTTCATCAAGCCCTTGTCGGTCATCAAGTTGAGGGCCATGAACTTGACCGTGGTCTGCCCGGCCGCCTTCTCCTGCTGCTCCACGCCCACGATGGTTCCCGTGGCGGACTGGTCGCCTTCGACAGTCACCTGTGCGCCACGCAAGCGCAGCAGCAGACTGGCGAGCGAGGGGTTGTCGCCCAGGTCCACGGAAAAGGCGGACAGTTTGTGTTCGAGAGGATCTTGCGGAGCATAAGTCACCGGAGCTATCGTACCCCCGCCCAGATCCTGAATGACCAGCGACTTGAGAATGTCGTTGATCTGTTCGACACGGAAGGACAGGTTGACGGAAGAATTCCCTTCAACCTGTCCCTGATGTTCGAAATAGCTCACGCCGCTGTAGAAGAGCACCACTCGGCTGAGTGGTAGATCAGCGGCCTGGACGGACCAACTGAGACTCAAGACAACCAACCATACCGCACATAGCTTTCTCATCACAAGGACCTCCCTGGCTGGCCGGCATGCTTGAGGCAACTGTTCGCCGGCGGTCTGTAGACTCCTGTGTGTGACGGTCGCACGCGAGTCCAAGTTCCGCTTGGTACTACAATCCGTAGTGGGCGTCCTCCACCGGGGCTGAGCCGCTGGCGCGGGAGATGAGGACCGGGCCCACCATCACGCGGCGCGGGCGAGCCGATGCTGAATGCGGTACAAGACTAGCGGTTCCCGGAAGCCCCGCAGCGGCGTGGGTCCCAGCGACTCAGCCGGCAGGGCCATGTCCCCGGCCAGTGCGTAGCACTGCTCGCTCACCAATACCTCCCCTGGGCCCGCCAGAGACTGGATGCGAAAAGCCCGATTGACCTCCGAGCCAATCACTGTGTATTCCAGACGGCGCTGAGAGCCAATCTGGCCAGCCACCACCTGACCACTATGCAACCCGATCCCCAGCTGAAGGTGCACCTTCCCTTCGGCCGTGCGCCGGCGATTGAGATGCTCCAACACGCCCTGGATGTGCAACGCGCAGCGCAGCGCCCGCTGAGCATGGTCCGCCTGCGCCACCGGGGCGCCGAACACCACCATCAGTCCGTCTCCGAGGAACTTGTCCAGCGTGCCCTGGTACTGGAGTATGACATCCACGATCAAAGAGAAGTACTCATTCAGGGTATTGACTGCCGCCATCGGGGACATGCCCTGGCACTGACTGGTAAAGCCCCGGAAGTCGGCGAACATGATGGTGGCGGTCACATATTCACCCCCCAGATGGACGACGCCGGAGGGAGCCAGAATCTTCTGCACAACGCTCGCGCTGAGGTGGCGTACCAGTGCCTCGCGAAGCTGGTCGCGCTCACGCATGCCCTCAACGAGAGTCTGCAGGGAGTTGGCCAATTCCTCTAGCTCATCGCGGCTTCTGATCTCCACGCACACCGAGGGATCGCCGCGCCGCAGCGCCTCCACTCCACGGATCAAGTCACGTAGGGGGCGAGCCACGTGCTGGGACAAAGTAGCCCCCACCAGAGGAGAGAGCAGGAGGCTGGCGAGCAGACCCAGTGACAGCGGCCAGCACGACGAACAGGTGAGCACGTGCAACCTCTGCAAGGAAACCTTCGCCGCGAAGAACATGCGTGAGCCTTCAGCCTGCATGGAGTGTAAGTCTGGAGGCTGGTGGTGACGATCCGCACGGACGATGGCGGGCAATCGCCATTGCAGCCACTGCTCGCTCCGAGAGCATGAGGCGGGCGCTGCGGAGAGAAGCACCGTCATGCCGCCCAGCAGAAGCAGGTCCGTCAGCCGGGCCTGGAATCGCCGTCGGCGGAGAGATGAGTGGTTCATGTCGTAGATATCGGTGCGCCCGAGAGAGAACTGGAGACGGAGGCGCACTTCGCCACACAGAGAGAACAACGTCCGAGCACACTTCGTCTACAGAGAAAGAGAGGATCTTTCTTGAGCCAAGGTCTTGACAGGGGGCAAGAAGCATGATATGGTATGCGCTGTTCTGCCGGAGAAGCGCCCCCCGTAATCAGGCCAAACGGCCCCGGAAAGAGTGTGGGATTCTCCCGCACAAAAAAGTTCGGAAAGCCTCTTGACAGGCGGGCAGGGATAGTGTATTCTTAGCCTCTGCCAGAGGTCAATGGCCTGAAGGGGCCACTTCGGCACTGCGGTCTTTGACAACTAAATAGCGTGCGTGCGAGCCCAAGACGAAGACGGATCTTCCCCACTCCGGGTCACTGGCCCGGAGGAGGGGTCTCCATTTCAATGGAGAGTTTGATCCTGGCTCAGGACGAACGCTGGCGGCGTGCTTAATGAATGCGAGTCGAGCGAGAACCGGTCACAGGAAGCCTTCGGGAAGAATGAGACCGGGGAGAGCGGCAAACAGGTGAGTAACACGTGGGCAACGTGCCCTTCAGACGGGAATAACAGCGGGAAACCGCTGCTAATGCCCGATAGCCCGGGTGGGTCGCATGGCCTATTCGGTAAAGCTCCGGCGCTGAGGGATCGGCCCGCGGTGGATTAGCTTGTTGGTGAGGTAACGGCTCACCAAGGCGACGATCCATAGCCGGTCTGAGAGGATGGTCGGCCACACTGGGACTGCGACATGGTCCAGACTCCTACGGGAGTTAGCATCAGGGAATCTTGCGCAATGGGCGAAAGCCTGACGCAGCGACGCCGCGTGAGGGATGAAGGCCTGCGGGTCGTAAACCTCTGTCAGGAGGGACGAACACAATGACGGTACCTCCTGAGGAAGCCCCGGCTAATTACGTGCCAGCAGC
>JAAYIR010000273.1 GCA_012523355.1 candidate division WS1 bacterium
ACAACTGGAGCATTGTAGACTACTACCGACGCCGCCACCTCGCCTACCATCCTGTCCGCCGGGCCTTCCAGCCGGTCACGGTGGTGGTTGCCTCCGAGGGCGATACGGTTGCCGTCTTCGGCGTTAACGATACTCCGGAGCCCTGGTCTGGCGAGGTCCGCTACGGGCTGTTCCTGCTGGCTGGTAGCCTGCCTCTGGATGAGACCCTCCCTGTGGACCTTCCCGCCAACGCTTCCACGAAAGTGGCTGAATTTCCACGAGCCGAATGGGAGAAGCTCGGGTTCAACAAGTCTGGCGCTTTCGCGGTGTTGCTTCAGGAGGGCCGGCCCCTGGCCCAGCACCGGCTCTTCCTCGAGCGCTTCCGGGACCTGGAGTTCGCGCCGCCGCAGTTGGATTTCTCCTTGGAGGGCGAGACCCTGACTTTCAACTCACCGGCCTTTGTGTGGGGGGTTGTTATGGACCCGGACGGGGAGGCTCCGCTGGCAGATGACTGCTTCGACCTGTTGCCGGGGATTCCGTATGTGATGCCCTGGAGCGCGGAGCTGGGGGAGCCTCGGGTCCTGCGCCTCGGCAGCCGCGACGCCCTTGCGCCCTGAGGTCTCTCCCGAAGCGACTACCGGGCGGGGCGACTCACCCCGCCTGTTTCGCTTGGGCCTCCTTCCAGACCTCCAACGCCGCCGGGAAGGGCTGCAGGGCACGCTCGAGAATCCCCAGCGAATAGGCAATCACCACGCCATAGTTGGTAATGGGGACCCCGGCTTCCTTACAGCGCAGCAGCCGGCTGAGCATCTCCCGCCGGTTCCACATGCACGCGCCACAATGCACCACCAGCTTATACGGCGACAGATCCTCCGGGAAATCGTGCCCCTGCACTGTTTCAAACACCAGCTCCCCGCCCACGTACTCCTGCAGCCACCGCGGTATCTTCACCCGCCCGATGTCGTCCTCGATGGGGTGGTGTGAGCAGGCCTCCGCCACCAGCACCTGGTCGCCCGGTTGCAGGCTCTCCATGGCCAGCGCCCCCCGCACCTGCTCTGCCAGGTCTCCCTTGAAGCGCGCGAAGATGATGGAGAAGCTGGTCATGGGGACCTCCGGCGGCGTGTCCTCAGCCACCTTCTGGAAGGCCTGCGAGTCGGTGACCACCAGCTTGGGCGGGCCGCTGAGCCGTCCCAGGGCCTCTCGTAGCTCGCGGTCTTTTACCACCAGACAGTAGCTGTCATTATCCAGCAGATCGCGGATGACGTTCACCTGCGGCAGGATTAGCCGACCCCTGGGAGCTTCCTTGTCCACCGGCACCACCAGCACCGCCAGCTCCCCGGCCCCCACCAGGTCCCCCAGAATCGTCGGATTGGCAATGAAGTCCTCCGGGGCCGCGTCCAGCAGCGCCTGGCGAAAGTCCAGTATCCCCTGGCCCCTTGCGGCAGCAGTGCGTACCACCGGAATCTTCTCCTCGGTGAAGCGCTCTACCAGGTCGGCCCGCGGAAAGCCCAGGTCCACTTTATTGAAGACGATCACCGCCGGAATCTCCCGCCGCTGCAGTTCGGATAGCATCTGCTCCTCAAACTCGCCCCATTCTTCCGGTTCGGTGATGATCACCCCCAGATCGGTGCGGTCAAAAATCTGCCGGGTCTTGGCTACCCGCAGTTGCCCCAGCGCGCCCACGTCATCCAGCCCCGCGGTGTCAATGAACAGCACCGGCCCCAGCGGGAGCAACTCCATGGGTTTCTCCACCGGATCCGTCGTGGTGCCCGCGAACTCCGAGACGATGGAAACCTGCTGCCGCGTCATGGCATTGAGCAAGCTGGACTTACCCACGTTCCGGCGGCCAAACAGGCCTATATGCAGTCGAAATGACTTGGGGGTTCTCATCGTCATAGCTCCACAATCTACAGTTCTGGTTCTCGCCAGCCGGCGACACAGGCGCCCTGCCCGTCACTGCCCTTTCCATGACCCGCCTACACGCCCATACCTCCAGGTGATGCCCTGGTGCCTACTCGGCGCCCTCCGACCCACTCCCCTAACCTCGGGGAGGTCGCCCGAGGAGGAGGTCGTCCCCGACCGCGCCGCCAGGCGGGTGGCGTGCTCCTCCGTCCGCTGCCTTGCCGTTTCCCCGTAGGGGCGGCTTTCGCGGGTCCGCCCGCGATTGCCGCCCGCGCGCACCTCTCGACCTAACGCCCTCCCTGGAGGAACCGGCGGCCACCGCGTGGCCGCCCAGGGGGTGAGGCCCTCCGCCCCCTCCCCTACTCTAGGGGGGTGGCGTGCTCTACCACGGGGTGACGCTCTCCC
>JAAYIR010000274.1 GCA_012523355.1 candidate division WS1 bacterium
ACAGTCTCAAGAGATAGGCTCGTGTACTTCGCAGTATCCTGTGTTGCACTTGTCGAGCAGTGGACGCAAGCTTGGTTGCAGTGGTCAGTCAGCTCTACGCAGAGTTCTTCGCAGATACTCATGAGTCCGCCACCTCCGGGCTGATCTCCATCCGGTCCCCGCAGTCTGGGCAGACGTACTCCAGTTCCTGCGCGTGGGCCACGCAGACCACCAGGGCGCAGCCGGGGCAGCGGTACCGCATGTCGGGGTTCCGGTGGATCTCTCCGCAGAGCTCGCAACGTCCGTGGAGCCGGCCGTCCGGCATGCTCTGGGGGGCGTCCCTGGGTCTGTGACGCCAGACGTCACAATTTGTGACGCGGCGGCGATATCCGGATTTCATGTGGAGCCTCCTTCCTCGAGCGTCGTGAACCCTTCGATGGTGATGACCGTCATGGGCTTCCCGCCGGTCATGATCCGGGGGGTATGGAAGTGGCACCTCTCGGCCGTGTCGTCAGGGATGATGCGCAGGTGGACGAGGGCGTCCTGGAACCACTTCTTGAGCACGGCCTCCATATTGTCGGAGTCCCGGCGCCGCCCTTCCGGATACATCAGCACGGCGTGGATCTCGACGCGAGCGAGACCTCGGGGGCACTTGTTGCCCTTCCGGGTTAGCTCTGCCTCGTAGACCCTCTGGTAGATCTCGCGCTGTTCCTTCTTCTTGGCCCAGTGCCAGCGGCTCCACTCGTTGAGCGATGGGGCCATCTCAGGGAAGCTGCAGACGTAGATCACCGGTTCCTTCGCCTGGTCAGCCATGCCGGCCCCGCTTGCATTGGGGGGGCTGGACTGCCTTGCTCTCGCGCTCCTCGGCCGCCCGGACCAGATCATCCCAGGTCGCGGCCTTCGCGCGCTCCGGGGCGGCTTCCGCGAGCAGACGGTCGGCCTCACCCAGGAGAGCCCGGAGTCGTAGGTTCTCGAGCGAGAGTCTGGCTATAGCATCCCTCATAGGGTCACCCACCAGAGCCAGACCCGACGGCGCCGGGGTACGGCGTCCCACTGCCGCAGCGTGAGCCCAGCCCGTTGGGCGCGTCGGCGTGTGCGCACGTAGGCGTCCACGGCCGTCATGCCCGGTCTCCATCGAGCTCCGGGTGTTCGTCCAGCCATTCGCGGAGCGGCCCCAGCAGGCACAGCATGAAGTACCAGCGGCTCTCCCCCGCGCACTTGCCGCCCCTCGATTCGCTCCGATAGCAGTCCTCGCACGTCTGCCCGTGCCCGTCATGGGCCATGCGAAAGGCGTCGCCCTGGCAGGGGCGGGGATCACTCGCCATCGTAGATAGCCCCCAGCTCGAAGCGCCCCAGCTCCAGCGCTTTCACCTTGACCGCGCCTTCCTGCTCCCACCAGGTGCGCTTGTGCCCGGTGATCAGGTCGGTGTCGGTGCGCTTGACCCACCTCGCGTGCGGGTCGGGTAGATAGCCGGTCATGGTGACCTTGACGATGCGGCCCGGCTCGAGTCCCTGGTCACAGTAGGCTTCGAACTCCTCCTGGGTCATTTCCACCGTGCCGGCGAAGCCGATCTTGATCATCGGGACGTTGTCGCGCTCGACCGCCGGGAACATGGTGTCGTCCAAGGTGTGCTGGAAGACCTCTCCGGTGTTGCGGTCGAGGTGCTTGTTAAGGTCCTCCAGGGCCCCAACGGTGGTTTTGACCGTCTCCCCGCCAGCGGTGATCTCCACCCGCGAGGCGCGCTCCTCGGCTGTCATGTCCGACTCTAGAGTTGAAGTTGAGATTGAGTCTTGCACTTCGACCTCCGGTTTAGGGTTGCGTACCAGTGCTATGCTGCGGCGTGGTTCCCGGCCGACGGGCGGGATGGCGGGATGGCCGCATATTGGGCATGGGTGACTCTCGATGATGCGGCCGGGGTGGTTGGGACACGTGTTGTACCTCACGGGTGACTCCTCAGTGACAGGATGGTCTGGTTCTGGGTCGCGGGCCGCCGCAGCCCTGGCGGCCGCTTCCCGGGCCGCCGCAGCCCTGG
>JAAYIR010000275.1 GCA_012523355.1 candidate division WS1 bacterium
CGGCCCAGAACGACCGGTTGATAGGTGCCGCGAATCTCCGGTACAACGGGCATGCCCGTTGGGGCTGGAGTAGTGTCGCTCCGGACGTGGCTCTGGGTGCCGCCACCCCTGCGCAGACGGTCACCCAGGGCCCGCTGCGGCCGCTCAACGTCCTGGAGAGTCAGGGCGAGCGCGTGATGGCCGACTTCGTCTGGTCTCTGCTCGTCGGGGAAGAGGTGCGGGGCTCGTTTGTTCTGCGCTGCGTCTTCTATGCCGATGAGCCCAGTTGGGTGTATGCGTGTGCCTTTGTGGTCGGCGATCCTGGCCTCTGGATTTCCGGCCTTCGGCTCCACTCCTGGGGCGGGTTCGTCCGCCCGGACCCCGGGGCGGAGCAGTGGACCGCCGGTCTCACCACCCACGGAGTGGCGCCGGCCCGGGGCCCCCTGCCGCTTGACGAGTACTGGTTCTTCGCGGCCCACCAGGCCCACACGGAAGCCTGGCTGCTCACTCGCGGTTCGGCGGGGGTCTTCCTCCCCGCCCAGCTAGAGCAGCTCGAGTACCAGGGAGGCGGGTCGCTGCGACTGGTCCCGGTGGCGGGTTCGCGTGCGGTGTGCTGGACGATGCGCGACTTCAACGAGCCAACGGAGCCGTGGCTCGCCGTGGCCCGGGCGGACGCCCCCCGTCGTCAGCAACGCCTGGCGGAGATGGTGTGGCGACCCGACATGGCCCGTGAGTTGCAGCTTCTGGACGACCATGCCCGCCCGCTCCTTGAGGGGCTGGCCGAGCAAAGCCCGACGGTGGTGGCCTGGCAGAAGGAGCGTGCCACGGTGGAGCAGGCGGCCCAGGCTGCGCAGGGGACAGACCCTGGCAGCCCGGAGGAACTGGCCTGGGGAACCACCGTGCAGGCGGCACGCCTGGCTCTGGAGTCGCTGTGGGCCACGGCCGCCGAGGAGTTCCTCCCGGCGGGCGCCGCCGGGGAATAGAGTGTACCTGTTGTACCGGAGGGCCAAGTGCACCCGCGATATGAGTTGAATGAGGTAGATCGCCGATTCTTTGCGGAGCGCCTGGAGCCCCATCTGCCCTCGCGGATCCTCGACGCCCACCGCCACATATGTCTCTCTGAGCAGCTCGATCCCCTTCCGCCGGAGAAGCGCCGGACAAGCTGGGCCTCGGAGGTGGGGGGCGTGGAGACGTTGGAAGAAGCCACCCTGGGCTACCGGGAGCTGTTCCCGGGCCGAGCGGTCTCCTTCCTGGCCTTCGGCAGCCCCCATCGCGAGGGCCACAGCGAGGAGATGAACGCCTACCTCTCCGAGGGCCTTCGCGGCACTGACAACGCTGCGCTGGCTGTGGTGCGACCCGAATGGTCCGGGGACGAACTCCTCGAGGAGCTACGCCGTCCCGGTCTCCTGGGCCTCAAGCCCTACCAGGACATGTGGGAGGGCTTCACGGGCGAGGACTGCAGCGTCTTTGACTTCCTTTCTCACGACCACCTGCGGCTGCTCGACGAGCTGGGCGGCTGGCTGACGCTGCACCTGCCGCGCCGCGAGCGGCTGGCCGATCCTCAGAACCTGGCAGAGGTCCTGGAGATCCGCCAGCGCTATCCCCGGATCGTCTTGGTGGTGGCCCACCTGGGCCGCTCCTATGCTGGGCGCTATGCCCGCGAGGGCTTTCGTGCCTTGGAGAACGAGCCGGGTATCCTGTTCGACACCTCCGCTGTCCTCAACCCGTCGGTGATGGCCCTCGCCCTGGACCGGCTGGGGCCGGAGCGGCTCATGTTCGGCTCCGATTTTCCCATCCTGTACATGCGGGGGCGGCGGCGCTGGCAGGGCGACCAGTACCTCAACCTCACCAGCAGCGACTACTCCTGGAACACCAACCGCCAGCCACCAGAGGTGGAGGCTGGATACACCCTCTACATATACGAGTCCATGGCCGCGCTGGTTGACACCTGTCTGCAACTCGGATTCGGGACCGAGGAGATGGAGGCCCTCTTCTACGGCAATGCCCGGAGGCTCATGGATGAGGTGCAAGCCCGTAAGGAGTGGTGGTAGGTGCCCCGCCCCGCCCTCCTGGGCCTTGATCTGGGCACCACGGCCGTCAAGGCGGGGCTCTTTGAGGTGGAATCCGGACAGGCGGTGGGGCTAGCCTGGCGGGAGTATCGTGCCAATTCCCCACATCCCGGCTGGGCCGAACTACCTGCCGAGACCTACTGGCGCGCCGCAGTGGAGGCCGTACGGGAGGCTCAGGCTACCGCCGGGCGGCCCCCGGTGCTGGGCCTTGGTCTGTGCAGTCAGGGCCAGACCTTCCTCTTGCTGGACGCCGAGCGCCGGCCGCTTCGCCCGGCGGTCATCTGGCTGGACACCCGAGGACAGAAACAGACCGAGCGGCTGAATGAACTGCTGCAGGGGCCGGACGGGCACCGGCGCCCCGGTGGCGTTACCCTCAACGTGGTGAACTCGGCGCCCAAGCTCCTCTGGCTGCGCGAGAACGAGCCGCGGGTGTGGGCCGCTACGCGCTACGTGACGCTCCTCCCCGACTACTTCGTTTTGCGCCTGACTGGTGAGCGGCGGCTGGATGTCAGCAACGCCGCCAGCACGGGGATGCTGGATCGTCAGAACGGCCGCTGGTGGCCCGAGGCGCTGGAGGCGGTGGGGACCCCACGGGAATGGCTCAGCGATCTTGGGCGCCCCGGGGATCTGGCGGGGTATCTGCAGGCAGCCCCTGCTCAGGAACTGGGTCTCCCCGTGGGCCTGCCGGTAGCGCTGGGCTGCAACGACCAGCTCTCCGGCGCCGTCGGGGTGGCGAATCTTCAGCCCGGAATTGCGTCGGGCACCGTGGGAACGGCGCTGGCCCTGATTGGCACCGTTGTCGAGCCCGGCGAGGCTGGCCGGCTGGGTCTGCTCAGCGGTCCCCATGCCGTGCCGGGACTGTGGTTCCTGCTCAGCTACGCCAAGACCTGTGGCATTGTCTTGACCTGGCTCCGCGACCTGTCCGCGCCGGGGGCAGCCTATGAAGAGTTGCTTACGGAAGCGGCACAGGTTCCACCCGGCGCCGACGGACTGGTCTGCCTGCCGCATTTCAGCGGCACCGCCACCCCGGCCTTTCGCGCCGAGGTGCGCGGCGCTTTCCTGGGGCTGAAGCTCTCGCACCAGCGAGGCCACCTCGTCCGAGCCGTCGCCGAGGCGGCGGGCTTTGGCGCCTGCGACGCCCTCGAACTGATGAGCCGTGCCGGCACGCGGCCGCGTGAGCTACGTATGCTGGGGGGAGCCACGCGCTCCGCGTGGTGGATGCAGCTCCTGGCTGATATGCTGGGGCTGCCGCTACGCGTCCCGGCCTGTGGCGAGGCGCCGGTGCTCGGCGCCGCTCTCTTTGGCGGCCTGGGCGCGGGGACCTTTGCCAGCCTGCAGGAGGCCGCGGCGCGCTTCTATCGCGTGCAGGACGAGTACGAGCCGTGCTCAAAAGAGACTACGCGGTATGCTGACCACTATCTGGCCTACCGCTCAGTCATGGAGCGCCTGTATCCTGGCGCGCTCGGATCCCACCTTTCCCCCGGAGGAGGATGATCAGCATGAGTCTCAGACCGCCCAAAGTGGGCGTCCTGCCCCTGTATCTCGCCTTATATGAAGAGGCGGGGCCGGAACTCCGCTTGGATATGGAAACTTTCGCCCGTTTAGTCGTGGAGCGCCTCCAGGCGCAGGGCCTGGAGGTGGTATTGACCAGGACCTGTTGGTTCCGTCAGCAGGTTGAGGCCCAGGTCGCGGCCCTGACCGCCGCCGAGGTGGACTTGCTGGCGACTCTGCATCTCTCGTACTCGCCCTCGCTGGAAGCCGTGGAAGCGCTGCAGGCCGCCCCCCTGCCGCTGCTTCTCCTCGACACCACGCCCAACCCTCGCTTTGCCGATCACGTGAATCGGGAGGAGCTCATCCGCAATCACGCCATCCACGGCGTCCAGGACTTGGCCAGTGTATTGCGGCGTGTGGGCCGGCGCTATGAACTGGTGGTAGGGTATGTGCATTCAAGCGACTTTCTTGAAGCTGTCATCGAAGTGGCACGAGCGGCCCAGATCACCCGCGCCCTGCGGACCATGCGCGTATTGGCCATTGGCGAGCCCTTCTCAGGTATGGGCGACTTCCAGGTTGAGGCTTCCCTGCTTGAGAAGCTCTTGGGCGTCCACACGGAACGCGTCGAGGTGAACGCTCTCGGCTCATACCTGGCGCAGGTGAGCGCTGGAGACGTGATTGGCGAGAATGCCGAGGACATGGCCAGGTACGACTGCGATGGACTGGTCCCCGAGCGGCTCACGGACAGCAATCGCGTCGGCTTGGCGGTGCGAGCCATGCTGGCGGACATGGGGGCCGGGGCCTTCACCGCCAACTTCACCGAGTTCGATGTAGCCCTCGGGCTGCATACCTATCCCTTCCTGGAAGCCTCTAAGGCCATGGAACGCGGTGTAGGGTATGCCGGTGAGGGGGATGTGCTCACCGCCGCGTTGGTCGGGGCCCTGCTGCAGGGGTTCAGAGAGGTGACCTTCTGTGAGATGTTCTGTCCGGACTGGGCGGAGAACTGGATTCTGATTAGCCACATGGGCGAATGCAACCTGGCCATGGCAAACCAGAAACCGAGACTGGTGGAGAAAGCTCTGGCCCTTGGCCCGCTCGAGAACCCAGTGGTGCCGATATTCCCGCTGCGAGCCGGGCCAGCCACACTGGTGAATCTCGCTCCCGCCCCTGGGGATACTCTGAGCATCATCGTCTCGCCGGTGCAGATTCTGGCCCGAGCGCTGGAACCGGGGCTGCCCGACTCCCCTCACTTCTGGATTCGCCGCGAGGATCGCGTTTTACCTGACTTCCTGGGCGATTTCAGCGAACTGGGCGGCACCCATCATTCGGCCCTGATTTCAGGCGAGCACGTGGGCGTCATCAAACGCATGGCCCACATGTTGGGCCTGGCGTGTCATGAGATTTAGGAGAAATCGCGTTATGGCAAGCCATCGGCTAAGATTTGGCATTGTGGGTGCGGTGGGGCGTGGTTCCAGCTTTGTGGCCTCCTTGCAGGCGTATGACCGTGCCGAACTGGTAGCGATGTGCGACCTGCGGGAGGATCTATTGGCTGAACGGGCGGCCGAGGTCGGTGTCAGTCATACCTTCACTAGCGCCGAAACCATGTTTGACTCGGGGACCATTGACGCTGTGATCCTCGGTACCCCTATGCCGCTCCACGTTCCTCATGCCGTGCTGGCGCTGGAGCGGGGTCTCCATGTGCTCTCGGAGGTCCCCGCCGGGGTGTCCTACGAGCAGTGCCGCGAGCTGGTCGCCGCGGCCCGGCGCAGCTCCGGGCGCTACATGATGGCCGAGAACTTCTGCTACAACCGCAATGTGGTGCTGGTCAAGCACATGGCGCGGGCCGGCGTGTTCGGCGAATTGTACTACGCGGAGGGAGAGTATCTTCACGAGCTGAAAGAGCTCAACGAGATCACCGTCTGGCGCCGGCGCTGGCAGACGGGGATCAACGGCAATACCTACTGCACCCACAGCCTCGGCCCGGCGCTGCAATGGATGGCTCCCCAGCGGGTCGTGGCCGTGTGCTGCGCTGGCACCGGCCACCACTACCGCGATCCCCGCGATGATTCCTACGAACAGGAAGACTCCATCACCACGCTCTGCCGCCTCAGCGGCGGTGGCCTGGTCGTCCTGCGCCTCGACATGCTCAGCAACCGCCCGCACAACATGGGATACGTGTCCCTGCAGGGGACCGAGGGGTGCTTTGAGATGCCCAGGGGCCTCGGTGATGTCCCCAAGGTCTGGCTCAACAGCCGGTCAGAGAAGCTCGAGTGGCAGCCCTTGGATGACTTTGCCGAAGAGTTCTTGCCCGAACATTGGCTGAATCCGCCACCGGAGGCGCTGAAAGCCGGGCATTGGGGCGGTGACTACTGGGAGCTCGACGACTTCATCGGCGCCATTTTGGAGGACCGGGAGCTGGAGATCGGGCTCCACCAGGCGCTGGACATAACGCTGCCGGGACTGGCCAGCCAGCAGTCTATCGCCCAGGGCGGAA
>JAAYIR010000276.1 GCA_012523355.1 candidate division WS1 bacterium
CGGCCACGGCCATGGCGCTGGCCGCCGGCGGGGGCGTGCGCGTCGGGCTGGAAGACAACCTCTGGCTTGACGAGGCTCGGAGCGAACTCGCCACCAATGCCGCGCTGGTCGAGCGTACCGTCGCCCTCGGCCGCTTGCTCGGCCGCTCCCCGGCCTCGGCTGTCCAAGTGCGCCAGCGGATCTGCCCGCCCTTGGCTGACCAGGACTTATGACCTCCACGCTCTCCAGAATCCGCGACGTGATCCGCCATGGCCTTCTGCTCCAGACCCTTCTCGATCTTCTCCGCCGGTTGGGCCTGGAGATCACCCCCTACTATCTCGTCGAGGAGTCCCTCGACTGGCTGCCTCCGGATCCGCCCGAGACGCAAGTGCCTGACCTGATCATGTGCCTTCTGGAACCGGCTGACGCTGCGGCCGTGGCCGCCATGCCCGAGGGGGACCTCACCGAAGCGGAGGCACGCGGCCGGCTGGAGCAGGGCCTCTGGGGCTTCGGCGCCTGGTCGCGGGGCGAGTTGATCGCCTTCGCCTGGGCCCACCTGCGCGAACTGGATTTTGAACCCTGCCGGCGGCGACTCGCGGAGGACGAGGCCTACCTGTTTGGGGCTAAGACCAGCCGCCGCTACCGAGGAATGAACCTGCATCCCGTCCTGCGCCGGGAGATGTACGCCCGGCTGGCCGAGCGCGGGCGAACCCGGCTGATCAGCATCTCCTACGCGCTCAACCGCCCGGCGGTTCGCTTCAAGCAGAAGCTGGGCGCTCGCTTTACTCGTCTTTGCCTTTCCACTTCCGTCCGGGGCCGGTGCCGCCGCAACTGGCTGGTCCGGCGAAGCCCCGCGGACTGAAACCTACACCAGCGCTCGTGCGCTGGGATATCGGCGGAGGGTCGAGAAGGCGACGAGCCCTGTGGCGATTCCGAGTGCGGGCATATCACACCATGACCGTACGGGCCCTGCTTTCGGGCGGGGGAAGAGCCGGCGTTGAGCAGGCGGATCATTACGGAGGAATATGCCGCCGCCCTGAACGCGGCTCATGCGGTGGGCCTGCATTGCCTGGATTCTGACTGGTGATTGCCTGACACTTATCTGAAGACACAGGTATGAGCGCGGTCACGGGCGAACTGGTTGCCCTATCAAGAGGAGGCAGGAGCATGCGAGTTCTTCCGGGCGGTTCCATCTTGCTGTTACTCTGGTTGCTTGCCGTCCCAGGCTCGTCTGCGGAGACTGGCTCACAGGTCCTGCCCGCGGGCCGCGTGGGCCTGACCATCACTGAGACTGCGGGCCTACCGCGCACGCACGTGCCGGTGATGGTTACTGGCGAGACCGTGCTCCGGATAACGGGAGCGGCGGCGATAGACACCCGTTCCTTGCGGTTGATCCCGGTTGGGGGACAGCCTGTGCCTTTACAGGTGGATGAGAAGGACGGCACCGGGTTGTACCAGGCGGTGCCTAATCATCACCTCGATCCGGATGATGAGATTCTGTGGCAGGTGGATCTGGCTCCCTATGCACAACAGCGCTACTACTTGGCCTATGGTCCGGAAGCGCTGCCAGACACTCCCGAGGATAACGGAGACGTGACTCTCAAGGAGAACGCTCCCAGCGGCTCGCATCCCTACCATCTCCTCTTGAGCAACAGCTTCCTGCAGGCAGGTATCCAGGGGAACGAACAACAGGTATACGACGGTCGGCTCAAGGGTTGTCTGGCCCGTCTGAGCGCGGGGGGTACGGACCTGGTGACCTACGGCGCGCCAGGCATGTGGGGGCCCACTCAAGCCGGGGTAGACTGGCAGCGCCTACCGATCGTAGTCGCCTGCGGTCCGATTCGCACGACCGTGGCCGTGGTCGCCGAGCAGGTGGATCGGGCTTTCCAGCGCGAGGGCGGTACTTGGACCGTGGTCGAAGCTACCCGGGGCACTCTCAAGGGGCAAATGTACCGTTATTTCAGCCTCTACAACCACCTCCCCTATCTGGAATGCCGCGAGATGTACCAGGTCGTGAAAGCCTCCCGGGACTTCAGTGCCAGCTTCGTGTTCCCCTTCCGGACCGCGCCCGTATCCCCCCTGGAACGGGGCGATACCCTCTACGGCCCGCTGGAAGACGGGGGAATCTCTGCGCTGAAGCTCGAGAACAAGCAGTTTTACCAGACCCAGTATCCCTTTTCGGGCTGGTTCGGCCTTAGCAGTGAGAAGTTGGCACGCGGCTTGGCGCTCTTCTACGACTACGAGCAGGCCCTTTTCGTCTACGGGGGGGTGATCCCGGCGCACCTGCGGCAGCACTTGGGAGACAAGGATGCCTGGATTACCTCCAATTTCGCCGTGACTTACAGCCTGCCCGACATGCCGGCGGGCCAGGTTTCCGGTGTCCGGTTTGGGCTCTACGCGCTGAACCGTGAGAACGGGGAAGCGATTCGCGATCTGTACCTCAGTCTATGGGGTGCTCCCCTGGACCTGAAATGGGGAGCGCTCGAGCAACCTGAAGGGGGAGACTAAATGCCATACCGACAGCAACTCAGCCTGATCCTGATAGCGTTAGCCGCAGTGAGCCTGGGCAGCGCGGCGACGGCTCAGGAGAACAACTCAGTCGTGCTGGCTCGGGAGGGCCAACCGGTGGCCACCATCGTGCTGGCGGAGCGGCCCACCTGCGCCGCCCAGTTTGCCGCCGAGGAGCTACGCTATCACCTCCAGCAGGTCACCGGCGCCGTCCTGCCGATGGCCACGGACGCCGCTCCGGTAGCCGGCCCGCGAATTCTGGTGGGGGAGAGCCAGCAGACCGCGGCTCTCCAGCTCCCGGGTGAACCGCTGGCCTCCCAGGAGTATTTGATTCGCTTCCTCCCCGACACGCTGGTGCTCATCGGTAAGGATGCGGATCAGCTCACGGCTGTTCAATATGACCCCGATAACCCGGTTGGCTATGCCACCTGGCCGCAGCTCTTCAGCGAGCAGGGCACCTGCTACGCGGTGTATGATTTTCTGGAGCGCTACTGCGGCGTGCGCTGGTTCCGTCCGGGCGAGTTGGGGACGGTCTGTCCGCAGAGGGCGACCCTAACCGTCAGCGGCCCGGACGTGCGTCGCTCCCTGGAGTTTAAATACCGCTACGCTTACCCCCAGATGGGCAGCTCCGCCTATGAGCAGTACACTAATCTCTGGAACTGGGGGAACCGGGCCCCCGCGGAAGCCGCGAAGGTCGAGGAGGTGGAGGCCCTGGCCTATCCTGA
>JAAYIR010000277.1 GCA_012523355.1 candidate division WS1 bacterium
CGGCTATGAGCGCTTCCCGGATCAGCAAGGGTTTACAGACAGCTTTGCCACCTTTGGCGGCCTGTGTCTGCACTTCATCATCTGCTGGCCGCTGGCGGGGCCGGTGTACAAGCTCACGCACAGGCTGCTCACCACCGCGGACAAGGCGCTCATCTATTTCTGTCTGATGCTCGCCACGGTGGTGCCGAGCATGGGTCATGCCGGATACCTGTTTCCCCTCACCGCCGGGTTGAGCTACTACGCGCGCCCCGACAACCACTGGCAGACGCACTTGGTGGACCGCGCTCCCCCAGGCCTGATTCCCCGGCCAGGGCTGGCTGTGACGTGGTACTATGAGGGCGTGCCGGTGGGGGAGAAGGCTCCCTGGGGGGTCTGGCTGGGGCCGATGGGCTTCTGGGGGTTGTTCTTCCTTCTCGTCTGCACGGTCAGCCTGGCGTTCATGGTCCTGATGCGCAAGCAGTGGCAGGAGCATGAGCACCTCGCCTATCCTCTGACCGCCCTGCCCCTGGAGCTGGTGGGCGCCGCCCAGCTTCGTGACCAGCCGCTCTTTCGCAGCGGTCTCTTCTGGGTGGGGGTCGTGGTTGCCTTTGCGCTGATCTTCTACAATGGGTTTACCTTCCTGGTGTCGGGCACCGGGCTGATGGCGCTCAATCCGCTGCCCTACTACCGCGTGTACTTCAACCTCTTTCGGGGGACGGGCGGGGTGCTGGATTTCAACATCTTGTTCGTGGGTCTGGGGTACCTGGTCACCACTGATGCGCTGCTCAGCATTTGGAGCTTCCACTGGCTGACCACCCTGGTGGCCGGGGTGCTCACCATCCTGGGGGTCAATCTGAGCCAGGGCCCTCCCCACGCCATGGGCGGCACCGCGCTGGCCATGGTGCAGACGGGCTCGCTGCTTTTCGTGGTAGGGGGCGCGTTGTGGACCGCTCGCCAGCACCTGGCCCTGACCTGGCGCGGGCGCCTGAGTGACGAGGGGGAGATCGCCTCCTACCGGATGTGCTGGACGGCGGTGCTCGCCGGGCTGGCGGTTCTCTGGTACCTGCTCACGATGACCGGGCTGGGTCCGGGTATCGCGCTGGCGACGCTGCTGTCAGGGATGATGCTGTTCCTGGGCACCACTCAGCTACTGGCGCTGACCGGCTTCGGCTCTCTGCGCGCGCCCAATTCTGCGTCGGGGATGGTGTTCGATCTGGTGGGCACCGGCAATCTGGGGCCGCAGCAGATGGTGGGTCTGGGCTTCTCCTATATCTGGGCCGGCGACCTCAATCTCTTTTCGATGGGCACGGGGGCCATGGGCCTGCGCGTGCTGGACCTGGCCCATCTCGATCGCCCGCGCGTGGCGGTGCCTACCGGGATGGTGGCGCTGGTGGCCTCCATGGTGGCCTGCTACGCCTGTTATCTGTACTTCCCCTACCGCTACGGCGGGGTTAATGCCTCGGGCTGGTTCTTCAACGGCTCCCCCGGCTATCACTGGGGGTGGATCGCCAATCACCTTCAGAGCGGGGAGCCGACCTCGGTGGTGAACTGGTTGTTGCTCTTGCTGGGGGCGAGCCTGACAGCGCTGGTGAGCTGGCTGCACCGGGGTTTCACCTGGTGGCCCGTGCATCCGGCCGGCCTGGCGATTTCCGCCACGCAGCCGGTGCGCATCAACTGGTTCTCCTGCTTCGTGGCGTGGCTGGTGAAGCTCCTGCTTCTGCACTATGGCGGGCCGCGAGCCTACCGCGCGGCGCTCCCGCTGTTCCTGGGCTTCATCGCCGGCGGCTCGCTGGGGTACGGGATGAACTTCGTCGTGAAGATTCTGACGGCCTAGAAGCTGTTTCAAGACCCGGTGCGGCTTGGGCAGAAACCGAGTATACAGGCGATTCGCGCAGTGCGCGACAGGCGGGACGCCTGTCCTACCCGGGTTTTGCAGCAGCTTCTAGCGGGGGGGAGACTTGTCGCCCTGGTCTTCTCCAAGGAAAGGAAGATCACTGTGCACAGGCATTATCTGCTGTTAGCCGTACTGGCTGTGGTGGCTCTGAGCGCGCTTCCGATGCCGGGGCAGGCTGCTCCCGACGGTCCCGCACTGTTCTGGTATTCAGACCCCGTCAAGCCCGGAGAGGTGGCGCTGCTGCAGGGCGACCAGATCGCCGAGCGGTGCCAGGTGGAGTTCCTGCGCCTGGCGGATGGGGATCCCGGCCAGCCGCAGGCCGCGCCCGCGGCGCCTTCGGGCGCCCCGACGCGGATCGCTCCGCTGCAGGCCAGCGTCAGCTCAGTCAAGTTCGAGATCCCGACCGCGCTCAAGGAGGGTATTTACGCCACGCGGGTCGCGGGCGCCACGGGCCAGTCCTCCTGGGTGTACCTCAACTCCCCCCAGGTCTGGTGGCAGCAGGGGGACTTTGGCGCCGAGGCTTCGCCCGGAGGCTGGCTGCGCGTCTTTGGCCGCTGCCTGAGCTTCAACGACCAGGCCCGGGCCGCCTTGCGCCAGGGAGGGAAGACGACGGCGACCCTCAAGCCCTCTCAGCAGGAGTGCTGGTCGCTGACTCTCGACCTGCCCCAGAACCTCGCGAGAGGCGATTATGAGGTCTGGGTCCATAACGGTTTCGGCGGCCCCGCCGGTTGGCGCAGAGCGGGCCAGGTGACGATCCAGCCGCACGAGCTCTTCTGGAAGACCGACCGTTTTGACGTGGCGGACTACGGGGGAATCCCCGACGACAATCGCGACGATTCCTACGCCCTCCAGAAGGCGTTGACCGCCGCAGCCGAGAACGGAGGCGGCACCGTGTACCTGGGCCGGGGGCGCTGGGATGTGGCGGGCGGATTCACCATTCCCCCCCACGTTCTGCTTCAGGGCGTGGCGCGACAGCAGACGCTGTTGGAGTTCCAGGACACGCAGACGCCCCCCGACGCCTTGCTCTCCGGCACCAACAACTTCGCCATCCAGGACCTGTCCATCAACGCCATCAACCACAAGACCGGCATCAAGAGCGCTGGGGCGGCCCAGGGGGGAACCGGGAACGTCTGGATCCAGCGGGTCGGGCTGCACATGGACCGCACGATGGCGACCTGGAACCCCGAGGTCGCCAAGGCGCGACGGGCCGCTCCCGCCGGTCCGACCATCATCGTCAGTGGAGAGAACTGCCAGATCCTGGACTGTGAGGTCTACTCCGACGGCGAGGGGTGCCGCCTGCAGGACTGCACGTACTCCCTGTTCGCGCGCAACAACATCTACGAGCCGCTAGGCGCCTGGTCTTATCCCTCCGGCAAGTACCTGATCTGGGAGGACAACTCCTTCACCGGGGACACGAATGGCAGCCACGGGGAGGGCATCTACTTCGCCCGCAATACCATCCGGCACATGTACCACGGCTTCCGGGAGCTGATGACTACCGATACGGGTGGCGGCTCCTATGTGGGCAAGCTGGCCTCGATTAACGGCACGGAAGTCACGCTGGCCGATGAGGTCAAGTGGGGCTGGCCAGAGAACCGCAACTGCCTGGTGGTGATGTCCGGCAAAGGCATGGGCCAGTACCGCCTCATCGTCAAGCGCGAGGGGAATAAGCTGACCCTGGATCGGCCTTTTGAACTGCCGCCGGATGAGGAGTCGGTGGTGGCGGCGACCGTCTGGATGAATCACCTGATGTGGATTGATAACAGCATGTCGGATGGGAGCGTGGCGGTGAGTCTGTACGGCACCGCCTATGATTGTGTGGCCGCTGGCAACACCGCCGCCCGGAGCACAGGGTTCCATTTGCTGGGCTTCAACTACGGCGGTCCGGCGCCGGAGTTCTACATCCAGTTGCTGGATAACCGCATCCTGGAGGGCTATGGCATGAAGGGCCCTGGCGCCGGCGACGGTTGGAGCGCGATAGCCCTGCGCAGTGATGGCATGGCGCAGGTCAGGGCCTCCGGTGCCGAGGGCTTTGTGTATCGCGGCCCCATGATCCGCGGCGTCGTGGTGCGCAATAATGTGATCTAGAACAACGCGCCCATTAACGTCTTCCGCACCACGTCCGATGTGGTGGTGGACCACAACACCATCCGCAACTCCCGCACGGGGATCCAACTGGACGGCTGGCTACCCGAAGCGACGGGGCTGGTGCTCTGGCGCAATGAGACCTCGGGGGTGGAGCGGCCGGTCTGGCCGCCGGTCAACCGGGCTGTAGCTCATCCTGCCGACCAGGCGCTGCTGGGGCTGAGCGGAGCCGAGAAGGCTCTGGGTGCGATTCCCGCGCAGTGGCAGGCTATCCGCAAGCGCCTGAGCGACCTGCAGCGGCAGGAGCCCTTCAGCGAGCACACGCGCCTGGGGGTCCGGGCCTGCCTCAATGACGCTGCCAAGGCCCTCGCGGAGAATCCCGCAGTGTTGCCGGTCGAGGCCGTACGGTCCTTGCTGGGGCAGACGCTCGCCTGGGAAGCGTATGGCCCTCAGCGGCTGGTGGACAACGCCTCCGGCAAGCCAGGCGCGGTGGACCTGTACACCCAGTCTCCGCCCTGGGCCCCGGAGGTGGAGCTGACGGTGGAGGTTCAGGCTCCTGCGGAATGGCAGCCGCAGGCCCCCCCGGCCCAGACGGTGCCTCCCGGAGGGGAGGCGCCCGCACTCCGGTTCCGTTCCGGCTTCACCGTCCCCGAGGGCACCTGGGGGGTCTTCCGCCTGCCCGTCAATTACACCCTCCAGGGGCCGGACTGGCAGTTGCGGGCTAGCGAGAGGCTGGCCTTCGGGGGCGGGGCGCTGAAGGAATGGGCCCTGGTCGGGCCCTTCCCGCACCTGAGCAAGGCCGGCATTGAGAAAGCCGTCCATCCGCCTGAACGCAAGCTGGACCTCTCCGCCACCTATGACACTCCGGCGGGGGCACTGGCCTGGAAGACCTACAGCGGCAAGGATGGGCGCCTGGACCTCAAGGCTCAACTGGGTGAGGGCAAGCTCGCCGTGGCCTATGCGGTGGCCGTCATCCGGGCGGCGCGAGAGATTCCTGTCACCTTCAACGTATACAATAGCGCGACCGGGCTCACGCTGTACGTCAACCGCCAGCAGATCATGGAGAACGGCCGTCGCTGGTGGGAGAAGCGTGCCTCCACGGTCCTGCAACCGGGCGAGAACGTGGTGATGTTCATCGTCACCAGCCTGGAGCCGGACTGGGGCTTTAATGCCTCGATTGACCCCCTGGAGGAGGTTGCCCCCGGCGATCTGACGTTGGTCCCGGCAGCAGAGCTGCCGACTCTCAAGGTCCTCCAGCCTGCTGGCGGCCCCACACCGCAGGGCGCTGACCTGCCTTTCGCCGCTGGTCAGGACTGGAGGCTGGTCTATGAGAACGACTTCACCTGGCCGCGCCTGGGGTTGGATTGGGAGGTTCTGGACGGTGGCTGGGTAGTTACCGAGGGCGCGCTGCGGGCCGACAGCGGCTGGGCCACTCTCGCGTTCAATCAGGAACTGCCCCCGCCGCTGCGGGTGGAGTACGACCTGCGCCCGCTCCAGAACAACTACCGGCGCGTCATGGCCGTGGGCTACACACCGCCCGGGGAGGCGGCGGGCCGGCGTCTGTGGGGGGCCACGGCGGGCAGCGGGTACTTTCTGTCCTTCGGCTGGCACGATGACAAGGCTAATCATCTGTGGAGACAGGAGAAGGCCGTGGTGGTGTCCAAGGAATCGCCGTACCCGGAGGAGGGCAAGTGGCAGCACGTGATTGTGCAGTTCGTGCCACCGAAAGCCGAGATGTATGTGGAGGGGAAGCTGGCCCTGGCTTTCGAGGACCCGGAATGGCTACCCAATCTAAATACGCTGGCGTTCCTGCTGTGGCCGACGCCGGCGGAGATCACTAACCTCCGCATCTACTCCGGCGCGGGTCAGGCCCGGTGAGTTCTCTGACGGAGGACGGGATCGCAAGCCAGCCGGGCGTTCACGTAAGGAGAGAGCGGCCGGGAGCCAGAGCTCCCGGCCACCAAGCGACACTTGTTTCAGCCTACAACTACGACTCTGTGTACATCGTGATCCAGTGTTACCAACGCCTCCACGCGCGCGCGAGTTCCCCACTCTGGTTGCTGCCCGCAACCGGGGCGCGGGAGAGACGCATCTAGAAGCGGTTTCGAAACCCGGTGGCACCGGCGTGTCGCCGGTGTGGCCTGGGCAGAAACCGAGTACACAGGCGATTCCTGCAGTTCGCGACAGACGGTAGGCCTGTCCTACCCGGGTTTTGAAACAGCTTCTAGTCCTGCTCGGGGGCCGGGTCGCTGAGGGGAGCCACGTCCCACACACTTGCCAGGGCGTCCGCCACCGGCTGGGACTGACGGTATTCACTGGGGGACATTCCCATGACCCGCGCGAAGGTCCGACAGAAGTGCGAGGTGTCGTAGAAGCCGGTAGCGTGGGAGATGTCGGTTACACTGCGCGAGGTCTGCGATAGGAGCAGGCGCCCCACCTGGACACGATGGTGGATCACATAGCCCATGGGCGTGATCCCCATAACCCGATGGAATAGCCGGCAGAAGTGGCTGGGATGCATATGGGCGGCCTCGGCCAACTCCGTCAAGCTGAGTTTCTGCTGGTAACGTTCGGCCACCAGACGGAAGACCCCGGCGAAGGCCTGGGTGGGACGCGGCAGGGCGGTCAGGTCATCGTCGTGCGGGAATTGTTCGGCATACAGGCGGCAGAGCGTGGCGAGCACATGCAGCCCCAGGGTGTCCAGAGAGAAAGCACTCGATTTCTGGGGTAGAGCGCTCTCGCGCTCCAGGAGCCGAAAGAGCTGGACCACGTGGCGGTGATCTTGGGGCGCCAACTTCAAGCCATGCCGGAAGCCGCTCTGCACGCGGAAGTACGGCTCGACAGTGAAGAGCATGCTGAAGCCCGGGAGCATGTGGAGGGCCGGCCCGTGGCGCTGCAGAAAGGAGGCTGGCAGCTCGACATGGTACACGTTGAGATTGCGAATGGCCGTGTAACCGTGGGCCACGCCGGCGGGGATGACGTGCAGGTCGCCGCGGCCGGTGGTCCACAGGTGGTCAGCCATGCGCACGCGGCCCCGCCCGCTGACCACCAGCGCCACCTCCGTGAACTCCTGCCGGTGCATACCCATGGTATAGTCGGCGTGAAAGTGGCAGTGCAGGGGTCGGGGGAACGCCCGGTATCCGGGGGTCCAGGGCGCTAGCTTGTGGGCCTCCGGAAGGCTGATGGAGGGCAGCTCACCCGGCGGCGGCCCCTGCGCCGGGAGAAGCTCGTGCTCATCCCTCCTGGTCTTGCGCGACCCGTGCTGCCCGTGGGCGTCGGTCATGTGCGCAGCATATCACACCGGCCCGCAGGGGTTCAACTGTCCGCGGGAGCCCCAGCGGCGGGGTAGATCATCACCGGCTGGCCGGGGGAGGCGATCTAGTCCTGCGGCTGGCCGAAAGGAGCCTAAGATCATGTCTACCTGGACGCTGGAGAAGAAAGTCGCGCAGCTACTGACCGCGGCCTACTATGACGATATCCAGGACAAGTATGCGCCTCCGGATTGCGGAGGGATTTGGACCCGGGGCGTGCCCAAGGA
>JAAYIR010000278.1 GCA_012523355.1 candidate division WS1 bacterium
GGCCGTATGCTCGACGCGGACCAGGTGGCCTTCAGTGCGGTGCGGGTGATGGTGAACCTCAACCAGACCGGCGAGGCGGCGGGGGTGGCCGCCTTCGTAGCCCTGGACAGCGGGCTGTCGGTCCAGGAGGTGCCTGCTTCACGCGTCCGCGAGCTCCTGACGCAGGGCGGCTCCCTGATCCTTTAGCCTGCGCGCCGCCGCCTACGGTCTTTGCCTGTCGCCTCCGCCTTCCCTTTACGCTCTGGGAGGGGTGCCGCTTCTGGCGTAGGGGTGCGATTTATCGCACCCGGCGGTGGTTGTCGGGGTGGGCCTCCGCCGTCCCCGTAGGGGCGGCTTTTCGGCGTCCGCGCCGAATTGCCGCCCGCTCACCCACCTTGCCTACTACCTCCCTTGCGCCACCTTCCCCACTGGAGGGGCCGCACGACTGACGCGCCCCGCGCGTCAGGAGGCCGGCCCACACTCCCAATCCACTCCCCCTCCCCTGCCAGGGGAGGGGGACCGGCGGCTGCCCCCAGCCGCCGAGGGGGTGAGGCCTTGGCGCGCTGGCCTCCGCCCGCACCCCTCACGACTTCCCTCTGCGCTCTCGGCTGGCCGCCAGCTCCTCCTCAAAAGCCTTCTCCACCCTTTGCTTGAACACCCGCAGCGCCACCGTCCCGCACAGCGCGGCCAGGAAGGCCGTCTCAAAGCCGCCATCCGCGATGAAGGCCACCACCACGCAGGTCGCCAGGTGACCCAGGAAGCCCAGCTCCAGCCTGTTGCCACGCAGCCGGGGCAGGACCAGGGGCCGCTCATCCAGGACGCAGTTCACGATGGCGCCCAGCGCTCCCGCTGCCGCACAAATCAGTGCCTCTCGTCCGGCCTCTCCCAGTCCTCCCCAGATTGACACGTAGAACAGCTCTTTCATGATGGTTCAGTTGCAAGGCGGCTAGAGAAGGCCTGTGCGCATGTCGCCTCTAGTCCTGAATCCCTCGCCTCTCCCACTCGTAAGTCAGGTCATGCGGCTCCGTGTCCTCGTTGGTCACCACCGCGCGAAAGCCGTCGGCTCTCCAGGTCTCCTCCAGCGTGAAGCTGAATTCCTGGCCTGCGGCAAAGACAATGGCTCCGGGTACCGCCAGCGGCGCGTGGCTGATCTCCACCACCGCCTGCTCGCCGCCGCCCACGCTCGCCACCGTGCCGCTCCCGCTCAGCGTCGTGCTCAGCAGGGCGAAGCACCCGCGCTCGCCGTGGTTGTCTATCTCCGTGACCTCGCCTTCCGCGTCGAGGGTCAGGCTTCCCAGCGCCAGACCTCCCGGTGGCGCGAGTGGCTGAAGCTGCCCAGTAAAGGCCACCGTCCCCTCCGGCGCCGTCTCTTCGGTGGGCAGGGCAAACACGTAGTTAGTCGCACCGTTGGTGAGGCCGCTTATCGCCTGTGCGCTTCCGGTCTCGCCCCAGGCCCCGGCCAGCAGCCCGGCTCCCGCGCTCACGGTTTTATCCGCCTGCAGCTCCCAGCCCTGGTAGACCCCGTTGCTGAGCACCCGCCTGGCCAGTGCCCCCAGGACCCTATCCACGGTCCGGGCCGGCCGGTCCACGTGCTCCGGCGCCACGAAGTCATCCGTCGTCATCCCCACCACAAATCCGTAGTTATCGCTAGTAGGCATATCCTCTCTCCCTTAAAGTGTCGGGCTCACCTCCGCTTCCCCTCTCACCGCGCCAGGAGAGGGGGAC
>JAAYIR010000279.1 GCA_012523355.1 candidate division WS1 bacterium
ATCTCCAGCAGCGACGCGTACCGTCCCACCGGGCCGATATCCTGCGGCCCCCGCGGCAGCGTCTCGCTCACCACTCCCGGCGCCAACTTCCCCAGCACCGCCCACAGTAGCGCCCCCAACTCCGCCTTGTGTCCCGGGGCCGGGGCAAAGCCCAGGTATGCCCCCACCCCGTTCAGGGTACCCGCAATCTCCGGGGCCTGCTCCTTGCTCCCCGACTCCAACCAGGCCACGGCTTCGGTCTCAGTCCCCACGCCCGTGAGCGGGCGACAAAAAGAGGCCCCCAGCACCAGACTTGCGGGCATTCCGGGCAGCTTGGTAGGGTCCCCCCGGAGGCTCAGGGTACCTGTCGGCGCCGTGGCGGAAACGCGCACCGCCTCCCCCGGCTGCACGCCCAGGGCCTGCGTGAGCGAATCGGCTGTGGTCAGGAACACCACCAGCCGCACGCCTTTGTGCGTGGCCTGCGTGAGCAGATTCAGCTCCGCGGGGGTCAGCGCCCGGTTATAGGGAAGAAGAATCGCTGCCGGCCGCGTCAAGTCCTCCAGCCCGTGCGCCACCTCGCCGTCAGTGGTCGTGCGATAGGGTAGGCCCAGCGCCCCCAGCGCCTCTACTACAGCCGCATAGGCGTCATTCACGTCACCCGCGTACGCCTGGCCATCAGGTCCCAGCTCCGTGCCTTTGACAACCAGCACGTGCGGGCGCGACGGCGTCTGCGCCGCCACCTCGGCACAGAGGGCCAGCCCCATCAAGAGCGTCAGCAGCGCGCCGACCCGGAAGTTCGCGCGTTGGGCCCTTTGGAGACCGCGCCAGGAGAAAAGTCTGATGCTCCGTCTCATCTACTGCTCTCCTTCCGACTTGTGCAGTAGTGCCTCATGCTCCTCAATCTTCTCCTGCCCACGCCTGAACTGCACCTCGCAGAGCTTGGAGTACAGCCCGCCGGCCGTCGCCAGTTCCGCGTGTGTCCCCCGCTCCACGATCTCCCCATGGTCCATCACCAGGATCTCGTTCGCGTTCATCACTGTGGACAGCCGGTGGGCGATGGTGAAGGTCGTGCGGTTCTTCATCAGCGTCACCAGCGCCTCCTGGATCAGCGCCTCCGACTCCGAGTCCAGGTCCGAAGTCGCCTCATCCAGGATCAGGATGCGCGGGTTCCGCAGGATCGCACGCGCGATGGAGATGCGCTGCCGCTGCCCACCACTCAGCCGGTCGCCGCGCTCCCCCACTTGCGTCTCGTAACCGTCAGGAAAGTCCATGATGAAGTCATGCGCATTGGCGGCAATGGCCGCCTGCACGACCTCCTCATCCGTGGCATTTGGGCGCCCGTACTTGATGTTCTCCCGCAGGCTCCCCGAGAAGAGGAAGTCCTCCTGCATCACCATCCCGATGTTGTGCCGCAGCTCGCGCAGCGACACGTCTCGCAGATCGTGACCATCTATCAGGATCCGGCCCATTTGCGGGTCGTAGAAGCGCGGAATCAGATGTACCAGTGTCGTCTTCCCGCTCCCCGAGGGCCCCACCAGCGCGATTACCTGCCCCGGCTCCGCGCGCAGATCAATGTTCTGCAATACCGGTTCGGTCGGCTCATAGGAGAAGCCGACGTGCTGGAACTCCACCTCCCCGCGGGCTCGCCCGAGCTTCACCGGATTGCGTGGCTCCTGGATGTCCGGCGGCGTGTCCAAGGTCTCAAATATCCGGTCCACCGCCGCCATCGCCGTGTTGATGACGTCGTTAACCCTCACCAACTCGATGATCGGTTGAAACAGCATGTACAGATAACTGCGGAAGGCGATCAGCCCTCCCAGGGTCATGGTCCCATGGTACAGCATCTGATAGCTCCCCAGCCCGAGCACCACCAGATCACATAGCGCGGTAATCAGCGTAGCATTGGCGCTCAGGATGGTACGCATCCGCCCCAGCCGGACGTTCCGCCGGATGGTCTCGCGAATCTCCCGCACGAAGCGTCGCGCCTCCCACTGCTCACGCGCGAAGCTCATGACCACCTTGACCCCGGCAATGTCCTCGGAGAGGATGGAGTACACCTGCGAGAACTGGTCCCGCGCTTCCTGGGCCTCCCGGCGGATGGCCCGGCGCAGCCCGAGGAAGTTGAGCACGTACAGCGGCAACGCCAGGGTGGCAATCAGCGCCAGTTGCCAGTCGTATATGTACAGAATCGTCAGCGCGCCGGCTACCAGCAGCGTGTTGCTAATCAGGTCTACCAGGCTTCCCGAGAGGGTCGCCTGCACCGCGTCCACGTCATACAGCACACGCGCCATGATCCACCCATGAGGGTTCTGCTCGTAGAAGCGCAGCGACAGCCGCTGCAGATGTCGGAACAGCTTCTGGCGTACGTCAAACAGGATGCGATTCCCCACCACCAGCAGCGTCATTTGCTGGGCATAGGTGATCAGCCAGCGCATCACGTAGATGACGGCCAGGAACACGATCATCCACAACACCCAGCGGGAGGTGTCTGCCTGGCTCTCGCGGAGTTGCTCCAGGAGCTGGGGATTGCCAGGAGAGGCAGAGAGGTTATGGGAGATACCCGCAAAGACCGTCAGACGATCCACCAGTCGGCGGATCACCTCTGGCATCAGTAGGTTGAACCCGGTGGCCACGAATACCAGGCCCGTGGCCATCACCAACATCCAGCGGTATCTCCGCGCGAATCCGAGAAAACGCCAGAACATGGCGCAACATGTCTCCTTAGTAGTTCGGCGTCATTATAGCCTGTGCGGAGGGTCTGTCAAACTCTCTCCTCCGCCGATTTCTTCTCTTCCTCCCACCCCCGCCCTCCGCCCCGCGAGCCATCTAGTCCTTCCGGTCATCCCTCCGACCGCGCGAAGCTGAGTAGGTGTCACCGCCTTGCTCCTTCTCACTTAAACTCAACAGGGGCGCCTCCCGGCGCCCCTGTGCTAATGCTTCGCGCCTTCCTGTCTGCCTACACGTCCCAGACCTGCTCCTCGTCATCGGTGCCGCTGAAGCCCGTGCCCGGCGGCGTCTGCATGCTCTGGAAGATGCGCTCCACGAAGGTCAGCAACTCCCGCGGGTTGAAGGGCTTGGTCAGGTAGGAGCTCACCCCGGAGGACCAGCCCCGGAAGATGTCCGCATCCTGAGCCTTCGCCGTGAGCATGATCACCGGGATATCCCGTGTTTCGGGATCGGCTTGCAGCTTCTTGAGCACTTCGAAGCCATCGAGTCGCGGCATCATAACATCCAGCACGATCATATCCGGCTTATCCTTACTGACTGCCTCCAGCGCTTCGATGCCGTCGTAGGCGGTCAGCACCGAATAGCCGGCCTTCTCCAGGTTCACCTGCACCAGGCGCACAATATGCCGTTCATCGTCTACTACCAGTATCTTCTTACCGGGCATGGCGCTGTGTCCTCCTTGGGTATGAGCAATTAGGACTGCGGATGAAAGCAAGTCAACAGCGGCGATTATAGCAAAGCCCCGTTGGCCATGTCAAACCTAGCTCTGGGACGGAGTCAGCTAAGCGCTGCGCTCCGCCTCTACAAGTTTCTGTGCCTCGTCAAAGGAATCCTTCAACTGCCTGTACAGATTGCGGTAAAGTTGATAGTACCCTTCATATCGGCGGGTTGCGGCCGGTTCTGGAGCCAGCTCGTCCACCACCTGGCTGGCTGCCCGGCCGGCCTCCGCCACACTGTCATACGCTCCGCTACCCACGCCCGCCAGTAGCGCCACCCCGAAGCCCGGTCACTCCTCGGCGTCGATCTTGCAGTGCGCTTCGCCCGTTACGTGCGCCTGCATCTGCCGCCAGCAGACGCTCCGGGCGCCGCCCCCGGAGGCCCGCACCTGCATGAACTCCACCCCCATGGCCTTGATGATTTCGCAAGAGTCCCGCATCCCGAAGGCGACGCCCTCGAGCACCGCGCGGATCAGGTGCGCCTTGGTATGCCGAATCGTCAGTCCACTGAACACACCCTTGGCGTTGGGGTTGGGGTACGGGGTCCGTTCCCCGGTCAGGTAAGGCAAGAACACCAGCCCCTCAGTGGTCAGGACGGTCGCCGCCGCCTCGGTCATGTATTCATACGCGTCGCGTCCCGTCTCAGCCGCGCGGGCCTTCTCCTCCTGGCAGAGCGTATCCCGCAGCCACCGCAGCGACCCACCCGCCGAGAGCATCACCCCCATGACGTGCCATTTCCCCGGCACCGCATGGCAGAAGGTGTGCGTCCGCAGCTCCGCGTCCATCAACGGCGAGTCCAGGTGGGCAAACACGACGCCACTGGTCCCCAGCGTGCTGGAGACCACGCCGGTCTCCACAATCCCATTGCCCACAGCGCCCGCGGCCTGGTCTCCACCGCCACCCACTACTGGTGTCCCTTCCGCAAGGCCGGTCAGCTTCGCCGCCTCCGTGCTGATCCTCCCGCTCACTTCCGGCGACTCATACACCTCCGGCAGCCATTCCCGCGGGATGCCGGTCCTCTCCAGGATCACCTCTGACCATTTTCGCTCCGGCACATTCAAGAGCGAGGTCCCCGAGGCATCGCTCACCTCGCTGGCGTACTCTCCGGTGAGCCGCAGGCGCAGGTAGTCCTTGGGCAGCAGGACCTTCCGCACACGCTGATAGTTCTCCGGCTCCTCGTCGCGCAGCCAGATGATCTTCGGCGCCTGGAAGCCGGTCAGCACGGGATTGCAGGTCTCAGCCACCAGCGTTTTCTGGCCCACGGCCTCCGTGATCCATTCGCATTGTTTTGCGGTCCGCTGATCGCACCACAGGATCGCGGGACGAACCACCTCGTTCTGGCCGTCGAGAAACACCGAGCCGTGCATCTGCCCCGACAGCCCCAGTCCTGAGACCTGCTCGCCGCTGACCCCGGCGTTGGCGAGAGCCCCCCGCACGCTGCGGATGGTGGCCTCCCACCACTGCGCCGGCTCCTGCTCCGCCCACCCGGGCCGGGGCGTAAGCAGGGGGTATGCCTCCACCGCGCTGCCGAGCACGCGGCCCGTCTCCTCAATGACTAGTGTCTTGACGCCACTGGTTCCCAGGTCAATCCCCAGCAGGTGTCCCATGTACCATCACCTGATGCCTCTTGAGCGCCAGAGCGCCTCCGTGGCCTGTAGCTATCCCTCTTCCACCTTCTCGACCGTAACCCGACTGCCAGAAGGCACGACCACGAAAGCCTTGGGGTCGCCTTCAAGGTGCCCAAACACATTCACCGGACTGGCTGGACGTATCTCGTCACCACTGCTCATCGGCGTAGGCCCAAAGAAGATGCAGAACGCCGGTCCCGGCGGCCAGTATCCGATATCCCCCAGCTCCACCGTCGCCTGCCCGTTCTCCTCCCCTATCTCGAGGGGGATGGTGAAGTAGATCTCCTCGCCCCAGGTATTGCCCGTGCTCTCTATAGGCAGGATATTCCAAAGGGCCTCTGCCGTCTGACTGTCATTCAGCACTGCGGTTTGGCTCACACTTCCCGCAGTGATCTTGATCCGTCGCGCCATAGTCTTGCCTCCCTTGTCCCGATTGCTGACCCAAGCTGCCTCCTGCCGCTGACCTCACTCGCCTCCAGAGGAGGGGCCAACTTGCTCACTCTGGCCTCGCGACTCTCCCCCCCAGTCTCAGCGTCCGCGTGAGGTTATATCCCGCCAGTTCCAGGTTCTGCCGTGCTCGCGTCGGTTCCATCGCCTCCTCGAGGCTTTCCGGCCCCCTGGAGCAGGACCAGGCCACAGCCAGACCCAGAGTCTCCAGCTCCTCCACTGTGCAGGTCACGGCCCCTGCGATCGCCACTACGGGGATGCCCAGTTCGCGGCCCAGGTGCGCCACTGCCGCAGGGCCCTTGCCATAGGGAGTCTGGCTGTCCAACCGTCCCTCACCGGTGATTAGCAGAGCCGCCCCCAGGGCAATCTCACGCAGCCCGATGGTGTCCAGAACCACCTCTGCGCCCGGTCCCAGCTCAGCGTCGCAAAAAGCCGCCAGCCCTGCCGCGAGACCTCCGGCGGCTCCTGCGCCCGGCAAATTGCCCACCTCTTTGCCCAGCTCCCGCTGCACGAGTTCCGCAAAGCGCTGCAGCCCTTCGTCCAGTTCTGCGAGGGCCTCCGGGGTCGCGCCCTTCTGCGGCCCGTAGACGTATGCTGCGCCCTCCGGCCCATACAGGGGATTCTTCACGTCGCACGCCACGCGGAAGCCACTCTCCTCCAGCCGGCTGTCCAGCGTCCCTGTATCAATGTGACCGAGCTGGCGCAGCGTCCGTCCGGTGACGCGGGTGATCTCCTTCCCCTCGGTGTCGAAGAACTTGGCTCCCAAGGCCTGCGCCACGCCCGCGCCCGCGTCGTTAGTCGCGCTACCTCCCACCCCGATGATGAAGTCTCGACAGCCGTGGTCTAGAGCCGCCTGTATGAGCTGCCCCACCCCGTAAGTGTTGGTGTTGAGCGGGTTGCGCAGCTTCGGCGGCAGCAAGGCCAGGCCGGAGGCAGTCGCCATCTCGATGATAGCCGTACGCGCATCCCCCAGAATCCCGAACACCGCCTGTACCGGCATCCCCAGCGGCCCAATCACCATTTGCTCCACGAGCCGTCCCTGAGTACCCTCTACCAGCACCTCCGTAGTGCCGTCTCCCCCGTCAGCGATGGGGACCTCTACCACCTCGACCTCCGGGTCAGCCTGCTTCAGTCCGGCAGCCACCGCCTCGCAGACCGCACGCGCCGACAGACTGCCCTTGAAACCATCGGGTGCGATGACAATCTTCACTCCACAACCCTCTCTCGATGAACCAGATGACTAGGATGAGCCTCTCGCAGGCCTAGGGTGGGTCCTCGACCAGCCCTCGGATCGGGGAGGGTTCTCCCCAGCGCCCCTGTGTGAGCGCCGCCCTATCGCGGGCTTCTCCCTCACCCCACAACCAGTCTCCCTCTTCCTGCAAGAGGCTCCGATGAATCCGGCTTATGTGACCAGTGTTCCCCCTCAGCCGCCAGCTCTACAGCTCCGCCCACGCACGCAGGAACGTGCGCTTCGTCCCCGCCAGCACCAGTTGCGGGCTCTCGTTCGGCAGCGGCTTGACCTCAAAGGTCAGGACCGGCTTCCCCGTCGGCGTCTCAGACTTGAAGTACCCGCTGTAGATCAGGCTTTCCAGGTACTCCTTGAGTTGGGGCACATCGTTCTCGGTCCCGGCCATGCCAAACCGTGGATGCAGATCGCCGTACGCCTCATGTGAGGTGACCTGCATTGCGCAGTTCCCCGCATGCACATGGATCAGGTAGTCAATCACCTGTTCCAGGCACTCGGAAGGCGACTCGTCCAGCAGCGGCAAGTGCGAGAGGTCCACCGTCAGCCCAAAGTTCTCCACCTGCTTGCGCACCTGCTCCGCCAGCTTCCGGGCCAGCGCGCTCGGTCCCACCAGACAACGCTTGTCAATGTTGTGGTCAAAGGTCTCCAGGGTGATCCATACCACGTAGTCCTGCGCCTTGCTCTGGGCATACCGGCAGCACTCCACCAGGGAATCGGCCAGCAGTCCCAGTTCCTTCTCCCGCGCCGCCTCACCGGGATCAGGGCCGCTGAGCACCGCCACCAGCGGCGCTCCCACCTCATACGCCGCGTCAATGGATGCCTTCACGTTCGCGATCGCGGCCTGTCGCCCGGCTTCATCGGGATCATTCAGGCTCAGCTTATTTCCCAGCAGCGGCGGCTGCCCGGCGATGATCAGCTTCACCCCCGCCTGATCCGCGATAGCCCTTATCTGGCTCAGCGTGGCCGAGTCCGCCGGCTTGATCTCCAGTACGTCGAAGAACTCGTCCAGGCAGACCTCTTCGATCGCCTGCAGCAGATCCTCCGCCGTCGGCGTATCTGGATAAGCCATGGGGAACACCACCCCCAGGGACATCTGTTGTCGCCATGTCTCAGTCATAATCTCGCTCCTTTACTCAGAATACTGACTCGCCTCTTCGTCTCTTATCTCAAAGCAGAGAATGGTGAGCTACTACTCTCCTGCTTCCGAGCGCCTCGCCACTCTCCACTCTCCCTGATCATCAAAACCCCATGTCTCTCGCCATCTCCCCGGTTGCCTTCACCCACGCATGCACGGGGTCATCCTTGGGCCGCATCCGCCGATCGGTGCGCCCGGCGAGCATCCACAGGTAATAGAGCTGGTACCCCGGCGCGGCCACTACCGGATGGTAGCCCCGCGGCAGCAGCACCGTGTCCCCGTCCTCTACTGCGTAGGTCTGATCCAGGCTGCGGTCGTCAGTGTACACCCGCTGCAGACCAAAGCCCTGCGGCGGATTCAGCCGGTAGTAGTACACTTCCTCCATCGCCACTTCCTCCGGGAAGTTGTCCACCTCGTGCTTGTGCGGTGGATAGCTGGACCAGTTCCCCGGCGTGTTGATGGTCTCCCCCACCACCAGCCGCTGCGCCTGGGGCACGTTATCCCCAATGAGGTCATAAACGTCCCGCCGCCAGTTCCAGTTTCCGACCCGCCGACCGCTGACCTCTTCTGGCCGGACGATCTGCACTCCCCCCACCTCGCGTTTTGCCTCTGCCGGCGCGGCACACAGCGCAATCTGCGCCGCGCTCTGCGCCGTCAACGTGCAATCTCTCCCCGGTGGCAGATAAGCGCCCGTCGCTTTGCCTGCAAACACCGAGGTCCGCCCGCCCAGACCCGTATACGACTCCTCGCCCAGGCTAAGGTCCACCAGGCCGGTCAGCAATACCACCGCGTACTCCTGCGCGCCCGTATCCAGTTCCAGGCTCTCCCCCGCGCGCAGTTCAGCGATCGAGAACGACAGCAGCTCAATCGGCCCCACGCCCGGACTATAGATCTCCGTCAGCCCCGGAGCCGTCTTCTTCCGCAGCAGCAAGCCATTCATGTCCATCTCTCCTCCTGAAGTTCTCATTTCTCCGGCTCGGACCTCCACTCCTCTTTGCGTTTCCCCACCAGACCCGTCACCTGGCACTTGGCGCGGGACAGCTCCGACGCCCCCCTGTTCCAGGGCAGGTCGCCCGGAGCGAGGTCGTCCGCCATCGAGTCCCACGGCGGATCGGGTGCTTCCGACGCCCGCTTCCCACCTCTCCTCGAAGTGGCCAGGTTCCAGACTCCTCCCCCGTTGACCCTCTCCTCCTCCCGTGCTACCATTGCCGCCATGAACCAGCAGCGGCAGCGTATAGACGAAATCGACGCCCAGATCGCCGCCCTTCTGCAGGAGCGGGCGACGCTGGCCCAGGAAATCGGCGCCCTCAAGGCGGAGAAGGGGAAGCCCGCTTACGACCCCGCTCGCGAGGCCGAGGTCCTGCGCTCCGTGTCCGCTGCCGCCGGCCCCTTGTCCCCCCGGCAGGTTCGCAGTCTCTTCACCGAGATCATCTCCGCCTGCCGTGCGCTGGAGCAGCCCTTACGCGTAACCTTCATGGGCCCGCAGCACACCTTCAGCCACGTCGCCGCACTCCAGGCTTTTGGCTCGCAGGCCCAGTACGAGCCCGTCACCACTATCACCGAGGTCTTCCGCCGCGTGGAGGCCGAGCAGGCGGAGATCGGCGTGGTTCCGGTCGAGAACTCCACCGGCGGCGTGGTGCCTGAGACCCTGGACTGCCTGCTTGAGAGCGAGCTGAAGATCTGCGCGGAGCTGCATGTCCCCGTCCATGTCGCAGTCCTCTCGACCACCAGCCTGCCCGAGGTCCGCACGTTATACACGCACCCGCAGCCCCTCAGCCAGACGCGACAGTGGTTGGCTGAACACCTGCCCCTCGCCGAGGTGAAGATTGCCTCCAGCACTACCGCCGCCGCCCAGCAGGCCGCCAGTGATCCCTACGGCGCCGCCCTGGCCCCGCTGGAGGCCGCGGAGGCCTATGGACTGGACGTCCTGGCGGTCAATATCGAGGACTTGCCCAGCAACCGCACGCGCTTCTTCCTGATTGCGACGGAGGAGGCCCGGCCCACTGGCCGCGATAAGACCTCCCTGGTCTTCTCGACCGCACACCGTCCCGGGGCCTTGCACGAGGCCATGGGGGCTTTCGCGGACCACGGACTGAACCTGACCTTGATCCAGTCTCGTCCTACGCGCGGGCAACTCTGGCAGTATGTGTTCTATGTGGACTTCGAGGGCCACCACCAGGAGCCGCAAGTGCAGCAAGCGCTAAGGGCGCTTCGCGAGCACTGTGCCCTCCTCAAG
>JAAYIR010000280.1 GCA_012523355.1 candidate division WS1 bacterium
CTTCGGGACCGCCCCCGCACTCGGCCACTACCGATTGTTTGGCGTACAGGATCGTGTCATGTCGTAGCTCGGCCCAACTGCCCAGCGCGGTGTTGAGTTGCTTGTCGGTCCAGGCCTGGCCCTGCATAAACTGCGGGTAGCCTTCTCGCTTGACCTCCAGGAGTAGTTTAAGGGTGTGCAGCCAGCCATTATAGATGTTACTGGTCCAGTTCTTTTCCGTGTAGGCGGATACTTCCTCCCGGAGTTTCTGGGTCTGCGTGGCATAATTCTTGAAGCGGGTCTGTTGATAGACCTGGTCTGCAATCTCATAGGCGCGCTCTGAGCCCAGGATGGACATGACGTCGAGACCCATGGGGAAGGTGCGCTTGTTGAAGCTGCCCACCTCGACATTCGGTGCGTCCTGTCCTGCTCCCACGTGGGGGAAGACCATGTTCTGGAACAGGTACGAGTCCAGGATGAAGCGCTGCCCCATGAGACGGAACTGCGGGATACCGGGCTTTTCCGGGTCCGGTTCCCCGCCAGTGTTCTCGCCCACCGAGGCCATGACAATTCCGGGTTTGCGGAGCGCCAGGACCTGCTCCGCAAGCTGGGTGAGATTCTCCTCCGGGATCAGCTTGCGGGTGTCCACTGGCTCTCCAAACAGCTTGTACATGGCCTTGCCATAATCCGCCGGGGTGTTGTCATCGGCAAAGCCCACCAGGAAGGCGGTGGGTTCGTAGATTTCCTGCCAGAGCTTCCCGAGCGGCTCCTCGCCCAGCTTGCCGTAGAGGATGGCGTGGGCCAGCAGCACGGCCTGGCGGGCCTGTCGCGGGGCCAGCTCGTCCCTCATGTTGCGCAGCGCCACGGGGACCAGGCCATACCACATCATGGCCAGGAAGTACTTCTTGAGCTTCTCACTGCGGGTATAGTGTCCGCGGGGGATGAACTGCGAGTAGTCCACCTTGAAGCCCGCAGTGGGGGAGGGGCCGGAGGTATCCATGTCCTCGTGCGCCTCTATCAGTGCCAGTTCTTTGCCCGCGAGCGCCTCCACCTCCGCCGGGATAGCGCCCACCTCTGAGCCGGGAGACAATCCGAGCAACCGTACCGGAACCAGCGCATAGGCGAAGTTGAGGCGTGCCGCCTCCTGGAGCTCGGGTTCCTCAGCCTCCCGGTACTGGTCTGCAGTTTCCTGCAGAAGCCCTTGGGCGAGTGCGGTGAGCTTGTCGTACAGCGTTGTGACCTCGATGGTACGCAGCAGGTAGTCGTAGAAGATGTGGAAGGTATGCAGCATGGAGTCGGTGGTCACGAAGCTGGGGCGGTGCTCCTCGGGGTAGTTGTTGAGTTCGTAGACAAACTCCATCTGCTTCCAGTCCGCGGGCACGACCACGAAGCCCTGCTTGGCGATCTGACGGAGGTGCTCCGGGCGCAGATTGTCCTTGAAGAGGCTCAGATTCGTCACGTTGCTCAGGTCGGAGGCCAGGGTGTAGGGCTGAACCTGGGCGCGAATCTCCGGAGGGGCGCCCAGTTCGCCCCCGAAGCTCAGCTCGGGAGGGAACTGGTATTGCTGGGGCCCCTGCGTCAATTCCACGGAGTCCGGAGCGGACGGGCTGGCGTCGGTGGCTACAGCCCGGCAGCCCCCCATCATTACTGCCGTAGCGAGCATGAGAACAAGTATCAACCCACTGAGCTGTCGCATGTTAGAACCCTCCTAAAATGTGTCGCTGGTCGGGGAGCTGGAGACGATCAGATCCCGGTCTTGCTGGACAAACACTACGTGTCTCTGCTCTCCGGCCGTCTCGATCGTGGCGTGCAGACCTGGACCGGGGTCCAGGCGCAGGCGCGCGTAGGGCTTGGATTCGGCCAACCCCCAGAAACCGAACTGGTTCCAGGCGTAGACCGCCAGGAGCTGCCCACCATCGGGCGCCTGCTCGACGGAGACCAGCTCGGCCTGACCATCGCGGTTGGCGTCGGCCAGGCAGGCGGAGAGATAGGGCCGGCACAGGCGGCGGCCGCGCCAGCGGGGGTAGAGGTCGCCGTCCGCGGTCCAGCCGTAGACGAAGAAGCGGCGGGCGTAGTTAGAGTCACGGACGGTACGGCTGTAAGTGCAGAGGCCAACCTCAGGAATCCCGTCGCCGTCCACGTCGCCGGCGGAGAGGTCCCAGAAATTGTAGGACGGTTCCGGGCTGAGGCGCCGGGCCTGCCCGGGCTGCCGGAGGTCTAATAAGTATAGGTGACTGCCCGCAGGCTGAGGGCCCAGTCGCTCGGCGGTGAGCACCAGCCAGCGGCGATTCCCCCCAGGCAACAGGACCGGAGTGGCCCGCAGCAGGTACTCCGGGGACTGGAAGACAACCAGGCGCTGCTCAGCGGTCAAGAGGAAGAGGCGGTGAGAGTCGGCATACAGGGGAGTCTCCGGGCACTGCGGATACACTACGGCCTGGTGGCGGGCGGGGGGCGGGGCGCCAGCGGCAGGGAGCATCCGGGCGGCCAGGGCAGCGGCTGCTGCCAGGACCAAGGCGGTCACCACGACTGCGCAGACGGGTCCCCACCAGGGCAGGGGGCGATCTCTACCGGAACGAACGTAAGTCGCTGCGTGCATCTCGAGGGTCATCTTCGTCACGCGGGCAGGTATTCCTGCCGGGAGCGGTGGAGCCTGGAAACGCAGGAGGTGTGTTTCGAGGCGGCGAGGAAATATCCACTTGGATCACCAGAGTTGAACTCACAAAGGGGTGAAGTGAGAATGACTTGGTATCACCAAAGTAAGAATGTGCTGTGTGGAAGCTTGCTGGCTGCTGTGCTGTGGCTGGGAGGTGGTGTGCCGGTTTCCTGTGCGCCGGCGGCCAGCCAGGAGAACGCTGACATTCTCGCGCGAATCGAACGGGCGGCCAAGGCGCGCACTGAGGCGACGGCCACCCTGTCGGCGATGGAGCGCGAACTCGTGCTCTTACTCAACTTCGAGCAGCCAGATGTCCTGCTGGTGGGCGAGGACGGCTTTGTTTCGGTGCCACTCAGTGAGCGCCACTATACCCCGGGCCGATTCGGTCAGGGGTTTTACTTCGAGATGCCGCAGAAGAACTTGCTGCCGCCGGAGTTGGCGGATATTGAGGACGACGTCGAGGCGCTGCTACCGATTCATGGCGCGGAGCTGGATCTGGCGGCGGCGGATACGCCTTTCGGCAAGCAGGTATTGTCGGTAAACATGACGGAGCCGGGAAGCGGATTGGCTTTCCCGCCCCAGAAGGTGCGTCTGGCACCGGGCGCCGGGCATGAGAAGACGGTTAGCTTGCTGGCCTCCTGCTATGTGAAGGGACCGCGGGACGCGCAGATCACGCTGGGCCTGCAATTTGCACCCGCGGAGCTCCTGGACCCCAAGACCAAGGAGCCGGTGACCGACCGGCAGGAGGACAAGGCCGAACCTGTCACCATCACACTTAATGGTGAGTGGCAGCGCGTGGCGTGTGTGGTCTCGGGGGATGTGCGTCTGCGCGAGCGGATTGCGGGGTTCAGCATTACCTTGGCCAGCGCGCGGCAGATGACTCTGCAGGCCGACGGTTTCCAGTTTGAGCCGGCGAACTACTATCCCTATCACCGCGTCGCGCCGACTACCTGGTGCCCCGGTGGCACGAGCTATCCGGCCTCCATGCTGGGGGTCTCGGTGCCCTCGCTGCTGCGAGCTTTTCCCACCCACGAGGGCACGATCAGTCTCTGGACCTTGACCCCAGCTCCGGACTCCAATCAGCCGCGCGGTGGCGCCGGCGAATGGTTCTGGTTTGGGCGTGGCTGGAATGACCCGGACTGGGCAGTGGGCACCTATCGCCTGGCTGCCGGGCCCACTGTGGACGATGCGGGGAAGAGCAAGCCGTATTACACCGGCAACTCGCTCTCCGGAATCAATGACGGCAATTGGCACCATGTCGCCATAGCCTGGGATGCCACCACGGGCGCGCTCTTCAAGGACGGGCAGATGGTCCTGCCCTTCAAGCGTACCGACCCGGACATCAGCAAGCTGATCACCACCTATGGGATGCATATCGGTGGCGGGCGGGGTGCAGCGGCCTGTGCCATCATGGATGAGATTGCCGTCTTCAAGCGGGGACTTACCGCGGAGGAGATCACCTCTCTGGCCGCGGCGCCCGGTGAGCTAAGGGCCAGTACCGCCCCGGTGGCGCTCTCGGCGAGTACCCGCACCGTCTTCTATCGAGACGAAGTCAAGGCGCAGCTGGGGATGCAGCTCGCAAGCAGCGAGCTCCCCAACGCCCCGGTAAGGGCCGATTTCGCCATTGAGGAGTTCGTCGCCGGAACCGTGGAGACGCGTCTGGCCGTCGGCAAGGGCACAGCCACCTTCGAGTTCTCGCCACAAGTTCTTAAGGCGGGCGATTACACGGTGCGAGTGGCGATCACCGCCGCCGACGACAAGCCCGCCGGCTACCGCGAGCTTCCGGTGACCATTGCCCCTGCGCTCAAGCGGGGCAACTTCCTGGTATCCACCTGGGGCGGCGGCCTTTCCGAAGAGCAGTTGGACTACTATGAAGTTCTGGGCTTCAACCAGGTAAACATGGGGTTTTCCAGCGTGGGTGGGGTGGAGAACCTGGGGCGGCTGGGATTCTGGTACGACTGGCACCTGGACTACAACCGGGGTGGCAACTACTCCCCTGCTGCGCGTGAGGACACCCGCAACTGGGTCACGAAAATTGCCAAGCAGCTGGAGCCGTTGCCCAACTGGCGGGCGACGCTGATCAACTCCGAGACCGGCGCCGGCGGTCTACCCGATGAGGACCAGCGCCAGGCCTGGTTCGATGCCTGGGTGGAGAAGGAGTTCGGCGCGCCGGTGCCGCCCCAGCCCCGGCAGTGGGCCTTTGGCGGTCCCCACAATCACATCATGTGCTTCTTCCCGGAAGGTGAGGCTCCGGGCCCGGATGGTGTCTATCACGGGGAGCCGATTACCTACCGCTGGCTGAAGTGGTGGAGCGACGAAGGCGGGCTCTGTTGGCGGGTGAACGCCCTGATCTCCGACACGGTGCATGAGGTGCGTCCCGATGTCATGACCTGGACTGACCCCGTGCATTCCCGGGGGCAGTTCGCAGAAGTGGACGCAGGGGGAAGCTGGGCCTACTCCACGAACCCGCGGTCCATACTCAACAGCCTGCAAAGCGCCTGCCATGTGGTGCACAGTGCAGGCAAACCCTACTGGGCCACGCTGGGGCTTAACTACGTTGCGGGCATCGTCACTACCGAGCCGGATGAGGTGAAGAAAGACCTCTGCCCGACACCGGACGATGCCATCCAGCAGGCCTGGGTGGCGACCGCCCTGGTTCCCTCGGATGGCCTGTTCTACTGGGACTGTGAAGGCTACCTGCAAGGCGAGGCCGGAAGGAACAATCGCTATGCGGTTCCCGGCAGCGCCAAGGCCCTGGGCGAGGCGATCAAGCAGGATCTCATGCCGCTGGGCACCATGCTGCAGGGCGTGGGCAGCGCTCCCCGCGACCTGGCGCTCCTGCTTCCGGGCAGTACGCTCTGGTTCCAGGCCGGGGAGGGAGGCTTCAACTGGGGAGCGGTCCACTACCCCAACATCTGGAAGGGGGCCATCGCCGCTTCTGGCCTGCCCTACGACGTGGTGGGGGACGATGACATCACGCCAGGTTCTCTGACCAAGTACAAGACCATCATCTTCCCAGTAGCGCGGTTTGTTTCCGCACGGGTCCACCGGGAGTTGACGGCGGCGGCCAACGCGGGCACACAGGTTATCGTGGACTCGTACTGCGGCCAGCATTATCCCAATATGACGAAGCTGGAAATGAAGTACGACTGGGGAGCCTACACCAGTAAGACTGATGAGTA
>JAAYIR010000281.1 GCA_012523355.1 candidate division WS1 bacterium
AAGATCGTCGCCCGGTCAATGCGGTCCGCGGCCAGATGGCGGTGAATCTCGATCTGATCCTTCGTGGCCACCCCACTCTCCAGAAGCTGGGCCTCCAGGCGTCCCAGCGGGTCCTCCTCATGCCAGGCCTGCTCCTCTTCGGGTGTGCGGTAGGACATGCGGTCGTCCGAGAGCGAATGGCCCATGTAGCGGTACGTCATGCATTCCAGCAGCACCGGCCCCTCTCCACTGCGGCAGAGTTCAGCGGCCCGCGCCACCGCGTCGCGCACACAGAGCACATCCATGCCGTTGACCACCTCAGCGTGCATCCCCTCCAGGTTGTAGGCAGCCCCCCGCCGCGCCAGATAGTCTACGCCGGTCACCTCCCCGCGCTGCTGGCCGGTCATCCCATACTGGTTATTCTCGACCAGGTAGATCACCGGGCAGCCCTGCTGGAACTGATCCATGGCGGCGAAGTTCATGGCCTCGTGGGCGATGCCGTTGTTGGCTGCTCCATCCCCCACCAGACACAGACACAGCTTCTCGCTACCCAGCTTCTGAGCCGCCATGGCTGCGCCGGTGGCAATGGCGTAGGAGCCTCCGACAATGGCGTTGGCCCCCAGGTGCCCCATGTGGAAGTCGGCGATGTGCATGCCACCGCCGCGCCCCCGGCAATAGCCCTCTTCCTTCCCGAAGAGCTCCGCCATGGCGCGGTTGAGGTGCATCTGTAAGGCGCAGTCGAGCAGCCCCGGGCGGTCCTCGGCGTCCACCTCGCCCCCGATGAACCTGGCGAGTTCTTCATTGCTTACGCCCTGGAGCCAGTAGTAACCCTTGGCTACCGAGTGGCCATGTCCGCGATGCGTACTGGTGATGTAGTCATCCGGGCGCAGGGCGGACATAGCCCCCACTGCGACCCCCTCCTGGCCCAGCGAAAGGTGCGTGGCACCGATGAACTTATAGCCTGGCAACTGATCGAACTTCCCATCCTTGAGGCGGACAATCATCTCCTCAAAGAAGCGCACGAACAGCATGCAGTCGTACATATGCCACGCCTCGACAGGCTTCAATCCCCGCTCCAACTCCTGCGCGAGGTTTCCCGTATGCTGGAAGGTGGGTATGGGCGGGAAGGTCAATTGACCGGGCGTAAACTGCGGAAGAACAGGTTGGTCTTTGGGCACAAGCAAACACTCCAAGATGGCCCGGCAGGCACACTCACTCCCTCCGGAGCGGCCGCGCCGGGTTGAGGCAGTATAGGGAGACTCCTCTCCCCTAGAGACATGGATAGTCTATCACAAAACGGCCGTTCGCGACAAGCCGAGCCCCCCTGTGGGCAGTGTACCATCGGTTGTGCAAAAGGGGGAGCAAAGGAGAAGGGGCGGAGATTACGGTCAGCGGGCTGAGACGCTCGGCCTCGACCATGCTTCATCTCCGTAGGGGTGCGATTCATCGCACCCGGCGGTGTCCGCTGCGGTGGGCCTCCGTGCCGTTTCCGTCGGGGCGGCTTTCGGCGTCCGCGCCGAATTGCCGCCCGCGCTGGGCCTGGCGGGGACGGAGCCTTTTCTGGCCGCCAGAAAAGGCTCCGTCCCCCTTTCTCGTTACTTTCTCGTTAGAACTGGCCGTCTGCGGTCCATCTCCGCCCGCTCACCCACCTCTCGACCTATCGCTGTTGCTGGAGGGGCCGGCCGAGCGGCGTCTGCGCCGCGAGCCCGGCCTGCTCTGCCCCTCCTATCCCCCTTCCCTGCCAGGGGAGGGGGACCGGCGGCTGTTTCGCAGCCGTCCAGGGAATGAGGCCTCCTCGCCGTCCCGGTCGGAGTGGTACTCCGGAGAAGGACATATCCTCTCCGACCACGAATCCTTCCTTCCTGGGCCGCAGGATACAAGCCATGCGCCATTATTACCTGATAACCTCTCGGTGCACCTTCTGCGGGCAGTGCCTGGTGGAATGCCCCGCAGAGGCCATCACCATGGATCGCACCGGCGCCCACATTGACCAGGCGCGGTGTCGGGGTTGCGGTGTATGCTACGACAATTGCGCCTCCGAGGCCATTGACCGCCTCACCCAACCCCCAGAAAAAGACCCTGATGGGAGGCCCAACTCATGATTCCCTTCACCCCAGCAGCCGGAGGCGCCGTCCATGAACCGGCACGCGACCTGCCCGTGGAAAGCGAATACGATGTAGTGGTCGTCGGGGGCGGCCCCGCCGGCGTCGGCGCGGCAATCACCGCTGCCCGCCACGGCGCGAGCGTGCTCCTGGTGGAGCAGTGGTCCTGCCTGGGAGGCCTGGCCACCCTCGGCCTGGTGAACATCCCCATAGACTTCGTCTCCGCCGTCGGGCGCGAGATGTTTGCTGCGCTGGAGGCCGTAGACGGCATCTGGCACCGCAATACTGATCCGGAGAAGCACAAGCTCATCCTCGACCGCATGGTCCGTGGCGCCCAGGTGGATCTACTCTTCCACACCCGGGTGGTCGAGTCGCTGGTCAAGGATTCCGCCATTTGCGGGGTCGTGGTGGAGAACATTTCTGGACGGCAGGCCATCCTTGCAAAGCGGGTGGTGGACTGCTCCGGGGACGGGGACGCTGCCGCGTACGCGGGCTGTGAGTGGGTGTCCGGTCGCGAAAGCGACGGCCTCAACCAGGGCGTCTCCACCGAGTTCCGCCTGGGGGGCGTGGACTTCCCCAGGTACCAGGCCTGGGTCGGCAGCGATCCCAAGTGGCTCCAGACCATCCAGAAAGCCCTGGAGGCAGGCGATTTGCCCTATGAGGTGGACAATCACCTCAACTGGCTGACCCACGTCCCCGGACGCCCGCAGAACTGCGGCATGGACGAGGTCTCCATCTGCCTGGCCCATTCCCGTAACTGTAACACCCTCTCGGCCCGTGACCTGACCCGGATTGCCCTCGAAGGCCGAGAGCAGGTGGACTTCCTGTGGGCCTTCATTCGCAAGTACATCCCGGGGTTTGAGAATAGCTGGCTTATCGACACCGGCCCCCTGCTGGGCGTGCGGGATAGCCGCCGCATCCTGGGCGAGTATGTCATGACCGCCCGCGACCTGGCCACCCTGCGCAAGCAGGATGACGTCGTAGCCTGCTCCACACACGGCTACGACGTCCACAATCCTGACGGGGTGGGAAATATCAAGTGGGCCGAGATGGAGATTGAGGGCGAGACTCGCTACGTCATTTGTCACGCCACTGGCTTCGGCAGCACCCTGATGCCCCCCGATGGTGCACCCCTTTCCGACTGCCACGGCCGCCCCGAGGGCGAGGCGGAGTTCGAGGGAGGCGGGTTCTACGATATTCCCTATCGCTGCCTGGTGCCACTGAAGGTGGAAAACCTGCTGGTGGCCGGGCGCTGCCTCTCTGCCGACTTCATGGCCCAGTCCGGCTGCCGACTGATCATGGTCTGCCTGGATATGGGACAAGCTGCCGGAACCGCCGCCGCCCTGTCTCTCCAGCAGCAGGTTGCGCCTCGCCAGCTGCCCGTGGCGGACCTGCAGCGCACGCTGGTGGCCTCCGGCATGTACATCGGCCAGGACAAGCACGCCATCCCGGCCTTGCAGCACTGAACCAGGCGCCAGGCCAATCGGCTTTCTATCGCCAGCCCAGCTCTGCCAGCCAGAGGCCATATTGGCCCTCGGCCCCACTCCAGTGCCGGTCCTCGATCCCGCAGTGGCTCAGGTAATCCTTGCCTTCCCAGGTGAAGATCTCCGTCGCGTGGGCAAACATGGTCGTGAGCGGCTGTTCCCAGTCAAAATGGCGCGGATCCTCGCTCACGAACACCAGCGTCTCCTCATACTGCCGGTGACTATGGTTCACGAACAGGTAGTACAGCCCCTCGTGCCGGTGTACGAAGGGTGACTCCAGCGGCCCCCAGCTTCCCTTGACGTCCGTCACCAGCGCCGGGGGCAGCGGCGTCCAGTTCCGCAGGTCCCGGCTCTCGGCCAGCCCCGTCACGGCGTATCCGTCTTGCCCCATGCAGACATACAGCAGATAGGTCCCGTCCTCCAGTTCCACTAGGCACGGATCGCGCATCCCCTCGCCGAGCAGCGGCACCGGCCCCGGCTCTCTCTCCCAGGAGAACAGGTCCCGGCTGGTTGCGAAGTACTGCCCCTGTTCCCCGGAGTAATTGGCGAATAGATAATACTTCTCCCCCCGCCGGAGGGCGAAGCTGGCCCCGATGTTCTCCTCCGTCCCCTCCGGCAGCGCCACCACGTGCGGGTGCTCCTCCCACGGCCCGAAGGGCGCGGGCGCGGAGGCATGGCCCAGATGCCGGTGGCTACCCGGCCCATAGAGCTGCTGGCCTTCCGGTGGGTAGGGGTTAGTGATCCCGAACCAGTGAATCCTCCCCTCCGGCCCGGCGACGAAGCAGTGATCGTTGATGTACCACTGCTCGGTGGACCGCATCTTTCTCGCCTCGCGCTGGCCGGGAGGTTCCAGGACGTGCTGGAACGCGCCTGCCACGTAAGGAATCTCCACTTGGCTCATCATGCCTCGGCTGTTCGTGGCCTGCAATCTGTGTTCCTCCCATGAACAACTGGGGTTCTCAGACAGTCTCAATCCTCCAGCAGACGCTCTCCCTCGGTGAAGCGCCATAGGGCGCTGTTGCGTCTGGGGCTTGACCTGCCCCCCACCGGACTATACTCTGAATTCGGCCAGGAGCCATGCCTGAGAGAGAGGCGTATGTCGCCGGGCACGCCTGGCTCTCGCCGAACCCACTTACGATAGATGTGGTCACAACTATGACTGATTCTGGCTCCACCCAAATGCCTCGCGATTTTCTCTCCGCCTACCACTCCGCCATGGTATCCACTCTGCCTGAGCAGGAGGTGGAGAAGTTCCGTATCCGCCTGGGCGCCAGGCTCCTCCAGCCCTTCATCGACAGTCTCGACGGGACGCAACTGCCTCTCCCGGAGCTGAAGGCGAAGCTGGAGACCTATCTCCGCGACGAGTTGCAGATGGCCGAGTCCGCTACAGTCACCGAGGAGAACGGTAAGCTTTTCGTTGACATCAAGGGTTGCCACCTCTGCTTCGGGAACGACCGCCTGCGTGCCCAGGGCAAGCCAGGCTTCTGCCCCTTCGCCCCGGGGATCAACCGCGCGGTCAGCAAGGCGCTGGGCCAGTCCGGGCGCCTGGAGGGCGTGGATAAATCCCCTGGCGTGACCGGCGAGTGCACCATCAGGTACCAGGTGGGATAAGCCTGGCGGGGACGGAGCCTCTTCTGGCGGCCGGAAGAGGCTCCGTCCCCTTTCTATAACTGGCCGTCTGCGGTCCATCTCCGCCCGCTCGCTGCCCGGTGGGACAGGCGTCTCGGCTGTCCCACTCTATCCTCCTCCCGTGCCAGGAGAGGGGGACCGGCGGCTGTCCGCAGCCGCCGAGGGAGTGAGGCCTCCCCGCCCCGCATCCTCCTACTGCCAACCCTGCATGTTACCCGCTCATTCTGGATTCTTCCCCTGACTTGTGGTAAGCTTGGCGTGTATTCCTTACTGAAGGAGCCGCCCCCATGGACCTGTCCGAACTGATTCGACCGGAGATACGTAAGCTCGTGCCCTACTCGCCGGGAAAGTCTTCCGACGAGGTCAAGCGCGAGCTCGGCCTGGAGGAAGTCATCAAGCTGGCCTCCAACGAGAACCCGCTGGGGCCCTCTCCACGCGCCATCGCCGCCATGTGTGAGGCCGCGCCGAACGTGCTGTACTACCCTGACCCCACCTGGCGAGAGCTCACGGAGGCTTTGGGTAAAAAGTTTGGCATGGATACCGAGACCGTGATCATCGGTCGCGGCTCCGACGAAATCATGCACATGGCCGGCCTGGCACTGCTCGAGCCGGGCAGCGAGGTCGTGTTCTCCGACCCGCCGTTCTCCATGTACCCCATGACGGCGACCTTGTTCAACGCCACGTCGGTCCCGGTCCCGGCGAAGAACCTGACCCACGACCTGGAAGCTATGGCTGCCGCCTGTACGGACAAGACGCGGCTGGTCTTCGTCTCCAACCCGTACAACCCGTGCGGCACCATCGTCAGCCAGGCGGAGGTGGACCGCTTCCTGGACGCCGTGCCCGATGGGTGCGTGGTGGTGCTGGATGAGGCGTACTACGAATACGTGGACGATCCGAGCTACCCGAACTCGCTCGAGTATGTGCGGCAAGGCCGCCCGGTGATCGTTCTGCGCACCTTCAGCAAGATCTACGCACTGGCCGGCCTACGCATCGGCTACGGCTTCATGCCGCCCGCGCTGGCCACCGGCCTCCGGCAGACCTGTGAGCCTTTCAATGTCAGCTCCGTGGCCCTGGCCGCGGCGCTGGCCAGCCTGGAGGACGAGGAGCAAGTCACCCGCTCCCAGCAGATGGTCCGGGAGGGGCGTGAGTACTTCTACCGCGAGTTTGACCGCCTGGGCCTGCACTACGCACCCACTCAGGCGAACTTCATTTACGTGGACGTGAAGATGCCCAGCGTGGAATGCTTCCATCACCTGATGCGCCGCGGCGTGACCATCCGCACCGGGGACATCTTCGGCATGCCCACCTGGATTCGGGTGAGCATCGGCACCATGCGTCACAACCGCGCCGCGATCAAGCATCTGGAGGCGGTGTTGGGGGAAGCGAAGTAGGACCATGAGAGACGCGCTGAGCAAACTGAATATGCCCCCGGAGCTGCGTAAGGCGCTGCGGGAGGCCCTCGCGCGCCTGGTGGAACTGGCGAAGCCCGAGGTGGTGATCCTCTTCGGCTCCTGGGCCGAGGGCCGCGCCCGCCCGGACAGTGACGTGGATCTGGTCGTGGTGGCCCGAACCAACAACCGGTGGCACTTGGCGCGACGACTCTACCTGCAATGGCACGAATCAATGACTGAGTTCAGAGACCTACCTTCCGCTGACCTTCTGGTCTATACACCGGGGCAGTTCGATGATGCCCTCTTGGTAGGCTTCCCCGCTTATCAGGCCGTGCGTCATGGAGTGGTCGTCTATGGCAGAATCCCGGCAGTCGCCGAATGGGTGGCTGCGTAAGGCCCAAACTGACCTGGGCGCAGCCCAGGAACTGCACGGACGCGCCGAGTATTCGGCAATCGTCTGTTTCGTCGTAGGCTTTGTCCCGCATCAAACGTGCAAACACGGCCGGGCTCCCTAGGGAGCTTTCCCCGCCCGACCCGGAGAAATGCACTTCTGACACGAGAAGGTCGAGTCCCATGGCAGCAAACACACAAGGAGAGAAGCTAGCACGTTCGACGGTATCACCCGCCCTGCCATTGCTGGTGCCGGAGACCTATCCAGAGGATGTAGTTGAATGCGTCGACAATCTGGATTTCCTGGCCCGTCTCCGCGACGAGTCCATGAAGCTCGTAGTGACGTCGCCACCTTACAACCTGGGAAAGGACTATGAACGACGTAAGGACTTCGACGAGTATCTGAACGCTCAAGCCCGGGTAATCGCCGAGTGTGTGCGCGTGCTTCATCCTCGCGGATCCCTGTGCTGGCAGGTGGGGAATCATGTCACCTCGCAGGGAGAAGTCGTACCCCTGGACATCCCCATCTATTTTCTAATCAAAGGGCATGATCTGGTGCTCCGGAACAGGATTGTCTGGCACTTCGGGCATGGTCTGCACTGCACGAAGCGGTTTTCTGGCCGGTACGAGACGATCATGTGGTTCACCAAAGGCATGGACTACACTTTCAATCTGGACGCGGTGCGTGTGCCCTCCAAGTACCCGGAGAAGAAGCACCACAAGGGTCCGCGTGCGGGTCAGTTGTCTGGCAATCCCCTCGGCAAGAATCCAGGCGATGTCTGGCTCATCCCCAACGTAAAAAGCAACCATGTTGAGAAGACCATACACCCTTGCCAGTTCCCGGTCGAACTCATTGAGCGGTTGGTCTTGGCTATGACCGACGAGGGTGATTCCGTGCTGGATCCGTACATGGGTGTGGGATCAGCGGTGATCGCCGCACTTATGCACGGCCGTTTGGGTTACGGATGTGACATTGTGCCGGAATATGTCGAGATCGCCCGCGAACGGATCGCTGCACTGCGTGCCGGAACGCTGAGGACCCGTCCCATGGGCAAGCCCATCTACGATCCGAATCGGCCCAATGGAGGTCACTGATGCGCATCGCTCAGATGTACTCGCATCTCAACGGCCATGAACACATACTGGTCCACAAGCCGCAAGCGTGGGCGGACATCGAGGAGGCAATTGCGGCGGTTGATGCTGAGGAATGCAGGACCAAGGTCTCCGAGGAGAAGCGCATGCTCGGCAGAATGCTCGTCAGTCCTCAAGACCTGAATAAACAGTTCGCTGCGGAGTTTGAGCGCTGTGGGCGGAAGGAGTCACGCACGTCGTACTGGGTGACCGCCGACGCGAAACTGATCCGACGAACGCTGACTTTGACCCCCGAGGAACAGAAGCGCGAGATAGAGGAGGCAGGAGAGGCAGCTATCTTCTCATACAACCAGACAGACTTCGTGAAGGAGCGAATAGCCGTAGAGGTGCAGCTTGGAAAGTACTCCTTCGTGGCCTACGACCTGTTCGTCAAGCACATGGCGTTCTTTGTCGGTGACCTCATAGATGTGGGCGTGGAGATACTGCCAGTCAAGGAGCTTCAGCAGGAGATGTCCTCCGGAGTCCCGTACTATGAGGGCGAGTTGTACAACCTGATTCGTGAGGGCCGCGGTATCCCTGCCGTACCCCTCGTGTTGGTCGGGATCGCTCCTTGAGCCAGCGATTTCTGTTGCCCCCCGCGGACGTTCGCGGAGGGTTGGCGGCTTCGGGTTAGTGGAGACTGCCCGGACGCTCTAGTCTCAGACGGTACTCGCTACTCGCTCCTGTGCGGAGTACGCAGCGGACCGCACTAACCTAAAGGACGTGACCGCAGATGATTATCGTCATGCAAGCCGGGGCCAGTGAGCCCCAGATTCAACGCGTGGTGGCTCGTCTCACCGAACTGGGCTACGAGCACCATATTTCCTACGGCGTCGAGCATACCCTCATCGGGGCCGTCGGCGCGCCCGAGGGCGAAAAGGAAGCCCTTGCCGGGCAGCTCAGCCTGCTCCCTGGCGTGGAACGCGTCGTTCCTATCTTGCGCCCCTACAAACTGGTGAGCCGCGAACACGCCACCGAACCCTCGGTAGTGAGGATCGGGAAAGCCCCCTTCGGGCGCGGCCAGGTGTCCATCATTGCCGGTCCCTGTGCCATCGAGTCCGAAAAGCAGATTCTGGAGGCGGCGAAGGCCGTGAAGGCAGCCGGCGGCGCGGTCCTGCGCGGCGGCGCTTACAAGCCCCGGACCTCCCCCTACACCTTCCAGGGCATGGGCGAACCCGGTTTGCAGCTTCTCTCCGCGGCTCGTGAGGCGACCGGCCTCCCGATTCTCACCGAGGTCACAGACGTGCGCCAGCTCGAGGAAGTGACCCGGGTCGCGGATAGCGTGCAAATCGGCGCGCGCAACATGCAGAACTACGACCTGTTGCGTGAGTGCGGCCAGATCAGCAAGCCCGTGGTGCTCAAGCGCGGTTTTGCCGCCACCGTACAGGAATGGCTGCGCGCTGCAGAGTACATCGCTGCCGCCGGAAACCTGGACATCATTCTCTGCGAGCGCGGCATCCGCACCTTCGAGACCGAGACTCGCTTCACCCTCGATCTCGGGGGCCTCGCCGCGGCCAAGCTGGAGACGCATTTGCCCATCATCGCCGACCCCTCGCACGCCACCGGTACCCACAAGCTGGTGCCCGCGATGGCCCTCGCCGCCTTGGCGGCCGGCGCCGATGGCCTGATGATCGAGATGCACCCGCATCCCGACCGGGCTCTGTCCGACGGCCCGCAGTCCCTCACTCCCAAGCGGCTGAAGACGCTCATGGACCAGATCCGGCCCCTGGTGGCGGCCCTGGGTCTGGAGCTGATCAGCCCGGAGCGCGGATAGGCATGCTCTTTGCCCATCTCACGGTCGTAGGAATCGGGCTGATTGGCGGCTCTTTTGCCCTGGCCGCCAAACAGGCCGACCTGGTGGGCCAGGTCACCGGTGTGGCCCGGTCGGAGGCTACTCGCCAGGGCGCTCTGGAAATCGGCGCTGCCGATGAAGTCACTGAGGACCTGGAGCAGGCCGTCGCGCAGGCCGACCTGGTCTACCTGGCCACTCCCGTGGAGACCATCTGCGCTCAGTTGCGCACGCTGGGTCCATACCTCCGGCCAGGGGCGCTGGTCACCGACGCGGGGAGCGCCAAGGCAGCAGTCATGCAGGCTGCACAGGCCCTCCCCCGCCGGGTCACCTTCGTCGGCGGGCATCCCATGGCCGGGTCGGAGAAGACCGGGATCGCCGCGGCCCGGCCCGACCTCTTTGCCGACTCCAGCTACTTCCTGACCCCCGGGCCCAAGACGCCCCCCGAACCGGTGCAACAACTGGTCGAGCTGGTGAGGGGCGTGGGCGCCCGGCCCCTGGTCGTGGAGGCCGAACGTCATGACCGCCTGGTGGCGCTCACCTCGCACCTCCCGCATCTCCTCGCCTGGGCCCTGTGCGCAACCGCCGGCGATATGGAGGACCCCGAGGCGCTGGCCCCTTACCTCGGAGGCGCTTGGCGCGATGTCACCCGCATTGCCGGCAGCAATCCGGAGATGTGGAGCGATATCCTCCGTGCCAACGCGGGGAACCTCGCGGAGGCCCTCCACTACCTTAGCGCCGAGCTGGGACTCGCCACAGAGAGGCTCAAGCAGGGGGATCGCGGCCCCCTGCTTGCCTGGCTGCAGTTGGCCCACAACACTCACGAGAGGATCGCCGAGTCATGAGCCAGCTCCTGGTCCGCCCCGGTTCGCCTGCCGGCCCTGTCACCCTCACCGCGCCCGGTGACAAGTCTATCTCCCACCGGGCCCTTATCCTCGGTGCGCTGGCCGAGGGTGACACGCTCATTCACGGCCTGCTCCAGGCCGAGGACTGCCGCCGTACCGCCGAGGCGCTGACTGAGATGGGGGCCGAGATGTCCGCGTGGGGCACCGACCCCTTCCGGGTGTACGGGGTTGGCCGCCAGGGCCTGATGACCCCCTGCTGCGGTCTGGATCTGGGCAATTCCGGCACTGGCCTGCGGCTGCTCATGGGAGTGATCGCGGGGCAGAACTTCTCCGCGCAGCTCACCGGTGATGGCTCCCTGCGCCGCCGGCCCATGGACCGCGTCGCTGAGCCCCTCATGCGCATGGGAGCCCTGGTGGAAGGCGGCGGCCCGCGCTACACCCCGCCGGTCAAGGTCCATGGCGCACGCCTGCAGGCGATTCATTACACCTCCCCGGTCGCCAGCGCCCAGGTCAAGTCCGCCATCCTGCTGGCCGGCCTCAACGCCCCCGGAGAAACAGTGGTCACGGAGCCCGCTCGCAGCCGTGACCACACCGAGCGCATGCTTCGCGCTTTCGGCGCCCAGATAGAGGTTGAAGACCTTACGGTCCGCCTGCAGGGTGAGCCTACTCTCCACGGCCAGGAGGTCATCATTCCCAGTGATTTCTCCTCCGCGGCCTTTTTCCTCGTCGCCGGCTGTCTGCTCCCCAGCCTGGATCTTAGCCTGAAAAATGTTCTGCTCAACCCCACCCGCGCCGGTCTCCTGGAGGCCTTGGGTCAGATGGGCGCCGAAATCGAGGTCTCCGACCAGCGCGAGGTTAACGCTGAGCCGGTGGGCACCCTGAGACCCCATTCTCGCTGCCTGCACAGCGCGGAGATCGGCGGGGAAATCATTCCGCGTCTGATTGACGAGGTGCCTCTCCTCGCTCTGGCTGCCACGCAGGCCTCCGGACAAACGGTCATCCGGGACGCTGCCGAGCTACGCGTCAAGGAGAGCGACCGCCTGGCCACCACCGCCGCCGCCCTGTCCGCCATGGGGGCCGAGATCGAGACCACCCCAGACGGCCTGGTTGTCTCCGGCCCCACGCCCCTGCATGCCGCCCAGATTGACAGCTACGGGGACCACCGTATCGCCATGATGGCCGGGGTTGCGGGGCTGCTGGCCTCCGGCGAGACCCTCGTCTCCGGCGCCGAGTGCATCGCCACCTCCTTCCCTGAGTTCGCCCACACCCTGGCCCAGCTAGGCGCGGAAGTGGAGGTGCGCTAGCCCACCATGCCCACGGGAGAGCAGAGCAGGCGGTCTCTCGCCGTTGCCATTGACGGCCCCGCGGGAGCCGGCAAGAGCACTGTGGCCCGTGAGGTCGCAGCGGCCCTCGGTTATGCCTACATTGACACCGGGGCCATGTACCGCGCCGTGGCTTATCGCGCCCTGCGGGAGGGTCTCCAGGTAGGGCAGGATGATCAGGCGATTGCGGACCTGGCTCGGCGGATGCGCTTTGAGTTCCGCCAGACCGGGGAGGGGCAACATTTGTTCTTAGACGGCGAGGATGTCGAGGCTGCCATTCGCACCCCGGAGGTGGGCAACCTCTCCTCGCCCGTCTCCGCCCTCCCCCAGGTCCGGGAACGCCTGGTCGCGGCCCAGCGCGAGCTGGCGGGTAGCGGAGGAGTGGTCATGGAGGGGCGCGATATTGGCACTGTGGTCCTCCCGCACGCCGAGGTGAAGATCTTCCTGACCGCCTCCGAGGAGGAGCGTGCCCGCCGGCGGCAGGGCCAATTGCGGGACCAGGGCCTCGAGCGCAGCCTGGAGCAGATCCTGGCCGAGCAGCGCGAGCGCGACGCCCGCGACTCCAGCCGTGCGGTGGCGCCTCTGCGGCCCGCCCAGGACGCATTTGTGCTCGTCTCCGACGGCCTGCTACGCGAGCAGGTCGTGGCCGAGATCGTGGCCCGCGTCCGCGCCGCTGAGGAGGGAGCATGCCAGTGAACAAGACGCCGGAGCCGGTCCGGCGCTGGACCTGGCCTCACTACACCTTTGCCCGTGCAGCCTTCTTCCCTTGCATCTTCCGCCTGGCCGGAGGCTACCGGGTCACCGGGCGCGAGCATATCCCTCCCCAGGGACCGGCGCTGATTGCCGCCAACCATCTCTCCTACCTCGACCCGCCCGCCGTGGGCAGCGCCCTTCCCCGTCGCACCTACTATTTCGCCAAGCGGGAACTATTCCAAATCCCGGTCTTTGGCCGCATCATTCGCAGCTGCTATGCCTTCCCGGTGGATCGCGAGGGCGACGACAAGGAGGCCTTCCGCTATGCCATTGACCTCCTGAAGTCCGGGGAGCTATTGACCGTGTTCCCCGAGGGAGGCCGCAGCGCGGACGGCTCGCTGCAATCCGGGGGCCGCGGCGCGGCGCTCATCGCGGCCCGCGCCGGAGCGCCGATCATCCCCTGTGCGCTCTCCGGCACTGACCAGGTCCTACCCCACCATGCCAAGTTTCTGCACCGCGGATTCATCCAGGTGAGCTTTGCCC
>JAAYIR010000042.1 GCA_012523355.1 candidate division WS1 bacterium
GCAGGGAGAGGGTTTTGACCTCGTCGGTCTCACTAATCGTCGCCTGGCCAACCGGGGTCACGACGGCGACGAGGTCACGCTCACCTTCCCGGAGAGCGGCTACTTGTACGAGGTCAATAAGGGCTTCGTCGGCAAGCAGAACAGCGTCAAGTTCCGCTTTGCCCCACCCTTTAAGCTCTTCACCCGCTTCGCCACCGAGCAGACGGCCCCCCCGCTCAGGCTCTCGGCGAACACTGCCACACCTGGCACCCCGGTCCGAATTGACCTCAGTCCCTTCGCCGCTGGTCGGGTACTCTGGTTGCAGATCGCGGATCCTGAGGGGCAACGGGTATGGAAGCACAGTGAGACGGTCCGGCATGAGGTGATCGAGGTGAATCCACGCCAGAGAACCTGGCCTCTCCACTTCGCCTACAATGCACCCCGAGGGACGTATACTCTCACGCTTACCGACGTCGCGACGGGCCTCTCCAGCCAGGCCAAGATGGAGCTGAAATGAGATCCCCACTAACGGTATTCGTTCTACTCCTGGCCCCCGCGGCCGTGTGGCCGGGCGCCTTGCGTCCGGTAATCACTCCGGGTGTCAACTGGACGGGCGTGCTCTGCGACCGGATCTCGATTGTGTCCCCCCAACGAGGCCTCAGCCTCCAGGCCTACCGGCGGCAAGACGACGGGCGCTTCCACTCTATGCGTGTTAACGTGGGCGCCGGCAGCCGTCTGGACCTGCTCGCCCCCGGCTTCACCCGCGCCTCCCTCAACAGCCTGGAAGCCGCCTGGGCGGAGGACCGCCCGGACGGCGCTTCCCTGGCTGGGATCTTCTCCACCCTGGCCACCAAGGAAGGGCAGGCCGTAGGCCATTTCTTCCTGCGGACAGCTCAGCTGAAGCAACACCCCGGCTGGGTGTTCATCCGTCTGCGCGCCGCCCCCTTTACGGAGGCTGGCCCCCTCTCCCCCAACACCCCCGGCCTGCTATCCGGCTTCTACCTCAGTCTGCACATGGGGCCGCAAGTCCTGTCCCGTCCCCCACGCCATATGTTCCTGGCCTGGCCCGGGGGTGTGGTCCGCGGTGGCGATCAGCCTCCCTGGGCAGGCCAGAAGCCTCCCTCCAATGCGTTGGCTCTCTTCGCTCGCGGCCAAGGCGAGGAGCTGCAGAGCGACTTTCTGCTCCTTGACCCTCAGACCACCGCCGTGACCCTTCAGCGCTGGAATCTGGGCGATGGTTCCTCCACCCTACATCTGGGCTTTGCTCCCACTACCGAGTTCGTATTTGCCATCGGCACGGTCACGGGAGAACATGGGGAGAAAATCGTGGTTCCGCGCTTCCTGGACCAGGAACAGGAAGCCATGCTGGAGGTCCTGCGCACCCTGGACTGGGAAGTCACGGTTGATCTGGCTCCCTTGCGCAAGGACCTCGCAGAGGCGGCTGCAAATCTGAAACTGGCGCCTGAGGCCGAGCTACAGGCTCAGTATGACGGCCTCGCTGCGGCCATGGAGACTCTACAGCCTGAGGATCCGGACCGAGCCTCTGCTCTAGAGCCAGCCGCCAAGGCCCTGGCCGAGGAGACGGCGGTGAAGGCGCTGGACGCGCTGCTCGCCGCCCGGTAAGAGGCTCTGCCGCGACCTCTGGACCTAACGCTGTTCGACCCTCTCCACACTGACCCGGATCGGGTGCAGGTAGGCCGCGTTCTGACCCGCCACCGCTTCCAGGTTCTCACCTTCCAGGACCTGGAAACGGAAGGGCCGAATGATCCTCCGGGGGGGCACCTCGTCGAGCGAATAATGCACGTAGAAGCACGCGCCATAGTTCCGGTTCCCGAAAGCAGCCCCCTTGAACAAAGTAGAGCGCAACTGGTTCACCCAGGGGACACCGAAGATCGCAAAGCCGGTACGCGTCGTCGGGTCATACTGCCCGATCAAGCCCTCGCGATTACCCCCCAGGGCGGCATGGTCAGCCAGCTTGCCCTCCACCAGCTTCTCGTTGAGAACGCTCAGTTCAGTCTGCCTGCGCTGCCCGCCTTCCTGGTAGTAGACCACCTGATCCGGCTGTAGCCCCTGTCGGCCGATATCCGCCACGATATAGTGCCACAGCTCTTTGAAGGGCTTGGCCTTAGCGGAGTCGTAGTCCACGGTGATAGTCAGGTCTATCGCCCGCGAGCCGGCAGCCAGCGTGTACAGGTGCGTCCGGCGCGCGTTCTTCAGTTCTCCGTCCCACGCCCAGTTGGCGGTCCAGTGCCAGTCAAGGTCTACCGGCTCAAACTTAACGCTTGCCACCAGCCGCACCGGTCCCTGGCAGACTAACGTCGGACGCTCGGGGGTGGCCGGCCAAACGCGCGGCGGCAGGCCACTGTTCGGATCGTAGAACCGAAACAGATTCATATCGCCCTTCCTGAGATAGGAAATGGCTCCCGGATGGTAGGTCTTCCACTTGTCCTTGTCGCCTTCCAGCGTCTCCACGCCCGAAATCCCCACCTCCAGAGCAGTGTTCTTCAGCAGTAGGTGATAGGGCTTCTGCGTAGACATGCCCGGGTTCTCCTCCCAGACAAGGTCAGTCTCTACCTGCGCACGGCCCTGGGGCTGAGTGCTCAGATACAGCCAATACTGGGCGTTGCTCTCTCCTGCCAGCGAGGCCTGGAAGCAGACCTCGTCATCGGTGTCCAGAACGTGGTTCGGCTCGGCCACGTACTCCCCCGTGCCGTCTTTCTCATCCACCTGGGTCGGCAGGGCGGTCCCTGCGTGCACCATCTGCAGAGAGCGCGTGTCCAGCCGCGCGCCAGGCAGGCGGTCCAGGATTTGCCGGCCTGGAATGACCACCAGTTCCTGCTCCCTCTTCACCCCTTGTGTCTCCTGGAGAACCAGCAGCAGCCGCGTTTCGCCGGACTGCTCCCCCCAAGGCACGGAAGCCTGCGCACGGGCCGCAACCGCTACCGGAGCCGGAGTGGCCCCCGGCGAGTTGCGCACGCACCGGAAACCGATAGTTGCCAAGCTGGTGTCCGGAGGAGCACTGACCCGGCTCACACAGCGTACCCCCAAATCGTCTGAGCTCCAGCCACCTCCTCGCAGGGCCGGGGAGGCTCTCTCAGACACCGGCTGGCACCATTCCCACACGTTCCCCGCCAGGTCACTGATACCGAAGGGGCTGGCATACTTTTCTGGATAGCTCCCCACCGGCGCGGCGTACTCATACCCATCACCCTTCGCCAGTCCCGGATCAGTGCTCCGGTCCACCTCATAGCCCCCCGCATTGCAGCGGAACTCGCCCCCTGCGCGCAACTCCTCTGCTCCCCAGGGGTAGAGCCGTCCGTCCGTGCCCCGCGCCGCATACTCCCACTCGGTCTCCGTCGGCAGGCGGTAGCCATTTTTGCTGAAGTCGCATCCACCCGTGGTCTCGTCGTAGCACGGCTGCAACCCCTCTTGCCGACTGCGCCAGTTGCAGAAACGGAGGGCCTCGTTCCACGAGACCTGAACGACCGGGAAGTTATCGCCTGGCGAATGCTGGTCCCGCAGCTTACGGTGCTCAGGGTCAAAACGCTCGTACAGGCTGTTCGTGATTTCGAACCTATCCATCACGAAAGCGGCAATCTTTACCGGAGTCCCCGAGGCCCTCTCGATCTCCGCTGCTCCGGGCACATATTCTCCCGCACCCACCGGCAGCCCCCGGTTCAGCATCTCCACCGCGCTGACCCCACTCACACCACTCGCGCGCAACACGGCTACCATGAACGGCTCCAAGGTGAGCGTTGTCTCTTTGGCGTCCAGAAGACGCCCGGTCACCAGATTCTGCACCGCTCGCGCCTCCCCGGAGAAGCGAATCGCCACCTCCCGTGGAAGGTCGGTTCGATTCACCAGGTAGAATACCAGCTCCCGCCCTCGTTCGGCGCTCCAGCAGGCGACGGGTTCTGCAGGGGCACTGATGCGCAGATACTCCAGTTCAGGGATAGCTTGCCAGGCCTGGGCCCAGGCGCGCAGGCCCTCGTCCACGGCGGGCAGAATCCACGGCCCCCCGTATAACACCGTCTCCAGCTCCCCCTCTGCTAAAGCC
>JAAYIR010000282.1 GCA_012523355.1 candidate division WS1 bacterium
GCGCAGCGGGAATTTCGGCGACTGGCATCTGCGCAACTCGCACCAGTTCCTCGCGCCGCTACGACCGGGCAGAAATCTGCTGGTGGTCCGCCTGATCAGTGGGGGAGCCAACGACTGGACCATGACGATCGGCCACCTTCCCCCCCGACCCGGCGCTTCCGTAGAGCCGCTGCCGGTGCAGACGCATATTCTCCCTCCGCTGCGCTGGCCCACCCGCGACTACCGTGCCACCGGTCTACGGATTGAGGAACGCCCCCGCCCCCTGCCCCTGGAGGAGAGCCGCGCTCGCGAGCAGGCCATGTCTGACCATGGCGTGGGCGCGCACTGGATCGCCGTGGTCGGGCGAGGACCCCGGTACGCCGCCCTGGCTTCTTCGGAGTTCCTCCCCGCGGATCCCGACACTCCGCCAGAATGGGAGGAGATGCTGCGCGAGCAAGTGGCGCAGATTCACACCCAGGGCATGAGCGCTTTGAGCTGGTTCTACGGCACGCACTGCGGCGCCGCCGGAGAAGTCCACCCTGACTGGCAAACTGTGCCCTTCCTCCCCAGGCCTGAACATCTCGCCCGGAGCGCCCAATCCCTTTGCCCCCTCTCACCCTACGGAGATGCCCTGACCGGGTTCGTCATTGAATCTCTCTCCCGCTACGGGCTTGACGGCTTCTGGTTCGATGGCCCTACCTGGGCAGATCGTCCCGAGGTCGCCTGCGCCTGTCCCTACTGCCGCCGCCGCTTCCACGAGGACACCGGCCTGGAGTTTCCGACCGCCGCGGACTGGACTGACCCCGCCTTCCAGCACTGGGTGGCCTGGCGCTACCAGGCTTTCATGGAGTTCTGGGGCCAGCTCGCCGACCGCGTCCGCCGCGTGCACCCTCACGCCACGATCGTCGTGAATCACCTGCACCGCATGCGCAGCCCCTGGCACGGCGCCATCCCGGTGGACCGTTACGCCGCCTCCGTGATGGTGGGCACGGAGGCCATGTTCAGCCCCTTCGAGAGCGCCTTCCATGCTCGCCTGGCCGCCGCCTACGGCAAGCCTGACAGCGAGGTCTGGATGGGCGGCCTGCGCAAGTTACACGAGCGCACCCCCTCCTGGCCCGAGGAAGGTCAGCCCGTGTACCGTTACGTGCACCATTCTCTCGCGACCCTCACCGCCGGGTCCTGGCCCTGCTTCGGCTCTCCCGGGGAGAGACTGGCCGAGGCCGGGGATATCCTGGGCAGTCTGATTAACCCCCGCCGGCCCTATCTGGTTGGTGAGCCCGAGCCTTATGTGGGCCTGCACCTCAGCCAGCAGTCTGAGACCCTGTACTTCTCGCGCTTCTCCGACTGGGGCTTCCCGCAGGGCTACTGGGACAGCCTCTATGGCTGGCACAAGTTGCTGTGTGAGCAGCAGCTTCTGACCCAAATCGCCTTCGACGCGGAGCTCACGCGCACTGATCTCTTCAAGTACCCGGTCTTCCTCGCCCCTCTCTCCGTGGCTCTTTCCGACGCCCAGGTGCGGCTGCTGGAGGAGTATGTCGCCACGGGCGGGGTGCTGGTGGCCGGCCCCGGCTTCGGCGCCTGCGATGAGTTCGGCAATCTGGCTGACCCAGCTCGCGTGGAAAAGCTTCTGGGGCACCCCGTGATTCAGCCGCAGGATGCTCAGGTCCTGCTCGAGTCGGAGGACCCCACCGCCACTGTCCGTCCCCTGGGGCAGGGGCAGATCCTGGAGCTGCAGGGGAACGCGGGTCTGGTCTTCGAGCGCCGCCGCAGCCGGCTCCTCGCCGAGGAGATCGGCGACCTGGTCCGCGAGGCTGCCCCTCCGCGTGTCATGGTAGAGGGCCCGCCCCGGCTGCACCTGGGACTGTTCCGCCAGCCTGGGCGTCTCTACCTGCACGTCCAGAACTTCATGGCCTGGAGCGAGGCCGGTGGCTTCCCCGACCCCGCCATTGCCGCTCCGCCGCCCACTGGGGAGCTACGCTTCACGCTACGAGGCCTGAACGTGCATGCCGCGCGACAGGTCACGGCCCCCGACTCTCCACCCCTGGAGCTTTCCGTGACCGGTGATACTGTGCAGTTGACCCTCCCCAACGTGGAGTGGGGAGAAATCCTGGAGCTGGAGATATGACGATTGAGGGAGGTATTCCTTCCCCTCCCGCGAACCCCACTCGGAACGGCCGCACCGCACTCTGAACATGAGGTGATCCTGTATGTCGCCTGAAAGCCCTACCGAGCGCCTGGAGCTCGCTGGCATGAACGATATTCCGCCCGAGGCCATCCCCCCGTGGGAGGCCGAATGGACTCTCTTCGGCCCTATCGCTAACGAGGGCGATTCCAGCAATTGGCCCGGCAAGCTAGGCTGGGACCCTCTGCCTCTGGACGCCGCCACCGAAATCCCCGCCGAAATCACGATCGAGGGACAAGTCTACCGCCCTCAGAAGACCTTCAGCCCGGACGGCCTCCTGGACTTTGACGCGATCTTCGGCCCCACCCCCGGCGCGCCCATGGTGTACCTCCTGCAGGAAATTGACTCCCCGGAGGCCGGTCGGCTCCCGATTGCCTTCGGCGCCAACTGGGGCACCGAGTGGTGGCTAAACGGCGAGCTGGTCTACGAGACCCGCGTGGGGAACTTTGGCGATTGGCACCTGCGCAACTCGCATCAGTTCGAGGCCCCGCTCCAGCCCGGCCGGAACCTGCTGGTGGTCCGCGTGATCAGCGGCGGCGCAAACGACTGGACCATGACGGTTGGCCATCTCCCCCCTCGTCCCGGCGGCTCTGCCGAGGCACTGCCCGTGCAGCTCCCGATTCTCTCCCCTCTACGGCCGCGCCCCCGTGACTACACCGCCCCCGGACTGCGCATCGAGGAGCGCCCAGCCCCGCCACCGGTCGAGGTCGCGGCCATGCAGGCCCGTGTCATGGCCGAGCATGGCGTGCAAGCCCACTGGATTGGCGTAGTTGATCCCACCGGCAGCCCTTACGGCACTTCGGAGTTCCTGCCCCAGCGCCACGAGGGCCGGCCCGAGGATGAAGACTTGCTCATCGAGCGCGTCCAGCACATCCACAGCCGGGGCATGGCCGCCGTCACCTGGTTCCCCGGCAATCACAGCCGCACCGCCTGGGAGACCCACGCCGACTGGCGCGTGTATCCCTTCCCAGGCTGCGAGACCGATGGACACCAGAGCCACTGGGGCCTCTGCCCCCTGACCCCTTACGGGGAGGCGCTCACCCAATTCGTCCTCGAGTCCCTCGACAAATACGACCTGGACGGCTTCTGGTTTGACGGCACCACCTGGGCGACCTCGGGGGCGGTCGCCTGCGCCTGCAAGTACTGCCGCCGGCGCTTCCGCGAAGACACCGGGCTGGAGTTCCCCGCCGCCGCGGACTGGAATGACCCCGCCTTCCAGCGCTGGGTGGCCTGGCGCTACGAGGCTTTCATGAACTTCTGGGGCCAGCTTGCCGACCGCGTCCGGCGTGTGCACCCCCACGCTACCATAGTCATCAACCACCTGCACCGTCTCCGCAGTTCCTGGCTCCGCGCCATCCCGATTGACCGCTACCCGGCCCGCGTGCTGGTAGGCACCGAGGCCATGGACAGCCCCTTCGAGAGCGCCTTCCATGGTCGCCTGGTCGCCGCCTACGGCAAGCCCCAGAGCGAGGTATGGATGGGCATTCATAAGCTCTTCACCCGCACCTCCTCCTGGCTCTCCGAGGCCGACCCCCTCTACCGCTACGCCCATCACGCCCTCGCCACCCTCACCGCCGGCTCCTGGATGTCCTATGGCACCCCCGACCCCGGCGAGAGGCCGGCCGACGCCTACGACCGGCTCGGAAGTCTGGTCAATCCGCGCAAACCCTTCGAGGGGGGCACAGCGGAACCGTATGTGGGACTGCACCTCAGCCAGCAGTCCGAGACCCACTTCTTCTCCCGCTATACCGACTGGGGCTTCCCGAAAGACTGCTGGCAGAGCTTCTTTGGCTGGCATAACCTCCTGGCCGAGAAGCAGCTGCTCACTCGCCTTGCTTTCGACGCCGAACTGACCCGCGCCGAGCTTTTCAAGTACCCGGTCTTCCTGGCCCCTCTGTCCGTGGCACTCGCCGATGAGCAGGTGAAGCTCCTGGAAGAATACGTCGAGCGCGGAGGCGTCCTCATCGTCGGGCCTGGCTTCGGCGCCTGCGACAGGTATGGCAATCCCGCCGACCCCGCACGCGTCTCCGCTCTCCTAGGCCATGACGCCGTCGCGGCGGACGACGCACAACCTCTCCTGGAAGCTGCGGATCCGGAGACCACCGTCCGCGCTCTCGGTGCGGGCCAGGTTGTGGAGTTGAGGGGCAACGTCGGCCTGCGCTTTGACCGTCACCGCAGCCCCTTGCTCGCGGATGAGGTCGCAGCTCTGCTCACGCGCCTGGCGCCGCCGCGCGTCGAGATAGAGGGGCCCCGCCGCCTGCATGTCGGTCTCTTCCGCCGGCCAGGAAAGCTCTACCTGCACGTGCAGAACTTCATGGCCTGGAGCCAGGCCGGTAGCCTACCCGACCCGGCCCTCACGGCCCCGGAACCCGTGGAGAACTTACGTGTCACGCTACACGGCCTGAACGCCTTCTCCGCGCGTCTGCCGCTCAGCGACACCCAATTGGACTTGGCGATTTCCGGGGACACCGCATCCTTGGTCATTCCTCGAATTGACTGGCATGAAGTGGTAGAGCTGGAGGTCTAACCACTAACGGCTGTCTCAGCACCCGGGCAGGACAGGCGTCTCGCCTGTCGCCAAAGGACGAAACGTAAGGCAGGGGCGGGGGCTGGTCTCTCGCCCCAATTCTTTCCCGCAGGAGTCCCCAGACGGGGGGCGGCTCAGAAGCGTTTGCAGTACGCGTGGCAATACGGGGTCCCGCCGCGGCTCTCGTAGTACTTCTGGTGGTAGTCCTCTGCGGGCCAGAACCGCGTGGCGGGCTCTATCTGCGTCGCGATGCGCAAGCCCTGGGCCTCCAGCTCGCGGATCAGCTTCTCTGCGGTGGACTTCTCCTCTGCATCGGAGTAGAAGATCTTGGACAGGTACTGCGGTCCCCGGTCCGGCCCCTGCCCGTCCACCTGCGTGGGGTCATGCGTCTCAAAAAACCTCTTGGCCAGCTCCTCATAGCTGACCACCGCCGGGTCGTACTCTACCTCCACCGCCTCCACGTGCCCGGTTCCCCCGGTACAGACCTGCTCGTAGCTGGGGTTCTCGACATGTCCCCCGGTGTACCCCACGGTGGTGCGGAGGACTCCTGGAACCTTATCTAACTGGTACTGCGTCCCCCAGAAGCATCCGGAAGCGAAAACGGCGGTTTTCGTTCGGGTGGCGTCCATAGCCCCACAGACGTCTCAGGGAGCCGAATAGATCGGTTGCTCGTTCTCGTCGCAGAGCGCCAGCGCGGGCTCGCCATCCATGACCAGCGCCAGCCCGGTGCGCAACTTCTCGGACTTGTCGAATAGATATAGCCCCGGTTCCTGGTCCAGCCCCAGCGCCAGCCGCGCTCTAATTCTCTCCCCGGTGTCGAAGAGCATCAGCCCCGGCTCCCCATCATCCAACAGCGCTAACCGCACTCTCAGCTTCCCCTCCGCGTCCATCAGCCC
>JAAYIR010000283.1 GCA_012523355.1 candidate division WS1 bacterium
CACCAGGAGGCTCACATGCCCCTCGACCTCAACCTGCGCCTGAGCGGTGAAGCCGGGCAGGGAATCGACACTACCGGCTCGCTGCTGTCCAAGGTCTTCCATCGCGACGGCTACCATGTCTTCACGCACCAGGACTACATGTCCCGGATTCGTGGGGGCCACAACTACTTCCAGATTCGTGTGGCGGACCGTCCCGTGGAGGCCCTCGAGGAGCAGGTCGACTTGCTGGTGGCGCTACAGCCTAGGGACTGGCAGGAGGATCGTGCCGACCTCCGCGAGGGTGGCCGAGTGCTCACAGAGGCCGAGGTTCCCGAGGACCCGGCGGTGTTGACCGTGCCTTTCACTGCCCTGGCTGAGCAGGCTGGCGGGCGACTCTATGCCAACACCGTCGCCGCGGGAGCGGCCTTGGCCTTGGTCGGGCACCCCCTGGACACCCTCGAGGCGCTCCTGGAAGAGCAGTTTGCGCGCAAGGGAGCGGCAGTGGTTGAGCAGAATCGCTTGGCCACCCGCCTCGGGCATGATTTTGTCCTACAGCATCACGCCGAGGCGAAGCTGGTGGACCTGCCCCTGCTCCCCCCGCACGATAAGCTCTTGATTGGCGGCATTGAGGCCCTCGCCCTCGCGGCTCTGGCGGCAGGGGTACAGGTCTATTCCGCGTATCCCATGACCCCCTCCACCGGCATCCTGAACTACCTGGCGGGGCATGCCGCCGAGTTTGGCGTCGTGGTGCAGCAGGCGGAGGATGAGATTGCCGCGATTAACCTGGCTCTGGGCGCCTCCTATGCCGGTGCGCGCTCCATGGTCGCCACCTCCGGCGGCGGCTTCGCACTGATGGTCGAGAGCCTGTCCCTGGCGGGCATCACCGAGACGCCCCTGGTGCTAGGCCTGGGGCAACGTCCGGGCCCGGCTACGGGTCTTCCCACCCGCACCGAACAAGGCGAGCTATGGTTTGCTCTCCACGCCGGGCATGGGGAGTTCCCTCGCTTCGTCTTCGCCCCGGGCAATCCTACCGAGGCGTTTGAGCTGACCTTCCGGGCTTTCAACCTGGCGGACAAGTACCAGACGCCGGCGGTTGTCCTTTTCGATCAGTACCTGGCCGACATGCTGATGACGGTGCCACGCTTTGATTTCGGTCCGCTCAGCCTTGACCGGCATCTGGCTACGGTGGAGGAGATCGGCCGGGGCTATGCCTATGCGCGGTACGCCGAGACGCCGTCCGGCGTCTCGCCACGAGCCGTGCCGGGGACAGCCGAGGCGGTTGTGGAAGTGGACAGCGACGAGCACGACGCTCACGGCCACATCATAGAGGATGCGGCCACACGGAAGGCTATGGTCGAGAAGCGCCTGCGCAAGGAGCAGGGCATGCGCCGGGAGATTGTGCCACCGCTGCTGGAGGGAGATCCTGAGCCGGAGGTGCTGCTGATCGGCTGGGGCAGCACGCGGGGCGTCATCGCGGAGGCCCTGCAGGTGCTGCGCGAGCAAGACGTACAGGCTGCCCGGCTGCACTGCTCGCAGCTCTGGCCCTTCCCGGCCCAAGAGGTGGCCGAGGTTCTGCGTTCAGCGCAGCGCAGCTTTGTCGTGGAGAACAACGCTACTGGGCAACTGGAAAGGCTGATTGCCCGTGAGACACGACTGCCGCTGACCGGTGGAGTGCACCGCTATGATGGACGGCCTTTCAGTCCCGCGGGAATTGTCGAGGAGATCCGGAAGCAGATCTAGTGGAGCCCGAGCGGCGTGACGGCCTCCGCCGGCCCCGGTCAGAGAAGAAGGAAAGAGAACATGCCCACTCTCAAAGACTACGCCAGTCAGCAGACCGCCTGGTGCCCGCACTGTGGGAACTTCGGCATTTTACAGGCGGTGAAGTTGGCACTGGTGCAGCAGGGGCTCGAACCCTGGGAGGTGGTGCTCGTTTCGGGCATCGGCCAGGCCGCCAAGCTTCCGCACTACCTCAAGTGCAATTACTTCAACGGCTTGCACGGACGTGCCGTCCCCGTGGCGACGGGTATCAAGGCCGCCAACAGTGCACTCCCCGTGCTGGTAACTAGTGGCGACGGGGACCTGTATGGCGAGGGCGGCAATCACTTACTGCACGCCATGCGTCGCAACCCGGACATCACCCTTGTCTGCCACAACAATCAGGTCTACGGGCTGACCAAAGGGCAGGCCTCGCCGACTAGCGAGGAGAGCTTCGTCACCAAAGCCCAGCCGAACGGCGCGCATGACGAGCGCTTCAACGCGGTAGCGTTAGGGATTTTGCTGCAAGTGCCTTTCGTCGCGCGGGGGTTTGCGCGGGACCTTGAGCAACTTGCCGACCTTATCGCTCAAGGCATGGCCACCAGGGGGTTGGCGCTGATTGACGTCCTGCAGGAGTGCGTGACCTTCAACCGCCTCAACAACGACGAATGGTATCGTCAGAGGGTCTACTACCTGGGGGAGGACTATGACGCCACCGACCGCGCGGGAGCGCTCGTCAAGGCAGAGGAGTGGGAGGAGCGGATTCCGCTCGGGATCATCTACCGCTGCCAGCGCGAGGTCTGGGGAGACAATCTCCCCGCCATGCAGGCCGGACCGCTGGTTGCCCGTCAACGACAGCCGCGTGAGGTGGAGAGGCTGTTAGAGGAGTTCGTCTAATCTTCATGACCAAGAGTGAGTTCCGCAACCTGGCGCTAGTCCTGATCCTCATCTCCGCCGGCATCTACCTCGCCAATTACCTGCTCTTTCCCCACCGAGCCGAAGAGCTTGCGTTTCTGACTCTGATTGACTTCGCTTTCCTGCCCCTGTCGGTGCTGATCGTTACTCTGGTGGTCGACCGGCTCCTGGCCGAACGAGAGAAGAACGCGCAGCGATACAAGATGAACATGCTAATCAGCGCCTTCTTCAGCTCGACCGGCACACCTCTCCTGCATCTGTTCGGAGATCTTACTCCTGCGGAGGAGGAGTTGGATCGGCAATTGGCGGTGGCGCCTGACTGGAATGACAACCAGTTGCGAGAGGCGATCCGGTACCTCAGGCAAACGGCCTTACCGGTGGAGGCCCCACCTGAGAAGCTCCTGGCCCTGGGCGAGGCCCTGAGATAACACCGAGAGTTGATGATACGCCTGCTGGAGAACCCGGTCCTGCTCGAACACGGGGAATTCACGGACCTGATATGGGCCCTTTTCCATCTGGAGGAGGAACTATCGGCACGTGGTGCGCTGGATCAGGCTCCTGCAGCAGACCTGCGTCACCTGGCCCAGGATGTGGACCGTGCGCTGCGTCGTCTGCTGGTGCAGCGGCTGGAGCACCTGATTCACCTGCGACAAGACTACCCCTTCCTCTTCTCCTTTGAGGCACGAACGAACCCCCTGCGAGCGGGAGCCAAAGCGGAAATACCAGGCCAACAATGACGCTAAGGCCTTGATAGACTATGTCAGAACAGTTATTATGGAGTAGTCACTACTATTTATCAGCCATGGATACCTGCGCCAGTAACCAACCAGATCGGCTGCGAAATTTTGAGGCTGTCTGCAAACGCGCCAGGGTGCGCATGACTTTCCAGCGAATGGCCGTCTTCCAGGAGGTGGCTGGGAACGATGAACATCCTGACGCTGAAGCTGTCTACCTTAGTGTTCGGCGACAGATCCCGACCATTTCTCTCGATACAGTCTACCGTACTCTATGGCTGCTCAAGAGTCTGGGCCTGATTTCGACAGTTGGAGCTCCACGGGAGAAGACAAGGTTTGACGGGAACCCGGCGGAACACCATCACTTTCTATGCACGGTGTGTGGCAGAATCCAAGATATGCAGCCGCAGGGATCTTACACACTCGAGATCCCTGAGAGCGTGAAGGATGTGGGGCGGGTGGAGAGGGCGCGCATTGAATTCCAGGGGACTTGTCTGGAATGTCTGAAACTGAAAGGGGACGGAGACGTCAGCCACGGGAGCACATCATGAAGAAACCCAAGCGACTTACTACCGAGTTCGGAATGCCCGTTGACGACGACCTCAACTCCATGACGGCCGGGCCGCAGGGCCCGGTCCTCACTCAGGATGTACACCTCATCGAGAAGCTGGCTCATTTCGACCGGGAGCGGATTCCGGAGCGGGTAGTTCACGCCAAGGGTGCGGGCGCCCATGGGTACTTCGAGGTCACTCACGACGTCACCCGGCACACTCGAGCCAAGTTCCTTTCTGAGATCGGCAAACGCACCGAGGTGTTCGTGCGCTTTTCCACTGTGGGGGGCGAGAAGGGTTCGGCGGACTCGGAGCGGGATCCCCGTGGCTTCGCGGTGAAGTTCTACACCGAGGAAGGCAACTATGACATGGTGGGTAACAATACCCCTGTCTTCTTCATCCGCGACCCCCTGAAGTTCCCAGACTTCATCCATACCCAGAAGCGAGACCCCGCCACGAATCTGAAGAATGCTGACATGTTCTGGGACTTCCTCTCATTGACGCCAGAGTCCATCCACCAGGTGACTATACTCTTCTCGGACCGGGGCACCCCGCGCACGTATCGGCATATGAACGGCTATAGTAGTCACACCTTCATGTGGTACAACACGGACGGGGAGCATTTCTGGGTGCAGCTCCATTTCAAGACCGAGCAGGGCATACAGAATTTCACTGGCGAGGAAGCTGATCGCATGCGGGGGACCGACCCCGACTGTGCCACGCGGGATCTCCACGAGGACATTGCGCGCGGCGAGTACCCTTCCTGGCGTCTGCAAGTGCAGATCATGACTCCCGAAGAGGCCCAAGATTACCGGTTTGATCCCTTCGATATCACCAAGGTCTGGCCGCATGCTGACTACCCGCCGATGGACGTTGGGCGCCTGGTGCTTAACCGCAACCCAGAGAACTACTTCGCCGAGGTCGAGCAGGCAGCTTTCTCGCCCGGCAACTTCGTGCCTGGCATCGGTCCTTCGCCCGATAAGATGCTTCAGGGGCGGCTATTCAGTTACCACGATACGCATCGGCATCGCCTGGGCCCAAATTACCACCTCCTTCCCATTAATGCCCCCAAGGCCGCACCGATGGAGAGCTATCAGCGCGACGGGGCCATGCGGTCTGACGACAACGGAGGCAGTCAACCCAACTACTGGCCGAACAGCTTCGGTGGACCGTCACCCGACCCCGGCCTGGCGCCTCCGTCGATTGACGTATCCGGTATGGCGGCGCGGCATGCCTATGTGCTGGGCGATGTAGACTTTGTACAGGCGGGCGATCTGTATCGGAAGGTCCTGAGCGATGAGGACCGCGAGCACCTTGTCGCCAACATTGTCTCCCACCTGGGAGGCGCCCAGCGACGTATCCAGCTTCGGCAGACGGCGCTCTTCTACAAAGCGGACGCTGAGTATGGGGAGCGCGTGGCCCGAGGTCTGAAACTGGAGTCTGCCGAGGTCGAAAGGCTGGCCAAGATGACACAAGAGCAACGTGTCCAGGCGACCGCCACTCAGTAGCTGCTTGTGACGGCGCCAATACTACAACGGAGGGATATCATATGAGTGAAGTAGAGACCAGTAGTAACGAGATCAGTGTGCCACTGATTGGAGAGGACGCTCCGGCGTTCGAAGCCGAGACCACCCAGGGCAAGATCAAATTCCCTGAAGACTACAAGGGCAAGTGGGTGATTCTGTTCAGCCATCCGGCTGACTTCACTCCCGTCTGCACCACCGAGTTCATGACCTTCGCCAAGATCGAGCCTGAGCTTAAGGCGCTGAACTGTGAGTTGATCGGTCTGTCGATTGACAGCACCTACAGCCACATCGCATGGCTGCGCACGATCAAAGAAAAGATCAAGTACCGGGGCATGGAGGACATGGAGATCACCTACCCGGTGATCAGTGACATCAAGATGGATGTCGCCCGTAAGTACGGCATGGTGCAGCCAGCCGTCGCGGATACCCAGGCCGTGAGGGCGGTCTTCTACATTGATCCCAAGGGGAAGATACGGGCGATTCTGTATTATCCGCTCTCCAACGGGCGGAACTTCGAGGAGATCAAGCGGCTACTGGTGGCCCTGCAGACCTCGGATGCTCAGAGCTGCGCTACTCCGGCCGATTGGCAGCCAGGCGACGACGTCATCGTGCCGCCACCGGGTTCCTGCGGCTCGGCCAAGGACCGCGTGGAGAAGGCCGGCGATGACTACTACTGCCTGGACTGGTTCATGTGCTTCAAGAAATTGCCCAAGGACCAGCTGCCCGGCAAGAAGTCCTAGGGCTAACCAGCGCCTGCGTTTAGAGAAGTCGCGGACAGCCAGACACAAAAGAGGGCGGGGGACAAGTCCCCCGCCCTCTTGCTTTGTTGACCTGACTTCTCTGCCTTGCCTATCTGTATAGCAGCACGGGGACCGGAAGTTGTTCCACCAGGTCCCACCACGCGCCTCCGCGCATCAAACGGTGGGTGGTTGATTTTTGTCTGCCCCCGATGGCCACCAGGTCGGCGTCGAACTTTTCCATGGCGCGGAAGATGATGTCCGGGGCATTGCCAGGCTCAATGAATGCCTGTGCGTCCACGCCCTCGCGCGCCATTGCCTCGGCCAAGTAGGTGCAACTCTGGGCCAGGGGCGAGGTAGTCTCAGCGCCACTGACCACATACACCTGCCAATTGCCCTGTTGGGCTGGGCCAAAGATCATCTCGGCGGCATGAGCCGCGTCGGGGTGACCATCCCAGCCGACAATGACTTTGTGGATGGGCTTGTAGGTCTCACGGGTGATCAGGAGCGGCTTGACGCAGCCCCGGAGGAGGGCGGCAGTGGTCCGGCCCAGACCGGTACGCACTGGTGTCGGGGCATTCGCGCCATGAGCACCCATGACGCACAGACGGGCAGTCATCGCGTTCCACAGCAGACGCTCAGCCGGCTCCCCCACGTCAATGCCCCGGGTAAAACACAGGCCGGCCTGTTCGCAGAGTCCCTCGGTGGATGCAAACCAGTCGTTGACCGCACGGCGAGCGAACTGCTCGGCCTCCGGGACTTTCGAGCTGTACGCCAGCGTGTCAGGCGACTCGCCGAGGGCAACCATAACTCTCCTGGGGATTACAGCGAGTGACACGACTGGCGACTGTTCGGCGCGCGCCCAGTCGAGGGCGTGACGAGCCGCGACCTGTGACCACTCTGAACCGTCCACACTAACAAGGATGTGCCGCATAGGAGGACCCCTTTCGCGTCAAGCAGACCGATTAGTAAATGTCATTAGCACAGACGTTGGGGATGCGGGTCCCTGTTCATTATCCTGCGTGGTCTTGTGTAGTCTCGAGCCTCATCAGATCGAGCATGGCCGCAGTCAGGGCGCGGCGGGTGCAACTGGAGATGCTGGCGGAGTCGCAAGCCGGCCTCGGCGTTCGCTCAGACCAATAGACCCGAACCTCATGCAGCCAGAGATTGCCGCCTGGGGGCGTGGTGGGTGTGACCGCGTTCGTCCGCTGTGACAGAGAGGACTCATGTGCCATATCCGCTAGCCTCCTACAGGATTTGAAAACAGTCTAGCTGAAACAGATTTCGGCATTATTACAGGAAGATTAAGCCTCTGTTAACTCATCGCGGGCTCGCCCACGCAGCTACCGTATCCTGGAACTCTGGATCCCTTGCCTGCTCCTGCCAGAGTTGCCGTGCCGAACCTCCATGCTCCCGCTGGCGACTACATAAGTGGACACCATCAGGAGGCATGCCATGTACGACGTAGCCATAGTCGGTGCCGGACCGGGTGGGCTCACGGCTTGTGTCTATGCCGCCCGGAAACAATTGCGGGTGATACTGATCACCATGGATATTGGTGGGCAGACTGTGATGAGCGCCGAGGTGGAGAACTACCCGGGCTTCTCCTATATCACTGGAGCCGAACTGGCTGAGAAGTTTCACCAACAGGCGGCGCACTTTCCTCTGACCATGCGCCTCGGTACCCTGGTGAAGATGCTGGAGAAGACTTCGGAGGGCTTCCGACTGGTCACGACAGACGGGGAGATAGTTGAGACACGAACAGTCATTGTTGCCACCGGAAAGCAGCCGCGGAAGCTGGACGTGTCCGGGGAAGAGCGCCTTATCGGGCGCGGAGTTAGCTACTGTGCCATCTGCGACGCGCCGCTGTTCCAGGGACGGTCGGTGATCGTGGTCGGCGCGGGCAATTCTGGTGTGGAGGCGGCCCTGGATCTCTCGCGCATAGCGAAAGAGGTGACCGTTGTCGAGATTGCCGAGCGTTCCAGGGCTGATGAGATTCTGCTCCAACAGGCCGAGGGCGCCGATAGCCTGGTCTTTCTCTACGACACGCAGATCGTGGAACTCCACGGCGAGAACAGGCTGGAATCGGTCACGCTGGAGAATGTCTCGACGGGGGAGAGAACTGAACGCCCGGTCGAGGGCGTGTTCGTTGAGATCGGCATGATTCCCAACACTGGATGGCTTGGGGGATTCCTCAAGCTGAACGAGTGGGGCGAGGTCATTGTGGACTGCATGGCCCAGACCAGCGAGCCAGGGGTCTTCGCCGCCGGAGATGTGACCGACGGACCGTACAAGCAAATCATCATCGCTGCCGGCGAAGGCGCCAAAGGCGCCCTGTCGGCCTATAGCCACCTGCTCCAACGCGGACTGGCAGAGCACGTGAGGGGCTGGTAGCGGTCCAGTAAGACGCAGACCACAGTGAACAACAGAGGCAGGAGGTCTCCCTCCGGTTGTGAAGAATAGTCTGCCGTTTACCGGCGCACCGCGCCGAGCACTTAGCTGGAGGGAGTCTCATGATAGACCTGGTTCTGAAAAACGGAGATCGCTATTTGTTCATGGGCGATAGCATTACCGACTGCGGACGCCGTGATGATCCTCGGCATATGGGCAGTGGCTATGCAGCCCTGGTGCCGGGATTGATTGCGGCCGAGCATCCGGAGTTGCAGCTAGAATTCAGCAACCGTGGGATCGGCGGGGATACACTGCGGGGGCTGGAGGCGCGATGGGACGAAGACGCGCTGGCGCTGCGGCCTACCTGGATGTCCATGCTCATCGGCATCAACGATCTGCACTGCTATATGAACGGAGACGAGGACCTGGGACCGGAGCAGTATGCCGCCCGCTATGAGAAATTGCTGGCGGCCACCCGCGAAGCCAGCGGCTGCCAGTTCATCTTGCTTGAGCCCTTCTACTACACCGTGCCGCCAGGGGCCGACGAGCATCAGCAGAAGGTCATGGAGCTCATCCCTCAGTACATTGCCATTGTGCACGAGCTTGCGGAGAAGTTCTCCGCGCGGCTGATTCGGACGCACGAATGGGGTCAGGAGATCATCAGTCATCACGGGACAGAAATCCTGTGCAACGAGCCGGTGCATCCCCATCTGACCGGGCATGCGGTGCTTGCGCAATGGGTGCTGAAGGCGCTGAAGGCCTGAGCAACATGAGAGCGCTTCCGCGGGCCGGAGCGAGGTCCTGTCCGGCCCGCGGTTGCCACACTCCGTGAAGCAGGTACTGACGACTACTTCGACAGAGCTGCCGCTTGAGGAACGGTCATGTACGTACCCGTCTGTCGGAGCTTACCTCGCACCTGAATCTCCACTACTGTCGCCAGGGGGTCGGGCGCCTTCTCGGGTAAGCCGGTCAGGATGAGCTGCGTGGGGGTCTGCTCAAACTTGATCTTCTTGCCCTGGTAGAACTTCACCGACTCGACCTTGTTGGCGATGCCGGGGATGATGGCCTCCGTCCCTGGCCAGCGGTGGAAATGATAGTACAGGGTGCTACCCTGGATGGTGAAACGCCCCGTGAAGCCCCAGAGGTGCTTCTGGGGAAGTGGGTCCGTGGCGTCGTAGACGGTGGGCCCGTACTTGTTCATCCATCCGCCCACCTCAGTGAAGAGTCTTCGGGCTTGCGGAGGAACCTTCCCCTCGGGGCTGGGGCCGATATTCAGCAGTAGGTTGCCTCCGCCCGCCGCCACCTCGGTCAGCATGCTTACGGCCTCCCAGGAAGTCTTCCAATGGGGGTCAATGGGCGCGTAACCCCAACTGTCGTTGGTGGTCATGCAGGCCTCCCACATGCGGCCTTCCTCGGGGACGATATGCCCCTCCGGGGTGCCGAAGTCCTCGGGTAAGCCCGAGCGGTTGTTAATGATGATGTCCGGTTGCAGCTTGCGCACCATCTTGTTGAGCTTGGCAGACTCCCAGCCCTCAGCGTCGAGAGGATTGAACCCATCGTACCAGAGGATGTCAATCTTCCCGTAATTGCTCATCAGCTCGCGGACCTGCTCATGGAGATAGTCCACAAAACGGCGCCGGGCCTTTTCACTGGTCTTGCACCGCATCCCATCTGGATGATGCCAATCCATCAGTGAGTAGTACGTGCCGACTTTGAGGCCCTGCTCACGTACGGCTTCGATGTACTCGGCGACCAGGTCCCGTCCCGGGCCCCGCTTAGGTGCAGAGTAATCCGTGGTCTGGGTCTCAAAGAGGCAGAAGCCGTCATGGTGCTTGGTGGTCATCACCATGTAGCGGCAGCCCGCCTGCTTGGCCAGTTTGGCCCATTCACGCTGGCAGCCGGGCTTCGGGTGCCAGGTCTCAGCCAGGGGCTCGTACTTCTTGCGTGGCCACAGCTCGAGTTGTTGCGCCCACTCATGGTGCCCGATCTGGGCATACAGTCCCCAGTGGATGAACATACCAAAGCGGGCCTTGCGGAACCATTCCAGGCGTCGGGCCTGGTCCTGCTCTTTCTTCGTTGGCTTGCGCACGGACATCGACCTCCCTTATATTCTGCGGTGGGCGTTGACCCTCTACGGTGGCACAGGTGCCCTTCGTATCCATCCTGAATTGCCTACCCGCAGACCGCCCCCAGGAAGACGCGCTGCGGTCGTTGCGCCACTCACAGGGGAAATGCCCTGACCCGCGCTACGTTGCAGGCGCAGGTCAGGGCGGCTGATTTGTCTTCTGTCGGCTGGTCTCTCCAGACTACTTTGACAGAGCCGCCGGCTGCGGGACGGTCGTGTAGGTCCCGGTTTGCCGGGGCTTGCCCTGGACTTGGATCTCCACCACTGTGCCCAGGGGATCCGGCATTTTCTCGGGCAGGCCGCTCAGGATCAGCTGCGTTGGCGTCTGCTCGAACTTGATCTTCTTGCCCTTATAGAACTTGACCGACAGGACCTTGTTGGCGATACCGGCGATGATGGCCTCCGTCCCCGGCCACCGGCTGAAGTGGTAATAGAGGGTGCTGCCGTCGATGGTGAAGCGCCCGGTAAAGCCCCAAAGATGTCCGTGGGGGATCGCGTCAGTCGCGTCATAAACCGTGGGGCCATACTTCTTCATCCACTGACCGACCTCGGTGAACATCTTGACACCCTCCCGAGGCAGCTTGCCTTCAGGGCTAGGACCGAGGTTGAGCAGGAGGTTGCCACCGCCTGCCGCCACCTCCCGCAGCATGTTGCAGGCGTCCCAGGAGGTCTTCCAGTGTGGGTCAATGGGCGCGTAACCCCAACTGTCGTTGGTGGTCATGCACGCCTCCCACATGCGATTCTCCTCGGGGACGATGCGGCCCTCCGGGGTCCCGAAGTCCTCGGGCAGACGCGAGCGGTTGTTGATGACGATATCCGGCTGGAGCTTGCGGACCATCTTGTTGAGTTTGGCCGACTCCCAGCCCTCGGCGTCGAGGGGGTGCGGCACGTCGTACCATAGGATGTCAATCTTGCCGTAGTTGGTCATCAGCTCGCGGACCTGCTCATGGATGTAATCCACGAAGCGGCGGCGGGCTTTCTCATCGGCCTTGCACCGCATTCCGTCCGGATGGTGCCAATCCATCAGTGAGTAATAAGTCCCCACTTTGAGCCCCTGTTCGCGCACGGCCTCGATATACTCGGCGACCAGGTCACGGCCGGGCCCGCGCTTGGGAGCGCAATAGTCGGTAGTCTCGGTATTGAACAAACAGAAGCCCTCATGGTGCTTGGTGGTCATCACCATGTAGCGGCAACCCGCCTGCTTGGCCAGTTTGGCCCAGTCACGCTGGCAACCGGGTTGCGGGTGCCAGGTGTCAGCCAGGGGCTCGTACTTCTTACGCGGCCAGAGCTCAATTTGCTGCACCCACTCATGCCGCCCGATTTGAGAATACAGGCCCCAGTGGATGAACATCCCAAAGCGAGCCTTGCGGAACCATTCCAGGCGCCGGGCCTGGTCCTGCTCTTTCTTGGTCATCTTGCGCACGGATACCGACCTCCCTAGTTTTGTCAGGCGGGGACGCGGTCCTCCGCCGGTAGGACAGGCGTCTCGCCTGTCCATTCTGAGTCGCATGCCGGACGAAACGCCCGGTCTATCCCTCCACGATCGCGCCCACGTCCACCACATACATCTGCCTTGTACCTTCATGGATCGAGTCAAAGCACACCTGCCGGCCATCGGGGCTCCAGCGGGGGTGCAGATCGCAGCGAATCTCCTCGCCAACCTCCGGCGCGGAGTAAAACTTGCCCAGGTCAATCCGCCGGTCCGTGGCAGGCTGGTAGAGCATCAGCGTTCTCCGGTGTTCTCGGTCCGGGTAGGTGTCGTTGAGGATCCACTGCAGGTCCGGTGAGTAGGAGCAGTGTCCATCCTGGAGCAGCGTCTTCTCGCCGATGACCTCCGCCCTGTCGCTCCGGTCCTTGAACAGCCAGAAGTGATCTTTGCCCTCTCGGCGTGCCCACGCAAGCACATGGGTGGCGCCGCGCCAGTCAAAGTGTGAGGTCATCCCCTCATCGGCAAGCAGACACAGGGGCTCGCCCGCAGGGCCGCCGGTGTACAGTCGCGTGTAGCCCCATTCCTCCGGCTTCTTCCAGCGGTGCAGAAAGATGAACCGGGTGCCGTCGGCGTTGAATTGCAAGTGATTGAAGCGGTGCAGGCCGCCCGCCATGCGCTCATCAGTTTGCTGCGCGGCGATTTCCTCGAGGGAGACGATGAGTTGTGACTCGCCGGTCTTCAGGTCCAGGCGCCAGATACCGTCATCGGGCGGGATGGGGACATCCACCAGGGGATCGGGGAGGCCGGCGTAGCCGTAACCGGGACGATGCACATGCAGGCGTGCGAAGTTGAGCGTTACCGCCGAGCGCCCATCAGGAGCCACGGCGTAGATCGGACGGGGCAAAACGCGTTGTCTGCCGGTCTCCAGGTCCAGGATCACGGAGACGAACTGCCCCTCCTGGAGGTCGTTGAAGATGATCTCGCGGTCGTCGGAGCCCGGCAACCACCGAAGCATCGTGCCCTGCTGCCAGTTCCAGGCGCGAGTCTCCGCGACGGGCTCAAAAGTGCCACTGCCGAGATCTACGACACCGACGACAGCCACATCCTCCCCGGTGGGCGGGCGGTCCATGAAGGTGGTCTCCAGAGCCAGCATCCGGCGCATGGCCCGGTCCCACGGCGATTTATCGTAGTAGCCGAAGAAGTGGTGTCTCGGCCCCCGGGTCACTGCCTTGGCCGGAGGGTAATTAGCCATGTCCTTCACTGCAGCCATTTCGGCAGCTTTTCCGCCTTGTGCGATTGACTCGACTTCTCCGCGGACTCGATGATGCCGATCACCCGCGCAGCTTCCTCGGGTTTGACCTCTAATTCCCCATCCTTAAGCAAGTGTTCCCCGACCAGGCGATAGAACTCTCCCCAGTTGCTCTCCTGGTACTTCAGAAAGCCCTCGAGGTGCAGGCTGTTCTCAGTGGTGTAGTACTCGAAGCCCTCCGTGCCTGAGACCAGGGCACCTTTGGTGCCCAGGACGCGCCAGCGAGGCAGGCTGTGATGAGCGATCCCACTCATCTGCACGTTCGCCATGACCCCATTCTGGAAGCGAATGACGGCCTGCACATGATCCTCATTGGTCATCTGCTTCCAGACCAGCTTATGGAAAAAGCCCGTGACGTTCTCGACCGGGGAGGGGATCAGGTTGAGCAGCCAATCGAGGTAGTGCGCTCCCCAGTCATAGAAGGCCCCTCCGGAGATCTCTTTCTTGTCGCGCCACCAGCCACGTGGAGCACCGTAGCCACCGGCCCACATCTCCACCTCGAAGATCTCGCCGAGCAGCCCGTCCGCAACCGCCTTCTTTAGCGCCAGGAAGTCACCGTCGTGGCGGCGGTTGTGAAAGACCGTCAGCATCAGCTTGTTGGCCTTCGCGGTGTCCACCATGGCCTTGGCTTCAGCGGTCGTTATGCACATGGGCTTTTCCAGGACTACATGCCTTCCGGCCTTCAGGCATTGCAGCCCTACCGGTCCGTGCAGGTTGTGGGGGAGGATGATGACACAAAGGTTCACTTTGTCGTCCTGCAGGAGCTCGCTGACCTGAGTGTAGGTCGCGATGCCGGGGAAATCCTCCTGTGCGGCAGTCAGTCGCTTGCGGTCAGTGTCGCAGACCGCGACCACGGGAATCCCTGCCTGCTCTTGCAGGCTCTGACCGTGTAGCCGCCCCATGTTGAAGGCCGGCCCATATCCGATCAAGGCGGCCCCCATTTGTTTCTTGGCTGTCATCTTGATACTCCTCGCGCGCATGTAGGCTTCAGTCTGCATTCAACCCTCGCACCCTAACGCGACCGCCGTGGTTACGCAAAGATCTGGGCTCGCCGACGGCAGGGCTATGGCGCGATTCCCCGTGCCGCTTGGGTATTCCTGCAGGGAGGGCAGACTCTGAGGAAGAAATGTTTAACCTCCGGGAGCAGAACGGAAC
>JAAYIR010000284.1 GCA_012523355.1 candidate division WS1 bacterium
ACCTCGCTCCGCCCTGCTGGCAGATCTCCCGCGCCGCTCCCACGGCTGACCGGCGCAACCTCCTGACCTGCGGACCCGCCGCACCAGTGACAGAATGGTAATCAGATACACCGCTCCTGAATGCTATTCGGGTTGACACCGAACAAAAGCGATGTTATGATTGTCTTACAGTCATAAGGGGTGTTTCATACTCCAATTCCCGAAGGGAGTGGTAGTTATGAGACGAGACGGATTTACCCTCATTGAGCTGCTGGTGGTGATCGCCATCATCGCCATTCTGGCAGCGATCCTCTTCCCCGTTTTTGAGCGCGCCCGTGCCAAGGCCAACCAGGCCTCCTGCGTTAGTAACCTCAAGCAGATAGGCCTCGCGCTGCTCATGTACATCCACGATTGGGACAACACGACCCCCATCCGCGCCGGTTGTGACAACAAGCGCGAAGCTAACGTCGCCGCCGGCTTCCCCACCGCCCCTCTTGCCTCCGAGTGCCCCGTAGCCGCCCCGCCTCCTGCCTCTCAGCCCGGATTTGGCGGTCATACGGGATGGTTGTGGGCCTATATCCAGAACGAGCAGGTGTACTTCTGCCCCCAGGTGGCGGGGAATGCCGGCACCTACGGCTCGACGAGCGGGGCCACCTCGCTCGGGTACAACTACGGCTGCAATGGGGTCTATACGACCCGAGCCAGCAGTTGGCTTGACCATCCCCTGGATTACGTCCAGTATCCCGCCCATTTCGTCGTCTTCGCCGACAACTGGAATGGCATCTACGCGCATCTCGAGGCCCGGCGCAATGCAGCCGGCGCTGTGGTCTACTACTCGATTTATGACTGCAGCTTGCTCCCGGGTGCCGGCGATAATGGCGGTCCGATCTACCCCAACGACAACGCTACCGGCACTCAGCATGACCCCATCGCCAACTGGGACCCGCCCGCTCTGGGGCGCATCGCTTGCTGCGGGCCTTCGCCGCAATACTACATCGAGGGACGTCACACCGGGCAGGTCAACCTGCTCTTCCTGGACGGGCACGTGGGTCAGGCGACCCCCCAGATCCTCGGCGGCACGACTCACGGACTTAATCGCCGTGGCCTGGTGGATCCCTACTACTTCGATGCTGACGCCAGCGGAACCCCGCCCACCGGCGGCGGTCAGTGCATACCCTAGATGACCCCGGTAGGACAGGCGTCCCGCCTGTCCGGCGTAAGGACCGGCTCCGGCCTGTCCAGGTCAGGCAAGATACCTGACCTGCCGGGATACCAGGAGGTGCAAGCGAAGTGAAACGCAAGGCCTTTACCCTCATTGAGCTTCTGGTGGTGATCGCGATCATCGCCATCCTGGCGGCGATCCTGTTTCCCGTCTTTGCCCGCGCCCGGCAGAAGGCACTGCAGACGAGCTGTCTCAACAACATGAAGCAGCTCGCGCTGGCCGTTCGGATGTACGCCAACGACTACGACAGCAAGTTCTGTCCCGTCCCGGCCAACGGTCAGTGGTGGAATCCCGGGTACGTGAGCGGCTCATACTACCCCGGGGTGAGCATGCTGGGCCCGTACATTCAGTCTCACGAGGTGTTCGTCTGCCCGGCACAGGAGACCCTGCTCCCTGACACCCAGCCCTATGGGCCCGCGAACTGGGGTTGCCCACAAGACTCCAGAGAGCTGACCATCAAAGGCGCGGTCAAGCGGGTGCGCTGGCACGGGATCCTGGGCCAGAATCACGGCTGGATAGGCCAAAGTGTGAGCCGGATCGGCCAGCCCAGCGACCTTGTCTGCTTCCTGGATGGGATCGGCTGGTGGACCGGCGCTGGAGAGCAGAACGAGTTCAATCAGGGTGAGTGGTACTACTTCGGCGATGGCTGGCTGCTAGACACCTACCCGCCCAGCGACGCCTCCTGCGTCGGCCTCACCAACGACCCGCCCTATTGGCCCGCCATCTATGGCACCGGGGGCTACGCTCACGCCGGCTCACCCCAGCCGGGCTACCCTCGCTTCCCGCAAGCCTGCTCCATGGTGGGCCGCCACAACGGTCAGGTCAACTGCGCCTTCGTGGATGGGCACGCCAAGGCCATGCCTATCCGAACGCTGCTGTTCTCGACGCTGCCCGGCGTAGTGAGGTACCAGTATTTCCAGATTCACGCTTCCACCGGAGCCTGAGGGCCGAATCCGGCAGTCACTGGCAACCACAGACGGCAGGACCGACCAGGCCCTGCCGTCTAATGTCGTCTATTCCCTTGTCCCCTCTAGATGACTCTTCCCGCCCTCTTCCCCGTCGTCTGTCCCTGCTCCACCGCGATCTCTCCATTGACCAGCACGTACTCGATCCCCACGGGGAATTGACGCGGCTCCTCGTACGTCGCGGTATCCAGAACCGTCGCTGGATCGAATACCACCACGTCCGCCGCCATGTCTGGCTCTAACCGCCCCCGGTCGTACAGCCCCAGCCGCTGCGCGGCCAGGGAGGTCATCTTCCGCACTGCCTCCTCCAGCGTGAGCAGCCCGCGCTCCCGCACATAGCGCCCGAGCACCCGCGGGAAGCTCCCATAGCAGCGTGGGTGCGGTGTCTGCCCGGGCCCGCTTGCCGCCAGACTGTCGGTGCCAATCACCCCCAGAGGGTGGGCCAGCGCCAACTCCATGTCCTCCTCGCACA
>JAAYIR010000043.1 GCA_012523355.1 candidate division WS1 bacterium
AAGTACCAAAGTCCGTCAAGGTTAAGGATCATGGGAAGAGGGTTCCGCGGCGGTTCATCGGCCTCCTCCTCTGCGGCGAGGTCCACCCCATGGAAGACCTCACACCCCCTTAGCGGCTGCGGGGCAGCCGCCGGTCCCCCTCTCCGGGCAGGGGAGGGGGATAGGATTGGCGGAGCTGGGCCGGCCTCCTGACGCGCGGGGCGCGTCAGTCGTGCGGCCCCTCCAGGGGGGAGGAAGGCGCAAGGGAGGTAGTAGGCAAGGTGGGTGAGCGGGCGGCAATTCGGCGCGGACGCCGAAAAGCCGCCCCTACGGGAACGGCAAGAGCAGGGAGTTGGGTGGCCGCAGAAGAAATGAGACCCATCGTGAACGGAATACTTCGGGTAATGGTCGTGGGCCTCGTGGCGTTGGGGCTGGGAGGTCCGCTGGTGGGCTGGGCGGCAGCGCAACCTGTCTCCCTGGCGCTGGAGATGGAAGCACGCAACTGGCGCCCGTGCGAGTTGGATGCGGGCTCGCGGGCCGTCAAAGTAGTTGGAGAGAGTTCCACGCTCCAGATTACCGGTGAGCTTCCTGCCTTTGGAGCCTCGTACCGGTGCCCAGAGAACTGGGAGGGCTACGCAGCACTGAGCTTCGAACTGCGAGTGCCCGCGGGCTTCCCGGCGCATACTGACCTTCAGGTCTACCTCAAGGATTTTCACTACTACTGGTACCAGGTCCACCCGCTGAGGGAGGCGGAGGGCAAGGCGCAGCCGCTGGCGGCGGAGAAATGGATCGCGGTGAAGCTTCCGCTGACTCCCTTCAATAGCGTCTGGCAACCGGGCGGGCACCGGAAGATTTGGTATGATGCCTGGGTCTGGCCGAAGGAGCTGGGGATTCGTTTCTTCGGACAGGGGAAAGGGTCGGGTACGGTGGAGGTGCGCAATCTGCGGCTCGAGGACTACCGCGAGCAGGAGACCTCTCCGCCCTCAGCGCCCAGACCGGTGGCGGCGGCCCAAGCGGTGCCCCAGTATGAGAAGTTTGAGTTGACCTGGCCGGTGGAGAGGTATTACTCCAACCCCTATGACCCGGAAGTGGTCGAGGTGGAAGGGCATTTTCTGGCGCCGAGCGGACAGAGGATTACCGTGCCCGGCTTCTTCTATCAGGGCTATGAGCGGACGAGGACTGCGCAGGGCCATGAGAAGCTCATTCCAGTGGGGGCGCCAGAGTGGAAAGTGCGCTTTGCGCCGCGAGAGACGGGGACCTACCGGTACTTCGTCACCCTGAAGGATATGCGGGGCGAGGCGAAGAGCGCTGAGGGAAAGTTTGAGACCACGGCGGCGCTCCAGCCTCGGGGACTGGCGCGGATCAGCCAGCAGGACCCCCGGTACTTCGAGTGGGAGAACGGGGAGTTCCTGTATCCGGGGATCATCAACATGCGCGATGGGGGCGATCAGGCGGAGGCGCAAGCGGGAACGTACGAATTTGAGGAGTTCTTCCCCAGGTTCCGGGAGCGGGGGATCAGCGTGGTGCGCACGTGGATGGCGGCGTGGTGGGCGGGGATTGAGTGGAGCCAGGCCTACCATTCGCGATATGGAGGCGTGGGCGGCTATGCGCAGTACAATGCCTGGCGGCTGGACTATACGTTCGACCTGGCGGCGGAGCATGACTTATACCTGGAGCTGACCCTGGGCTCGCACGGGCAGTTGCGGCAAGATAAGTTTGACGCCGAGTGGGACTATAACCCGTACTCGGTGGAGAACGGAGGCTACCTGCCGGCGCCGTACATGTTCTTCTCCAGCGCCCGGGCCAGGGAGGATATGAAGCAGCGGTACCGGTACATCGTCGCGCGCTGGGGCTACAGCCGCAATCTGTTCTCGTATGACCTGTGGAACGAGATTGACCTGTCGGAGGGTTACAGCCCGCGGGAGTCGGCGGCCTGGCACCAGGAGATGGCGCGTTACCTGCGAGCCCTGGACCCGAACCCGCATCTGATTACCTCGCACATTGCGCTGTACTGGCAGGCGGGGGATGAGCTGTGGCAACTTCCGGAGATACAGTACCTGCAGTCGGATTCGTACTGGAAGCGGCGGGACGTGGGAATGAACGAGTCGTTCGGGAAGCGCAGCCACTACCAGAAGCCCTTCGTGTTTATCGAGTACGGGCCGCAGACCGTCGAGCTGCCGGTGCCGGAGTCGCGGTGGCTGCAGGAGTTCCGCAGCGGGATGTGGGTGTCCTCGATGATGCCCTGGTCGGCGCCGGGGGCCTTCTGGTACAACCGGGAGTGGGAGGCGTATCGGCTGTGGGAGTTCCAGGGGGGGATGCAGGCCTTCTGGACCGGGGAGGAGCGGCGGGGTAAGGGCTACCGGTCCACGCAGCCACACCTGCAGAACGGCGAGGGGCTGAACGTACAGGCGATGATGAGTGAGGAGGCGGCGTTTCTGTACGTATACGACTTCGAGGGGCTGGGAAAGCGCGAGCCGTCACCAGGCGCTGGAGGGAGCAACCGAGTGACGGCTCATATTACGGGGCTTCAACCGGGCACCTACACGGTAGAGTTTTGGAATACCCTCACCGGGGAGATAACCAGCCGGAGCGAGGCCACGTGCACGGAACGGAAGCTGGCGCTGCCGCTGCCGCCGGTGGTGCAAGACCTAGCGATCAAGATCCGGCGAGCTGGGTGACGGCCTGGTGATGGTTAGTCGCGGCTAGAACCCGGTCCAGTACGGCAGTCACCACCCGGGCAAAGTCTTCTTTCTTCTCCACCAGCAGGCCGTTGAGCCGCATGACGTTGGCGTAGTCGGCGGGGGCATTGGCATAGCCGGACATGACCACGACGGGGATGTCCTTCCACAAGGGATTGGCCTGCATGGCACGTAGCACCTGCCAACCGTCAATGTCAGGCATCTTGATATCGAGCATGAGAGCATCATACGGCGGCTTGCCATCGGCAACCCGGCGGCAGAGCTCGCGCAGCACTTCCCGGCCCGTACTGGCGGTGGAGACTTTGAGCCCGCGCTGCTTAAGCAGCAGGCTCAGGCTTTTGAGCATGGCTGGTTCGTCGTCAGCGATCAGAACTTCGGCCACCTCTGCACCTCCTCTCATCAGGTAGTCGCGAGTTGCGGAGCAGACTCCCACCCGGCAGCCTGCGCTAAGGCTGCGGCTGCCACCCTCCCCCGCTTCGCGGGAGAGGGTCGCAATCCCCTCGCCCGCGTCCTCCACGGTGCCCACCCTCCCCCCCGCTTCGCGGGAGAGGGTAGGGGGCAAGGACCATATTATCGTTCGGACAGGGCGCGTTGGACCCGGCGTTCCTCATCAGCGGCCTTGAGGGCCTCGCGCTTGTCGTATTGACGTTTACCCCGCCCCAGGCCGATCTCCAGCTTGGCGAGACCCCGCTGAGTAAAGTATACCCTTAAGGGCACCAGAGTATAGCCTTTCTGGCGAACCTGGCGCTGGAGCTGGACAATCTGGCGGCGGCTGGCGAGCAGCTTGCGCGGGCGGTGCGGCGAGACCTCCGGCTGTCCGGGGCCGACCTGGTAAGGGCTGATGCGCATCCCCACGACCCACAGCTCGCCCTCGCGGACCTCCACATAGGCCTCCTGGAGACTGACGTGGCGCGCCCGAACGGACTTCACCTCGTTGCCGGTAAGGACGAGTCCCGTCTCCAGGCGGTCCTCGATGAAGTAGTCATGAGTGGCGCGCCGGTTGGTGGCTACGATCCCCTGGTTCACGGCACTCTCCTCCTTCATCGGTGTCTGGAGCCCGGTCCTCAAGTGTCAAAGGTCAAGGTTACGGTCAGACGCTCCTGTTCCCGGCGGATCGCCAGGTCGTGATAGGTGACCGCCTTAAGGTCCCGGTGTAGCAGGTCGTGACTCTGGTCGGCAGCGGCCAGGCCGATCCGACACCGCGCCCGAGGCGGTTCCTGGCTGGCCTCCAAGACTTCAAAGGTCACCGGCGCCCGGCCCTCCTGCGCCTGATGGAGAACCTCGCGGAGCGCCCGCTGAAGCAAGGCCGCGGGATCCGGGGCTTCAACCACGTACTCTGCCCATTGCACGGGCGCCGCCTGCTCCCCTGTGAGCAGGAGATAGATCAACCCTTCGCCTGCTGACTGAAGCAAGTCTGCATAATCTATACCCCAAACGCGGAGGGCATAATCAGCGGTATGCTCAATCTCGGTGAAGTTGCCCATGAGGGTTACCCCCAGGCCACAGCAGTCTCCCGCGGGCGGCGATAGTGACCGCCGTCCCTGCAGCCGGAGACGATCACAGCCGGAAACGGCGCACGCGGGGGGATGACAGGTCCCCCTAGAGCTTGCCCAGCATCTCCGCGGCGGTGTGGGCGAGGTGCTCGGCGGAGAGGCCGAAGAGCTTGATGAGCTCCCAGGGCTGGCCGGTCTCGCCGAAGGTATCACGGACGCCGATCATGCGGAAGCGCAGCTCGCGACCAAGGTCTGCCTCGCACAGAGCGGCGGCGACGCGGTTGCCGAAGCCGCCGACCTGGTGCTCCTCGGCGGTGAGGATGACGCCGATCTCGCGCCCGGCGGCAGCGAGGGCCGCTGCGTCAAGTGGCTTGACGGTGTGCACGTTGACGATGCGCGTCTCCAGGCCGTACTCGTGCTTGAGGATGACGGCGGCGCGCATGGCCTCGGGCACCATGGGGCCGCAGGCGATAATAGCGAGGTCCTCATGCTCGTTCTGATAGTCAGAGGCGAGCACGGTGTCGAAGGCCTCAAGGAAACTCTCGGACTCACGGCGCAGGCGGGTAACATTGGCCTGACCGAGGACGAAGGGCGTGGCGGGACTGGTGACTACCGGAGTGGCCTCGCGGGCGTAGCGAACGACCGCCGGGCCGCGGATCTCGGCAATGGCACGGGTGGCCTTCTCGGTCTCAATCGCATCGCAAGGGACCACCATGGTGAAATGCGGCAGGATGGAGATGAGGGCAATCTCCTCGAGGGCCTGGTGGGTGGCGCCATCCTGGCCGACGGAGACGCCGCCGTGGGCGTCAGCGATTTTGACGTCCAGCTCGTTATAGGCGACGGTGGTGCGGAGCTGGTCCCAGTTGCGGCCGGTGATGAAGACGCCGTAGCTGCCGATGAAGGGCGTCATGCCGGCGCGGGCCAGCCCGGCGGCGACCTGGGTGGCGTTGGCCTCGGCAATCCCCAGACAGAAGAAGCGCTTCTCGCGCTCGGGGTCGGGAGTCTTGCCGTCGGGCCGGTAGAAACGGTCCATGCGAATGGATTCGGTGATGTCGGAGGCGATACCGGCGAAACGCGGGTCAGCGGCCAGGTCGGCAAGGGCCCGGCCATAGCCATTGCGGGTGGCGTCCATTTCCACTTGCATGGTCTCGCCGTGGTTCCACCAGTAGTCGTGCGCGAAGCGGGGCAGGCGCGCCTCGACGTAGGCGTCCACGGCCTCCTGGTACTTGGCTACAGCGGCGAGCACGCGAGCCCGGCGCTCAGGGGTCAGGACGTCCTCCACGCCCAGGTCGCAGACGGCAGTTTCCAGAGACTCGGGGCCGCAGAGGCCGTCCTTGGGCGGGACGCCATGATAGCCGCAGGCATTGGCGGTGTAGCTGACGCCCTGGCCCTTGACCGTAGTGGCGAGGATAACGGTGGGCGAGCCTACATGGTCCACGGCGGCCTGGAAAGCCTCCAGGATGGCGGACAGATCGTGACCGTCAATCTCCAGCACATTCCAGCCGAAGGCGCGGTACTTGTCGGCGAGGGGCTCCAGGCGCATGACTTCCTCGGTGTTGCCGTCAATCTGGAGGAAGTTGCGGTCAAGGATGGCGATGAGGTTGTCGAGCCTATGGTGCGCGGCGCCCATCACGGCTTCCCACACGGACCCCTCGTCTTGCTCACCGTCACCCATGATACAGTAGACGTGAGAGTCGCGCCCCTCGAGGCGCAGAGCAAGGGCAGTACCGGAGGCGACACCGAGGCCCTGTCCGAGCGAACCGGAAGACAATTCGACACCGGGGAGGCGCAGGCGGTTGGGATGCCCCTCGAAGCCGGAGCCCAGCCGGCGCAGGAGGGCAGCCTGCTCAACACCGTGCAGGTCCACGTCAGGAAGAGGCTGGTCGAAAAGAGTGACGGGACGCTGATCGAAATAGCCGGCCATGCCCAGGGCGACGTAAAGCGCAGGGGCCTTGTGCCCGGCGGACCAGTAGACGCGATCGCGGTCGGGCCAGTCGGGGTGGGCGGGGTCGTGCTTGAGGTGGTGGAGGTAGAGAGCGGCGACGAGGTCCATGATGGACAGGGAGCCACCGGGATGGCCGGAGTTGGCCGCGCAAATGGCGGTCATGACCCAGGCCCGCATCTCGGCGGCCTTGGAGGAGAGCTCCTCAACCGAATAACGCTTCATAAGTATCACCGTGACAGGTTAATAGTGGCGGCGGGAAGCCGGGTGAAACCTGAGTAGGATAAACAATACCAGGGGGATTGTCAAACGAGATGGAGGTCAGGTAGGCCGACGCTCAGCGTATGACCCTGGCGGCGGTTCAACACCTTGATAGACAAGTTCTGTAGACGCGGAGGAAAGGTGTCTGCGCAGGGGGAAGAGGTCCGCAATGAACGAGGAACCAGGCAACCGGGAGGACCAGAGGCCCTGTCTCAGCCCCTCGCCCCCCCCTGGCGCGGGGGAAGAGACACCGGAGGCCGCGAAGGGGGACGGCCGGCGTGCAGCTCCTGAGGCTGAGATGCCCGGCCCTTCTTCACCTGCCCAGAGGTTTCTGGACCTGGCGCAGCAGGGGAAAAACGGGTGGTGGCGGTGGGCGGCAGGGCTGCTGCTGCTGGTAACCATCTCGCAGATCTTCGGGAGCATGGTGGCGGTGGCGCTCCTGGGCCCCTCGCTGGACGAACTTCAGCAGGCCCTGACCACCGGGACGGTAGAGGGCCGCCCCTCGCTGCGGCTGTTCGTGACTATCAACCTGGCCTCGCTGGGGCTGGGCCTGGGGATATGGGCGGCGGTGGCATTGGCCCATCGCCGCAGTCTGTGGACGCTGGTGACACCCC
>JAAYIR010000285.1 GCA_012523355.1 candidate division WS1 bacterium
TCCGGTCTCGCCCCAGGCCCCGGCCAGCAGCCCGGCTCCCGCGCTCACGGTTTTATCCGCCTGCAGCTCCCAGCCCTCGTAGACCCCGTTGCTGAGCAGGCGCTTGGCCAGTGCCCCCAGGACCCTATCCACGGTCCTGGCAGGCCGGTCCACGAGCTCCGGCGCCACGAAGTCATCGGTCGTCATCCCCACCACAAATCCGTAGTTATCGCTAGTAGGCATATCCTCTCTCCCTTAAAGTGTCGGGCTCACCTCCACTCCCCCTCCCCTGCCAGGAGAGGGGGACCGGCGGCCACCTCGCAGCCGCCCAGGGGGTGAGGCCTGCCTTGCGGTGCCCGCTGCGGTGGCCTCTGCACCTCCCCTCCCTGAGGGGAGGTCGGCGGCGTCCCCGCCGCCGGGTGGGGTCCTCTCCACTGTCCCCCGTAGGGGCGGCTTTTCGGCGTCCGCGCCGAATTGCCGCCCGCTCACCCACCTTCCACCTGCTGCAACCTCTACCATCCTCCCCACTGGAGGGGCTGCACGAGTGACGCGCTCGGCGCGTCACGAGGCCGCCCACACTCCCAATCCTATCCCCCTCCCCTGCCAGGGGAGGGGGACCGGCGGCTACCTCGCAGCCGCCCAGGGGGTGAGGCCTCCCCTCACCCATACCTCGCTTCCCCGTACCGGCTCCTCCCATACCGCGCCCGTGTCACCGCGCCGCCCTCACATTGGACGACGCAGGCGCCGCTGCTTCCGCCCAGGGTCGCTGCCGGACCCGCCGCGCCGCCCTCGACCGTAGCCACTGCACTCTGCCCCGGTCTGATCTGCCGGTCAATCTGCTCCCGCATGTAGGCTATCTCGTTATCCATGGTTCTCCCCATAACAGAAATGGCAACAGGAGGGGCCGCATGGGGCAGGGGCCCCATCCGGCCCGCAGCCTTATTCCTCGCTCACCTCTCCCATCCACTTCGCCTTCACCCAGGTGAGAGCGAGTCTTCGGGGGCGCCGCTCCAACCGGTGCCGCAGGCCGACGATCCGATAGAGCTGTCCGCCCGCGCCGACCTGCTCTCCGCCGCAGACCTCCAGCACCTGCCCGATCCGCATCCCCGGCTCGAGCGGCGTGAGCAGGCTCAGGTACTCCGGCCGCCGACTCCGCTCGGCCAGCATCTCCTGGGCCAGACGGTTGACCTCGGCCTCGGTGGTGTAGTGTCGCAGCGCGGCGACCTCCATCTTCCGCCAGCCTACGAACCGGTCGGAGCTGGCGTCGTACAGCGAGGCCGGGTCATACACTGTCGAGCGCAGGGGGCGTCCTGCCTGGTCCACTCCGCACACCGCCACGTAGTTCACGTAGTCCCGCTCCGACAGGCTCCGTCGTGGCCGGGCCAGCGCCACGATCTCCCCCGGTTCCGCCGGGTCCGGCGCCGCCTCCGGGCGCGTATACAGCCGCCAGCTCACCGCATTCTCGCAAGCCCCGGTCATGGTTCCGTCATGCCGCAGCACGTTCTCCGCAGTCCGCAGGCCCCGGCAGTGCGGGCACCCCTTGGTGAAGTTGCCTTCTGCCTCGAAGAACACTGCCGCCCCGTGGTCGAACCGCGCTACCTCCTGCAGGAACTCCAGCCAGGTGCGTCCCGGCTCCGGGAGCCACAGCGGCTTCTCCGGCTCCCCCTGCGAGAGCCGCAGTCCCGTATCCTCCAGGTCCTGCCGGCTGCGCGGCAGGCCGCAGCGATCCAGCACCCAGTGGAACACGTCCTTCACTAGCCAGTAGTCAAAGACCGGCGCGCGCCCGTCGGCCTTCTCGTCGCGCAGGCGGGTCATCCCATCCAGCGCCGTCACGCGCACCGTGCTGGCCCCGCCGCTCCGGGCCTCGGCCGCCGGTTCTACCAGGTACCCATCCAGCGCGGCCTCATACTCCTCTTCGCCCTCCTCGTCCTGCCGGCCCAGCTCCACCGTCACCCGCTGATACTCGGCCAGCTCCGCCTGCTGCCCGTGCTGGTTATCCAGTTCCAGTTCATAGCTCACCGTGGCCA
>JAAYIR010000286.1 GCA_012523355.1 candidate division WS1 bacterium
CCCGCTCCATGTTCTTCACGAAGGCCGGCACCGCCGCCAGCATGTGCGGGTGCATGCCGAACTCCGCGTTCACCCCGATCTCCGCCAACCGTTCCGCGGTGTGCTCGCGGTCCTCCAGCGCCTCGTTGTACGCGCGGTAGAAGGCCGTCACCTCCGCGGCTACCTCGTCGCGCAGCACCGGGGCCAGAATGACGGCATAGCGCACACACTGGCAATTGGCCGCCGTCGGGACCCAGCGCGCAACCTCGAGCATCTCCTCCAGCGTCTGCCGTGGCACCGGTCGCGCTTCGTACCGCCGCACGGAGCGCCGCTGGAGAAGCAGCCGCCGGAGATGCTCGGGGGTCACCTCCGGCGGCGCCGTCGGCAGAAGGCTCTCGCCTGCCGCTTCCTCAACCCTGATGGCCTCGGTAGGACAGACGGCAACACAATGGCCGCACGCCAGGCAGGCGACGCGACCTATCTTGATGCGCCCTTCCTTCTCGCGAACCATATCCGCGGGACAGGTCGCCACACAGGCCCCGCACAAATCGCACCGTTCAGGATCAACAGTCAGTCTCATACTTCGCCCCGGGAAGACGTCACGTTCAACTGCCTTACGGGCTCGACTCCATCTTTTGTATCAGGCTGACCAGCCCTGCTACCGCCTCCCGGCACATGATTTCGCCGAACTCTGCGCTGGCCCCGCTGTAATCTCCCATTACTCCCACCTGCATGTTCGGATCTTGCTGCTGCCGCGGTACCACGTTTGGGTCCTCCACCCGTTTTTCGCTCACCAGATAAGCGTCGGGATCCTCGCGCATGCGCTGCGCGAGCTCCGGCGCATCCAGTTGCGCCCGGTCGAGTTTCACCAGCTCTGGCTTCCAGTACAGCATGAGAGAGGTCTCGTACTTGCCGGCGTGGTAATCCCGTTCCTCCTTGGCTTGCGCGTAGGTAGGCGACAGTTGCCAGAAGCGCACCAGCGCGATCGCCGCCCCGGTCTCCGGACTCAGCCGCTGGACCATCAGCGCTGCGTCTTCCGCAGCTCGAATGTTCTCGGTGGCGCCATGCCCCAACACCAGGAGGAGGTTGCGGAACCCCTGCAGGATGAGACTACGGCAGATGTCCATCAGCACGAGCGACGTCACCTGGGGACTCAGATTGATGGTCCCGGGCAACATCCCCCCTGAGAAGGCATAGTGGACAGTCGGCGCCACAAAGGTACCCGTCTCTTCTGCGGCGCGCGTCGCGATCTCCTGAGCATTGTGGATATCCGTGCTCAACGGTAGATGGTACCCATGCTGCTCGACCACTCCTACCGGCACGAGCACGGTCTGCGTCTCCTTGAGTCCCTCGCAGACCTCCTCCACCGTCATGTTGTACATGATTCGCGCGTTGCTCATCCCTTTTCACCCTTCCTTCGAGTTCTCCGAATCACACGCGCCTTACGCACCGTCACCTTGACTAAACATGCGCCCGCATCCACTCCAGGCACTTGCGGCAGTCGGCGGCCTTGTCGCCACCATGCACCTCATACTCCGCCGTCCAGTCACCCGCGTAACCGGCGTCCTTCAGGCATTTAACCGCGTATTCCAGAGGTATCTCGCCCTCACCCAGTATCCGCCCCTGGTACTCCGCGCGCGAGCCCACGCCATCTTTGAGGTGCGTGTGGATCACATACGGGGCGATGGCCGCATAGATCTCTTTGAGGAAGCTGACGCTATGCCCGTACCAGCGGTAGTTCATGGTGTCGAGGTTCGCGCCGACGGAGGGCGACTGGAGCTTCTCAAAGACCATCAGCTGCACCGGCCACTCATTGGTGACGTTGCCGTGGTTGTCCAGGGCGAACTTGAAGCCCCGCGGCTCCGCGAACTCCAGCGTCCGCTCCAGCCCCTCGGCCACGCGGTCCACCCAGACGATGCCTGGCCGCGGGTCTTCCCCGGGCCAGCCAGCATCAGTTCGCAGGATCTTGGTCCCGAGAATATCCGCCAGGTCCAGCACACGCTTCAGGCGCTCCACCTGCGCGGTCAACGTTGCGTCGTCCTCAGTACAGAAGTTATTCCCAGCCGTAAGCGCGGAGGCGCGCAGGTTGCGTTCGCGCATGTAGCCAGCGACAGACTCCGCGCGCTTCTCGGGGTTCTTCTCGCCCTCGGGCCAGAGGTCACCGGACTGGATCTCAGCGGATTCAAAGCCGGTTTCCGCTATGTAGTCGAGGAACTCCTCCAGAGTGTCACCGGGGGTGTTGTAGTGAATGATGCCAAAGCCCATAGTCATATCCTCCCTTGAATTGCGCCGGGGTTACCGGCGGCTGTGAGGTGCTTCGCCACGAGCAGGGAATTCCCTTCTCGCCCGGGAGGCGGAGGACAGAGGCAGGCCTGCAATGACCAGTCTACAGCGCTATCTCAATCACAGTCAGCGAATGAGCAGGGAAGGTATGCGCAAAGCTCGGCAAGCCAGCGGCCACAGGGACCGCCTGAGGCTTGACCCGCTCGCCATCCTCAAAATCGTTCGCCGTTGCCGTGCTCTCGGCAGTGAGAATCCGAGCCGTTGCACCCTGGATTGCGTCCACGCCTCGCAGCATGATCTCAGTCGCGCAGTCCTGCTCACAGCTCAAGTTCACCACGCTGAGCGTCAGCGTCTGACCATCCTCCGACCGCGAGGCGGAGAGACTCAGCGCTTCATACTCGCGACCGTCTGAGTCGGCCAGGTTGCTGGAGCTCGCGCGGCTAGCCAGCAGGGTTGCCCCCTGGTGCCCCTTCATCATCTCGTAGGCATGGTAGGTTGGTGTGAGAACTGTCTCTGAGCCACGCGTCAGGAGCAAGGCCTGCAAGACGTTAGCAGTCTGCGCCGTGCTGGTCATCGCCAGCACCGGGCTGTGGCGGTTAAACATGTTCAGCGCCGCAGCGGCGAACAGCCCGTCCTTGAGCGGAGCCTGCTGGAACAGCCCCTCCTCGGTATCCCTGTACCAGGTTCCCCATTCATCCATGAACAGCTCCAGCGGGTGTCCCGGCGGGGAGTAGTATTCCACCAACGCTCGTGCTCTCCGCACCCGCTCCTCCATCCCCACCACATCCCCCATCAGACGATAGAAATGCTCCGCGGTGGGGTCCAGTGTCTCGGCCTTGTGCTCCCAGGAGCCGGCGAAGGAATAGCGGTGGATTGACACCGCATCCAGGTTGTGGAAGGACCCGTGTAGGTAGCGGAACATCTCCGCGTCCCAGGCATCATCATTGCCGTGCCCGGCCGCCACCAGCTTCACCCCGCCCTCCACATCCACGCCCAGCTTGCGCATGAAAGTGGCGTACTTGCGGCATTCGTACGCATACTGCTGGCCAGTCATGGAACCGCCACAGCCCCAGTTCTCGTTGCCGACGCCCCAGTAGCGAACGCCATAGGGCTCCCGATGGCCGTGAGTGCGGCGCAGGTTAGCATAGCGGCTGTCCTGCGCGGAGTTGCAGTACTCCATCCAGTTGACGGCCTCCTCCACGGTGCCGGAACCGACATTCACGCACAGGTACGGCTCGCAACCAACCGCCGCGCACAGGCGCAGGAACTCATTCGTGCCGAACTCGTTGGTCTCCGGCTGGGTCCACCACAGATTCCGCCGCGACCGGCGCTCTGCTCCGACTCCCCACTCCCAATGGTAATCGTCGGCGAAGCAGCCGCCCGGCCAGCGCAGAATGGGAAGCCGCATGGCCCGCAGAGCCTCCACAGCCGCAGTACGCAGGCCCTCGTCGTTAGGCACTTGGCTCTCTGGCCCCACCCATAGCCCCCCATACACACACCGTCCCAGGTGCTCGGCGAAGCTGCCGTAGATATTGGGGTTGATGACTCCCAGGTCGTGATCTGCCCACACCGTGATCATGCCCGTCATAGCAATTCCTCCCTGGCAAAGCAAACCCCCGGCGGCCAATTTGCCGCCGGGGTGAGGGTCGTCATTCCATTACAGCAGGACGCGGGTCTACATTGCGGACCGCTCTAGAAGGCGACGTTGGTACTCAGCATCAGGAGCTGCTGATCATTGATCTCCTCGGTGGTCACACCCGCCGGCACGCTGCCGTCGTCGGCAATCTGCCCTGCGTAGGTCAGGGACAGGGTAATCCCATCCGCCACCGGGTGCGACACCCATACCGCGTACAGATGCTTGTACGCCAGGGCCGGTACCGGCGAGTTCGCGAAGAAGTCGCTCACCTTGTCCACCCAGTAGTAGGTAAGGCGGATGGGGGAGGTCCCCAGCTTGGTCCACAGGTTACCACCAATGAACTCCAGGTTGGTCACCTGCGGCGGACCATAGATCCAGCGCTCCCAGTCCAGATCCAGGTACTTGTAGTTGCCACGCGTATCCAGGCCCCGTGCTCGCTGGTTAGAGGGAGTAAGCTCCTCGTAATAGGGGTGGATGATGGAGTACGTGACATCGAACTCGGCCTGCGTTCTTGAGAAGAACCCCTGCAGCAGGGTCCGTTCGTTCTTGTACAGGTCGGCGAGAATCCGGTAGGCCTCTGGGTCGTTGGTCGGACCATAGTTCGGGCGGTTGATGTGTCCGAGCATCTTGGCCCACTCTCCGCGTACCCACTTGTCACCGGACCAGCGCCATGCTATATCGCCACCCCAACCCTCCTCCTCCGACCCCACACCATCGGGCAGGTAGTTGAAGCCCAGGGCAAAGCTTGGATCCTCGTAGCGCAACGAACTCGAGATATACCCATCCCCACCTTTGAAGACGCCGCCGCCGGAATACTCCAACTCCCAATCGTACTCAGCGCCGCCGACAAAGGCGTCCAGAGTCAGGCGCTTCGCCGGGAAGTCGGCTAGACTCAGGCGTAGGCCCTCCTGCGCCCGCCGCTGGTTATCCACCAGAACTCCCAAGCCGTAGGACTGATACTGCCGGCCCAGACGGAAGTAGCGATTGGCGCCGAACTCGCGCGCGTACCAGGCCTCCTCCAACCAGAAGTTGTTGTCACCGTTTACACGGTCACCAGGCTGATCTTCCACATACGGCTCCTCGCCGACTTCCCGCCCCAGGATCGAGGAGACTATCGGCGAGTCCTTGAAGCGCAGGGTCACACGGCCGCTGTTGCCGTACCGATCTTCGTAGATACCGCCGAGTCCCACGTCAAGCGCATCGAAGTTCGACTTGTTGTCCAGCTCATGGCCAGCCAGCCCCAGCTTGTACTCCACGAACCCACCAATGCGCAGGGGCCGCTGGCTCTCCAGCAGACTGACACGCTGGTCGAGGTCCATGATGGCCGCTTCCAGGTCCTGTTCCTGAGCCCTCAGGTCGGCCAGCTCCTTGGCGAATTCACGACGGAGGCTGGCGATGATGTCACTGATGTCGGGTCCCGGTCCTGGCGGCCCCGGAGGCCCGGCTGGCCCTGGCGGCCCCGCGGGACCTGTTGCACCGGTCCCGCCACCTGTCCCCGCCGCCCCGGCAGGTCCGGCAGGTCCGGCGGGTCCAGCAGGCCCAGTAGGCCCCGGCTCCCCCGCCGGCAAGATCCCCTGTATCCGCAGGGCATCCAGCATGCGGGAGATAGCCATGGCGAACTCGTATCGTGTCATAGGCCGTGACCAGAGCTTCGTATCGTCGGGATACCCGATGATGATCCCGGCCGCCTCGACCTTCCGGACAGCGTCATACGCCCAGTGGTCAAGAGGAACCGAATCTGACATCGTGGGATTTCCCGCCGTGGCTCCATCTTCCGCCCAGACGACGGTACTGAGGCTGAGTAAAATCAAACAAACGAGGACGACCCAGGTGTGCTTGTGCATGGTACCCTCCTTGGGTTGTGCGCGTACATCTGCGACTGGCCGGCACCTGCCACGCGGACAGGTATTTAGGCCTAACTACAACCTTGCTACCATCCCCCTCGCTACGTGGCTCAGACACCCGGCCGGCTTCTTGACCAGGGTCGCCGATAATTATAGTGCGAACCCAGAGGATAGTCAAGGCTAATCGCACAAAAAAGGTGCCACGCCGCTTTACGCTCTTACTTATAATCAAGAACTCAGTCGCATATTTTTATGCTAAACACTGCGTATCCAGCCAAGGGTGAGCGGATATCGGGGCGTTGGTCTCTCGCCTCCACGCTCTTCCAGCCCCTAACGCCTGGGGGGGCCTTAAGATCAGGCACACCATCAGTTGCAGCCCACCGGCTCTTCCTGGCAATTTGAGAGGTGGCAGGCGCTTTCACGCGCGGCGGCTGTGTGCTATACTGACGGCCCCACCAGGGAGGAGTTCAGAGAAGGCCTTCTCGGTTCTCAGCTTGGGCGATACGAGCCCCCTACGCTTATGGATGATCTGGAAGCCAAGGAACGGCACTTGCGAGACGTCTTGCGCGAGATGGGCAGTGTACTGATCGCCTATTCGGGCGGCGTGGACAGCACGCTGCTACTCGCGGTCGCGGCTGACACCTTGGGGGAACAGGCCGTGGCCATCACCGCGCGCTCTGAGGTGTATCCCGAATCGGAGTTCCAGCAGGCCCGGCAGATAGCGGCGCAGCTGGGCGTGCGCCACCTGACCCTGAAGACCTCAGAGATAGCTGTGCCTCAGTTCACCCACAACCCGCCCGACCGCTGCTACTACTGCAAGCGCGACCTGTTTCAGAAGCTGAACGCCCTGGCCCAGGAGGCAGGGCTGTCCTGGGTCGCGGACGGGGCGCAGGCCGATGATCGGCAGGACCAGCGGCCCGGGGCGCGTGCCGCAGAGGAACTCGGGGTACGAGCTCCGCTCCAGGAGGCCGGACTAACCAAGATGGAGATTCGCGAGCTGTCACGACGGCGGAACCTCCCCACGGCGGAGAGGCCCTCACGGGCCTGCCTGGCCTCACGTATTCCCTACGGGGAGGAGATCACCCTGGCTAAGCTACGCCAGGTGGCGGCGGCCGAGGAGCTACTCGCCCAAGCCGGCTTCTCGCAATGGCGCGTGCGCCACCACGGGTCAGTAGCACGGATAGAGGTGCCGGTGGAGGAGCTGCCGCACCTGCTACAAGAGTCACTGCGCTTGCGCCTGGTCAAGGGGTTCAAGTCGCTGGGCTTCACCTACGTGACCGCGGACCTGCAAGGGTTCCGGTCGGGGAGCATGAATGAGTCGCTCAACGGATCCTGATGACCTCCGGCGCTGCCGGTTTCTGGTCGTGGGCTCGGGTATCGCTGGACTCTGGACGGCCCTGCACCTGTCCGCCCACGGCGCCGTAACGGTGCTCACCAAAAGCCAACTCCGGGAGACCAATACCCAGTACGCGCAGGGCGGCATCGCCGTGGCCCTGCCCGCAGCCGATTCGCCGGAGTTGCATCGGCGTGATACTCTGGAGGCCGGAGCCGGCCTGTGCGACGAGCCCGCGGTCACAGTGCTCACCCGCGAGGGACCGGACATCGTGCGGGAGCTCATCGCGCATGGGGCGCAGTTTGACCAGCTTAACGGTGAGTTGCACTACGGCCGCGAGGCGGCTCACGGACGCAACCGGATTCTCCACTCCCACGGCGACGCCACCGGCGCGGAGGTGCAGCGTACCGCCACGGAGGCCATTGCCCAGCTGCCCAACGTGACCTTACACGAGCAGATGGCCGCGGGAGACTTGCTGGTGGTCAACGGCCAGTGCGTCGGGCTCGAGGCCATGGAAGTGGGAACGAAGCGACGGATTCGCTTCCTCGCTGACTGTGTCCTCCTCGCCACCGGCGGCGCGGGCAACCTGTTCCGCTACACCACGAACCCCCCGGTGGCAACGGCGGACGGCCCAGCCTTGGCCTTTCGGGCCGGGGCCGCGCTGCGCGACATGGAGTTCGTGCAGTTTCATCCCACTGCGCTGGCCGCTCCTGGATACCCCAAGTTTTTAATCTCGGAGGCCGTGCGCGGAGAGGGCGCCCGGATAGTGGACGCCGAGGGCCGCCCCTTCATGAACGCCTACCACCGACTGGCGGAACTGGCTCCACGTGACGTGGTGGCACGAGCCGTATTTACCGAGATGCGCAAGGCGAACGCGGACTGCATGTACCTGGATTTCTCGCCGCTCGGTGACGAGAGCAAGTTGCGCCAGCGCTTCCCCGGCATCGTCGAGGAGTTGCAGCGACGCGGCTTCCACCCTGCCGGCCAGCCCATTCCCATCACGCCTGCCGCTCACTACATGATGGGCGGGGTCATGGCGGACCTGCATGGGGAGACGCAGCTTCCCCGGCTCTTCGCCTGTGGAGAGTGCGCGGATTATGGCGTGCACGGAGCCAACCGGCTGGCCTCTAACTCGCTGTTGGACGGCCTGGTGTTTGGCGAACGCTCCGCCGCGGCGATGTCGGCCGTACAACCTCTTGAACCGGAGCTGGAACAGGCTGCGCGGGTCGCAACCCTCCAGCTCTTGCCGGCCCTGCGCCCGGAGGCGCGGGCCCAGATCCAGCACCTCACCTGGGAAGGCATTGGCATTGTGCGTAACCGTCTGGACCTGGAGCAGGCGGAAGCCGAGCTTGGGCGCTTTCGCCGGGAGACGGAACAGGTGGAGACTGCCGACCTGGAGGCGCTGGAGGCGGCTAACATGGCGCAGGTGGCCTGGTTGATCGCCTGCGCCGCTCTGGAGCGGCGCGAGAGCCGGGGTGCCCACTTCCGTACGGACTACCCCCAGACGTTGGAGGAATGGCGGCGGCATATCGTGCTCCGTCAGTCCGCGGGGAGGCTGGAGATGCACTACCAGGCGGTGGCGCTGGAATGAAGGACTCCCTCTCCCCTCCCTTACCGGCGTCGGCACCCCGGTCGCACCCGGACGAGGGGAGATGCCATGGCTACCTGCTCGTGGCCCTGGCCTTTGTGATCTACCTGGGACTGCTGAGCTACCGGCTAGGCGAGCGCGAGTTCTGGATTGACGAGCAGATCACCGTCGGGCACCTCGGCGAGGACACTATCCACTTCGACGCCTTTCACCCTCCCGGTTACTACCATGCACTGCTCGTCTGGCGCGGGCTATTCGGCGAGAGCGACGCCGCCCTGCGCGCCTTCTCGGTGCTCTGCGCCATGATCGCGGCCCTTTTCGTCTGGCTGCTGGCCAGGCAACTCTTGCCGCAACCGTATGAGGTGCTGGGGTTGTGGGTGTTCGTCCTCTCGCCGGTGGGCCTCTTGTACTTCCGCATGGCCCGGTACTTCTCCCTGACCGCGGTAGTGGCGCTCTTCGCAGCATGGGCGGCCGTGGTGGCCAAACGCCAGGGGAAGCCGGGATACGTGCTGATAGCTTTGGCGACCCTCCACATGATGTGGACCGATTTCGTGCCGCTCGTACTGATGCCCTTGCTGTACTTGTGGCTGCTCCCGACGGCCTGGCGGCGAGGCAGGGAGCGGTACTGGTGGCTGGCTTCGGCGGCGGCGCCGCTGGCGCTGGGGGTCTGGCAGGCCGAGAGGATGCTCGCGCAAGCGAGGATGGTGGCCAGCATACCGGCACCACACCCGGCGCTCAAGCAGGTGCTGCTAAGCCTGGCGCTGCCTTTCTATTCGGCGGTGGTGGGCGAGACCACGGACTTCTGGCGACTCAGGATCGTGCTGCCCGTACTGGTGGCCGGGATAGCACTGGGCGGCGTGGGGTTGACGGCGGCGATTCGAAACAGGCCCTGCCGCTCACCTGACCTGCGCTGGTTGTCGGTTCTCGCCTGGCCATTGGCGGTGATTGTTGCGGCGGCGGTGGTTGCCGTCATCAGCTCGGAGCCCTGGCCGCGAGTCGTCAGCCTGTGCCTCTACGCCTTGCCCTTCTTCCTGTTCTGGGTCGTGCTGGGTGTGGTGCGGCTGAAGAGGTGGGGCTGGGCGCTGCTGGCGGTGCTCCTCTGCGGGCAGCTCTACGGGGTCAGCAATTACCTCGCGCGGCGGCAGTTCCTCAACCCTGGCTATAACATACCCTGGCGAGAGGTGAATGCGCTTATTCAAGAGCGCGGACATCCTGGCGACACCGCGGTGGCCTGCTTCGACTCCACGCCAGGGCGCTATTGGATCGGGCCGGTGCACTTTCACGACCTCGTTGAGGACCGCCTGCCGCCCAAGATCCCCGGCGTACGCGACTTCCCCACTGGAGACGCCGTGTGGGTGATTGACCGTGACCGGGGCTCAGGGATCGCGCGCGAGCAGACTGCCCGATTGATCGAGTGGTTACGAGCGAGGACCGTTCGCGAAGAGGTGTATCAGATTCTGCCCTATTCCGCGGTGGAGAGGCATTGGCGGTCCCGCCTGGGAGGGCATGAGGTGCCAGCTGCAGCGGTGAGGATATGGAGGTTTGAGGGCGCAGCAAGTCGTTGAACCGACGGCTTTGCTCAGCTTGATCCCGGACTAGACGGCAAAACTATCGCCGCGCGCGGGAACCGTAACCTCCGCCTGGAGTTGGTCCGTGAGGAGCGCAGAGAGTGCCGCCAGAGAGTCCTGTTCCCCGTGTACCAGGAAGAGCCGCTGCCCCTGCCCCACCACCTTGGTCGCCCAGTCCACCAGACCATTCTGGCCGGCATGAGCCGAGAAACCGTCCAGGTAGGTCACATGTGCACGGACCTCGTGCGGCTGGTTGAAGATCTCCACATTCTCCGCCCCCGACACGATCTCGTGCCCCAGCGTCTCCTCCGCCTGGTATCCTACGATGAGAATCTCATCCTGAGGGTGCTCCAGGTGATGATGCAGGTGGTGGCGGATGCGGCCCCCGGAGCACATACCGGCACCCGCAATCACAATGAAGGGCTCCTCCATGTCGTTGAGCGCCATGGACTCCTCCAGCGAATCGGTGAAATGCAGGCCCGGGAACTCGAAAGGTGACCGCCCCGAGGCCATTCGCTTCCGGGTCTCCGCGTCGAAGTACTCCTGGTGCCGGAGGAATGCCTCGGTGGACTCCGCCGCCATGGGACTGTCCACGAAGACCTGCGCCCCGCCAAGCTGCCCGCTACGTGCCATCTCTGACAGGCAGTAGAGCACATCCTGCACTCGCCCGATCGTGAAGGAGGGTATCAGGATGTGGCCCCCGCGGCCCAGGGTGCTCACTATGGTCTCTTGAAAATTCGCGAGCGTCTCGTCCCAGGGGTCATGGGTGCGTGCGCCATAGGTGCTTTCCAGCACCGCGACCTCTGCCCGTGCCGGCAGTACCGGATCATTCAGGATGGGACGATCGTGGCGACCGAGGTCACCGGAGAAGGCCAGGCGGCGTTCAACTCCCTCTTCGGTGAGAGCAATGTCCAAAGAGGCGGCCCCGAGTATGTGCCCGGCGTCAAGGAAGCGGACGGCCACTTCCGGTGAGAGGGACACGGGCTCCTCATAGGCGTGAGGTTCAAACCGGGCGAGAGCCTGTTCGGCCTGCAAGATGGTGTAGATCGGACCGGGTGGCGGTCCAGGCAGACGATTGCGGCGATAGCGGCGCTCCTCGAATCGCGCATCCTCTTCCTGAATCTTGGCGCTATCCAGAAGAACAATCGTGGCCAGGTCTAGAGTGGCGCCGGTGCAATGAATCTTGCCACGGAAGCCCTCCCGCACCAAGCGGGGCAGCAATCCACAGTGGTCCAGGTGAGCGTGGGTAAGCAGAACGAAATCCATCGAGCCAGGGTCAAAAGCGAAAGGATGGCGGTTGATCTCGCCCCGGTCATCCGTGCCCTGGTTGAAGCCACAGTCTACCAGGAACCGGGTGGAGCCGGTCTCCACCAGATACTGCGAGCCGGTGACTTGCCCTGCGCCTCCCAGGAAGCTAAGGTTCATACTCACACTCCGTGCTCAACTGGCAAATGGCGCCCTGCCATCCATCCTGGACACGGCAGAGAGCAGGGCCAGTACAATTCTTTAGCCGTCGGCTTCGGGGGGCAGGTAAGCGGTGCCGGCCATTACCCGCTCCTCATGTCTCGCTACCAGACGATCCACCAGCGCCTCAGGATCAGAGTCGTACAGAATCGCCGCACGAGTATCTTTCTGAATCATGCTGACCACCTTGTGCAGGTGGTCGGCGATGCCCCCGGTCCCCTCGAGGACCCCAATGAGTTTCCCCTCATCGTAGGCGATGGCGAACTCCCCCAGCGTACCCGAGCGCCCGCCGCAAATGACTACCATGTCGCAGGTGCGGATAGTGGTGATCTCCCGGCCCATCAGTCCGCTCCCGGTAAAAATAATGGTGTCATACTCCACGTAAGGGGAGCGGTAGCGAACGACGTGCTCATCAAGAGACAACGCGGGGGAGATGCCCACCACAAAGGCTCCCTCGCTCTTGGCCCCCAGCACCGCCTCGTGGGGCAGGCCCGGGCAGGCGCCGGTAACAATCAGGCAGTCGTGACGGGCAATGACCTGCCCCAGACGATAGCATTTTTCGCGGACCTGGGCCGGCAGAACGCCACCGGCCGAGCCCATCACGCCTACGGTTCTACGCATTTCTTAACAGTGCCTCCACGGGAGCCGATCGTCCGGCGAGAAAGTGGCACGGGCAAGCCCTGGGATGCGGCGGACAGCTCCCCTCCTGCCGCTGCCCAGTGGGGAATCATTGGGATAGAAGTGACAGGCCGCCGGGCAGCCCCCCGGCGGCCAAGAGACCTAGGCCAAACTCCGGCCGGCGCACTCCCAACCGATCCGCCCAAGCCTCTCCCTACTCACTTGTTCAAGCCGACACCGGATGGAGCCAGAGGGTGAGACCGGTCTCACCACGCCGGCTCGGTCTCCCCCGCGGGGGCAGCCTTGGTCACAATGACGTTGGCGGCACGGGGTCCCTTGGCGTCCTGCTCGATTTCGAACTCCACGAGGGAACCCTCGGTCAATGACCGATAGCCCTCGCCTCGAATTGCGGAGTAGTGGACGAACACATCGTCCTCACCGTCTTCACGCTCGATGAAGCCGTACCCCTTTGCGTCGTTGAACCACTTGACCTTACCGGTAGCCATACAACCAAATCCTCCACTGCATACGGAGACCTGCCATACTGCTGGGTGCAAACCGGACCAATACCGGATTCCGCCGCCGAATGGCTCGGCCGTGGGTGGGTATTCCACCCACTATGGCAGAGTATACAAAAAGCGAAAGGCTTTTTCAAGCCTTCTTCCACATTTTTGTGTTTGCAGCTCCGCCCGCGGGGCACTCTCCCGCCTTACAGAAGGGAACCACCAGGGAAGCCGGGAACTACTAACAGAGGCACACGAGGTAGCCTCACACAGGCTGGACGACGTACGTTGTCTGTCAAACAGGAGGACAGGTTGGTCATATCATGACATCTGATAGTCCCACACACGAATCCTTCCCCGATAGCCCCGTGACTGTGGTCTCCGGTCCGGGCGCCTGGCACAGAGTGCCAACCGAGCTGCGCGCGCTGGGGTTGCAGCGCGTGCTAGTAGTCTGTGGCGCCAACGTCGGTCATCTGGGAGCAGTACAAGAAGTAACAGCGGCCCACCGCGACCTCTTCCCCGCGGTGTTTGATCAGGTAGAGCCTGACCCTTCAGACCGCACCATAGCCGCGGGAGGTGGACTGGCTGCGAAGCTACAGGTGGACGGTATCCTGGGAGTCGGCGGAGGTTCCAGCCTAGACGCGGCCAAGGCCATCGCCGCGGAAGCCGTGCAGCCAGGATGGGTCCTCGAGCAGGACGACCCGGGCCAGCCCACCCAGGTCCCCGACGAGATACTGCCCATAGTGGCCGTGCCCACCACCGCCGGAACCGCCTCGGAGGTCACGCCCTTCTCGGTGATCACCTACACCGCCACGCGGCGGAAGGGGCCGCTGAGCCATCCCGCGTTGTATCCCAAGCTCGCGGTGCTGGACCCCGAACTGTTGCTCTCCGCGCCCAGGGAAGCGCGCGTCGCAGCCGGCATGGATGCCCTCACGCACGCTATCGAGTCCTACCTTAGCCGTCAGGCAACAGATCAGACACGTAAGCGGTCACAGGCGGCGGTGGAGGATATCGCGCGGTCCGTGGTGGAGGCCACTGCACCCGAGCCAGACCTGCACGCCCTGGCGCAACTACAGCGCGCAGCCATGATTGCGGGGTTGGCTTTCGCGGTAAGCCGGCTGGGGATCGTACACGCCGCGGCGCTCCCGCTATCGGCCCTGTTTGGCATCCCCCACGGCATAGCCAATGCCATCCTCCTGCCTCACGGGATGGCCTTCAACGAGCCCGCCGCCGAAGAGGACATGGGAAACCTGGCGGGCTTCCTTAGCGTCCATAGCAGGAAGAGTGCCGGGACGGCGATGGAGGCCGGGACGGCGGTGCGGCAGGTTCGCGAGCTGGCTCGGCTTATTGGCGCACCGGAGAAGCTGAGCGAGGTCGGGGTTGCCCGTGAGGCGATCGCCGGCATGGCCGAGACAGCTGCGTTGAGCCCAAACCTAAAGAACAACCCCCGCCCAGCAACGGTGGAGGACCTGCAGACACTGTACGAGCAGGCGTGGTAGGGGAAGACGACAGGCGGCTCGCGCGACGCGGAGAGTGACGAGCCGTGCGACCAGCGGCGCCCAGAACTGATTTGGGGAGACCGCAGGCAATTCACGGCCAATGAAGGGAGATCTACCATGCCCAGTGCGGAAGTCGCGGGCAGAATCAAGCAGATCGTTGAGAATATCGAGAAAGTCATCGTCGGCAAGCGCGAAGCCATCGAGTTAGCTGTAGCTGCGCTGTTGGCCAATGGCCACGTCTTGATTGATGACATTCCCGGCGTGGGGAAGACCAGCCTGGCCCGGTCGCTCGCGCTATCGGTGCGGGGTGATTTCAAGCGTATCCAGTTCACTCCCGACATCCTGCCCAGCGACCTGACTGGAGTCTCCATCTGGGATCAGAGTCGTCAGGACTTCACCTTCAAGCCCGGCCCGGTCTTTGCCAACATCATCCTGGCCGACGAGATCAATCGTGCCACCCCCAAATCGCAGGCAGCGCTTCTGGAATGCATGGAGGAGCGACAAGTCTCGGTGGACGGAGTAAGCTATCCGGTCCCGGTGCCCTTCATGGTCATCGCCACGGAGAACCCCATCGAATACGAGGGGACCTACGCCCTCCCGGAAGCGGAACTGGACCGCTTCATGCTGCGCATGAAGCTGGGCTATCCCCGGCCGGCCGAGGAGGTCGAGGTCATCACCCGGCAACAGCGGCAGCACCCCATCGAGTCCGTGGAGGCCGTGGTGGATACCCAGGAAGTCGCCGAGTTGCAGCGGTTGGTGCGCGAGGTGTACCTGGAAGATAGCCTCAAGGAGTACGTGGTCAGGCTTACCAACGCGACGCGTAATCATCCGGAGGTCGAACTGGGCGCCAGTCCCCGGGGCAGCATCACGCTGATGCGACTAAGCCAGGCCCTGGCCGCGCTCGCCGCCCGTGACTATGTGATCCCCGAGGACATCCGCACCGTCGCAGTGCCGGCCCTCGCGCACCGCCTGAGTCTCTCCCCGGACCGCCAACTGCGCGGAACCAGCCCGGAGGCGATCGTGGAGGAGATCCTGGAGGCCAATCCCGCGCCGCTGGGCCGGCGGAAGACTGAGGCATGAGTCGAGGCATCAAGATACAACTGCTGACCTGGGGCACCGTGTTCATCTTGATGGTGGGCCTTATTCTGCACATCCAGCAGTTGCTGTTCGTTGCGGCAACCCTGGCGTTGTTGGCCCCGATCTCCTACCTCTTTAGCCGCACCACCTTGCGTGGTCTCCAGGTGAATCGCGGTTTGCCCCCCCACATGACCGCCGGGGAAACCCATGAGGTCGCGCTCACCGTTGTCAACGCCTCCTCCCGCTCGCGTCCGGCCTTCTGGCTGGAGGACGTGTTGCCCGAGGGGCTGAGCCGGGCAGATGATGGCGCCGACCTGGTGCTGGACCTGGCCCCGCGTGAGTCCCGTCAGATTCGCTATCCCCTCACTGCGCAACACCGAGGACCGTTCCGCCTGGGACCCCTGCGCTTCTTCGCCTCTGACGTTCTCGCCTTGCACCACTTTGAGAAGACGCTGAACACCAGGGATGAGCTGCTGGTCTATCCCCGGATTGTGCCCCTACCCGACCTCTGGCCGCGCAGCCCGGCTGATCGGGCCTCGCCGCGCCGCACGCGCCGCCGCCCGGGAGGGATCGACCCCCGGGGCACTCGCGAGTATGCGCCCGGCGATGACCTGCGACACATCCACTGGAAGGTGAGCGCACGGCGCGGCCGGCTAATGATTGTGGAGCGGGAGCAGGCCGAGGGCCTGCGGGCGACAGTACTGTTGGACCTCAACTCCACAGTGCATACCGGTCAAGGCCGGGAGAGCACACTGGAGTACGGAGTCACGCTGGCCGCCAGCCTGATTGCCCAGGCCCTGGACGAAGGCGGCAGTGCGGGGCTGATGGCCAAGGGCGAGCACGAGTACTCGGTCCCGCCCGAGTCCAACCCTGCGCAGCGCTGGCGACTCTTGGAGGCTCTGGCACGAGTGGAGACCACTCGCGACGCACCGGTGCCCCAGCTAGCACTGGCGATGGTCAAGAACCTGCCGCGGGGCAGCGCAGTGGCGATCATCACCCCCCAGACGGGGCCGGAGATGATCTCGCTGGCGGGGCTTCTGGCCAGCCGGGGCTTCCGCGTCATCTGGTTCCTGCTCGTGGCGCCCACCTTTGAGCTGCACCAGCCGCAGGACCTGCGGGAGGAGCGCTATCAGCAACTGGCGGCTGACTTGCGCCGCCGCGGACAATCGGCATACCTGATCCGGGCCGGAGGCGGCGTGGAAGCCAGTCTGGGAAGAGGCTTGCGTGAAGCAGGATAACGACAACGGCAATCCCCTGCATCTCCCTCTGCTGATCTGCGGACTGATCAGCTCCCAGGCGGCTGCTTATGCCGTCACCTCTAGCATGGGGGACAGAACCTTCAGCCTCCTGGTACACCTTTCGGTTCTGATCTCCTATGTTGTCGCCTACTACAGCCTGCAGAACCGATTACCCGTGAATCTCCTCACGGTCGGCACCCTGGTCATATCCCTGATCGGCTTCGTTTCCGTGCACTCGGGCGTGAGGTCTGCCGAGATCATGTACCCCAACGCCGGCATCAGCGACCCTCAACTCGCCTTGGCCAACCTCCTCGTCTGGTTCCTGGTTGGGTTCGGGTTCTCGCAGGGCCGGCGACGGCAGATGGTGTTCGTCTCTGCTACTGGCGTCGCGTTGTTTGGACTGATCGGCGTCATCAATCTAGAGATCGGCTTCCTGGTAGCTTTTGCGGTCTTCTTGTTTGCCACCATTCTCGCCTGGAGCCATGACGGCCTGGTAAATCGGGCTGGACGCTGGAAGCCCATGGACTGGCGGCGAGTAATGGCGGCGCAGGCGGTGAGCGCCATGCCCGTGCTGGCGGGAGCAGCCCTGGCCGGATTCATCGTCGGCTCTCTTCTGTTCGCAGCAGTCCCTAACCCCTTCGGGAGAAACCTGGCCTTCCGTTCGATAGTGAACTGGGGCGGGGTCTTCGTCCAGGGCAATTTCGCGCCGCTGCGGCGACTGGCCGTCGGCGCCGGACCTGCTCGCCTGGGGGAGGAGGTATTGTTCCTGCTTAGCGCCGAGCATCCCGGTCTGTGGCGATCCGGCGCCTACGATTACTACGATGGTCACCACTGGACCCGCGCCCAGAGCGGCTCCTGGCCGGCGGAACGAGGTACCGAACCCAACACCTTCGTGCTGCCGCCGCCGGAGGGGCCCCCGCGTCAGTTCAATCGCCAGGTCTTCACCGTAGAACGCGGAACCTCCGGCCTGGTACTGGGCGCGGCCAAGCCCGTGGAGGTGCGTGTCCTTCAGGACGGGCAGGCTGTGGGTGCCTCCTCGCTCTGGTACGACCAGTACGGAAGCCTGCAGCTCTCTCCTATTCGCCCCCGGTACAGCCGCTATGAGGTCATTTCTGCCATGGTCGAGTGGCAGCCTGGCGACCTCCGAAGAGCCTCCCGGTCTATATCCCCCTGGATGCGCCACTACTATATTGACAACGTACCTCTGGCTGTGGAGATGGCCCTATCCTCGCTGGTCACCGAGATCACAGCCGGTGCAGGGAACAACTACGACAAGGCGGTCGCCATCCAGACCTATCTGGAGGAGAATTACCTCTACACCGAGCAGGAGCCGGTTACGCCTCTCGACGAGGACGCCGTGGTGTACTTCCTGCTCAAAACGCGGCGGGGCGCCTGCGACGTGTTCGCCTCCGCGATGGCCATGATGCTGCGCATGGCTGGAGTCCCGTGTCGGCTGGCTTCCGGGTTCCTCAGCGGGCCAGTAGATCCGGAAACCGGCAAGACCCTCATCCGCAGCCGTGACGCCCATGCCTGGGTCGAGGTCTATTTCCCTGGCTATGACTGGATCCCGTTCAACCCCACACCCCCCCGTGGGCCGGAAAAAGTATCCCTGTGGGCCCTGCTCCGCCAGGGGCAGTTCTGGTACGCCACCGGACAACTCCTCCAGCGCATAGGTCTGGTCTTGCTCGCGCTCACCGGCCTGGCCCTCTTCTTCTTTGCGGTTGCTGACCCGCGTCTGCTGCGCACCCGCTGGGTCAACTTCCGTCAAAGCCGCGACCCCTGGGAGTGAGCTGTGCGGGAATGTCGGCGGTCCACAGCCCAAGCGGTGACCTGCAAGGGCCTGCTCCCGCTCAAGTGCGAGACGCCTCTGGAGATGTTGGAGCGAGTCACCGCCGCGCCGCCGAGCATCCTGCCCCAGCACATGGACCGCCTGCGGGGACTGACCCGTGAGCTCTACGCGGCACGCTTCGGACCCACCACTGCGCCACCAGAGACGCCGCTGCGACTAAGCCGCGAACTGCGCAGGGTGCGTAAGAGGTTACGCTGCCGGCGGCGGAGAAAGGGCTAGAGGTAGCTGCAGGACCCCGGTAGGACGGGCGTCTCGCCCGTCTGCACCGGTTCTGAAATAGCTTGCAGCCGAGCAGGCAGAGGGACCGCGGGAGGGGCCGCACGAGCGAGCCCCAAAGAGGGGCGAGCGAGGCCGGCCCTAAGCCGGGTAATTCCACGGTGACTCGTCTCTTGAGCTAGGTGTGGGCCGATCTCATGGCGACCTGCGGTCGCCGTTCGTGCGGCCCCTCCGGCAGAGCACAACCTCAGGGAGAACACTCATGCACAATCCCAAATGGGCTTTGTTCTACGACTTCCATACCATGCCGGCCTGCCCGGATGTGGGCGCTACCTTTGACGCCGGTGCCTTCGCCGATCGCATGAAGGATTGCGGGGTGGATTACTGCGTCTTCCACGCCCGCTGCAATCTGGGGATGGCCTACTACGACACGCAGGTGGGGATCAAGCACCCCTCCCTGCAGCGTGACTTGTTTGGTGAACTGGCGCAGGCTTGCCAGGAACGTGGGATTGCGTTGTCAGCCTATTTCAATGTGGGTCTCAGCCACGAAGAGGCGCTCCTGCACCGGGATTGGGCAATTGTGACCCAGGAAGGGTACGTCTACCAGCCTGACCGGTTGAACCATTTCTTCCGGGGCATGTGCTACAACACCGGCTACGCCGAACACCTGCTGGAAATGATCCGCGAAGTGGTCACCGGCTATCCCGTCGCCGGATTGTTCCTGGACTGCATGACCCTGCCCCCGTGCGTGGGCGTGGAGTGCATCCGGGAGATGAAGGAGCGGGGGATGGACTGGGAGCACCCCGACCAGCTCGCGGAGTTTGCCCGGATTTCCCGCAACCGGATGGCCCAGCGTATCGCCGACACCGCCCGCGCGTTGAACCCTGACCTGCTGCTCTACTTCAACGGCGTCCAGTATGAGGATCAGGCCGAGAGCGGGAACTATCTGGAGTTTGAGTGCCTGCCCACTGGCGGCTGGGGCTATGAACCTCTGCCCCTGTACGGGCGGTTCATGCGCAACCTCGGCAAGCCGGTACTCAACATGACCGGGCGGTTCCACCGTTCGTGGGGGGACTTTGGCGGTATTCGCACGCAGCCCAGCCTGGAATATGACGTATACCACGGACTGGCCCTGGGGCTGCGGACCACCATTGGGGACCATTTTCACCCCCGCGGAGACCTTAACCACGCCGTCTTTGACCTGATCGAGCACGTCTACACAGAGGCCCAACGCCTCGAGCCGTGGCTGGAGGAGGCCCAGCCGTTGTCTGACCTGGCGATGATCGCCCCGGAACCCGGCTTCCAGTACGTGCACGTGGCACCGCATCTGGAGGCACAGAACATCATGTACGGCGCCGCGCGCATGCTGGGGGAGCTCAAGCAGCAGTTTGACGTCCTCAGCACGTCGCCTTCCTGGGAAAAGTACAAGCTCCTGGTCCTGCCCGACCTGGCAGTACTGGATGAGACAGCCGCCGAGCGCATCCGCAAACACCTGGCCGGCGGCGGGGCCATCCTCTCCAGCGGCTGGTCCGGGTTGAATCCAGAGAAGAGCAAGTTTGTATGCGATGAATGGGGCCTGACGTACACCGGCGAAGACCCGTACGACCCCGCCTTCATTCTTCCCGGACCAGAGCTTCTAGCAGGGATGCCGGACATGCCGATAACCCTGTATGAACGGGGAATCGCCATGGAGGCGGCGGAGGGCACGCAGGTGCTGGCGCGGATCATGGCCCCCTACTACAATCGGCACTGGGACGGCGAGCACGGCTTCCTCTACCTGCCGCCGGCGACGCTAACCGAGCGGCCGGCAGTGACGCTGCGAGGACAGGTAGCACATATCAGTCACCCGGTCTTCAAAGCCTACTTCAACTTCGCGCCGGTGCCCATGAAGCAGATCGTAGCCAACCTGTTGGCGAAGCTGTTGCCGCAACCGCTGTTGAGGGTCCCGACCATGCCCTCTTTCGCGCGCGCCACCGTCACCAGCCAACCAGGACGGCGGATGGTACATCTGCTCTCCTATGTGCCCGAGCAACGGGGCTCCAGCACACAGATGATTGAGGAGCCGGTCGAGCTACGCGAGGTTCCGGTCGCTCTGCGCCTCGACGGAAGAACGCCCCAGAAGGTCTACATGGCTCCCGAGGGCCAGGAACTGGCGTTCCAGATAGAAGGCGAGTACGCGATGACAACAGTGCCGGTGGTGCCGGGACACGCCATGGTGGTGTTTGAGGAGTAGGCTTGCCCGCAGCTCTAGGCGGGAGCTAGGTC
>JAAYIR010000287.1 GCA_012523355.1 candidate division WS1 bacterium
CCATGACGCAGAAGGGCGTGGGGCGCACCTTGAGCATGGCGAAGACCAGGGCAATTGCGGTCATGGCCCGCTCGCCTCCTGAGAGCAGCAGCAGGTTCTGCCGCCGCTTACCGGGCAGGCGCACCATGACCTCCACGCCTGAGAGCAGTGGCGTGTCAGGATTGGTCAGGACCAACTCGGTCTCACCGCTGGGGAAGAAATGCTCAAACAACTCCTGGAAGGCCGCCCCCACCTCCCCGAAGGCCTCCAGGAAGGCCGAGGTCGCCGCCGCGTCCACCTCGGCGATGACTTCCAGCAGGTCGGTGCGGGCCTGGTCAAGGTCCGCGGCCTGGCTGGAGAGGTACTGTTCGCGCGCCGCCAGTCGCTCTACCTCGTCAATGGAGCTGAGATTCACCGGTCCCAGCGCGCGAATCTGCGCGCGCAGCGCATTGGCCTCTCGCCGGGCCTGGGCCTCGTTAAACTCCTCGGGGCACGCCGCGCGTGCTTCCTCCAGGCTCATGGAGTGGACTTCGCGCAACTGTGTCTCCAGGCTCTCCAGCGCCGCCTCCGCGCGGGTGAGAGCCACTTCCGCCCGGTATAGTTCCTCGCGGTGCTGTTCGCCCAGGGTCTCCATTTCCTTCCGCGAGCGTTCCAGGTCTGCAGCCAGCTCGCGCATCTCGGCGGCCTGGCGGCTGCGCTCCGCCGCCTGTGTCTTGAGCGTCTCGATCTCCGCGGCCAGGCGCGCCTGATCCTGATCGCTGGCTGTCTCCAATCCCGGCAGATCCTGCAACCGGTTCTCAATCTCCCCCAACTCGGTTTCGCGGCGCTGCTCATCCTCGGCCAGACGGGCCAGCTCGCCCTGGGCCTGTTGCTGGAGCGACTTGACTGAGCGCAACTGCTCGCGAATTTCGGCTAGCTCCACCTGGGCCTGGTTGGCCTTCGCCCGCAACTCTGCCAGGCCTTCGGGTCGCAGCCGGTGGCCCTCCAGTTCCTTCTGTTCAGCGGCGGTGCCCTCCAGGGCGTGCGTCAAGCGCTGCGCAGAAAGCTCCGCCTGGGCGGCCTGCTCGGCGGCTGCCTGACGGCGCTCGCGGAGCACGTCAATCTCCTGGCTGGTCTCCTCGGTCGCGGTAAGGGCGGCGCGCAGCCCATCCGCGATCTGGCGTATCTCAATCTCCCGCCCTTCCGCCTCCCTTTCGGCAGCGTTAGCCTGTGCCTCCAACTCAGTGGCGCGCAGGGCGGTCTCCCCCTGCCGGGCCTCCAGCGCCTCCTCTGCCTCCCACATGGCGGCCAGACTCTGGCGCAGGCCCTCCAGCGTGACCGTGAGCTCGGCCAGCTCGCGCTTGCGGGCAAAACCCGCGCGCACGCCACTGTCGCCCGCACCGACGGTCAGTTCTCCCAGGTGCCCGAGCAGCTCCCCGCGCAGGGTGACCAGCCGTGCCGGGCTGCGCAGCCGGCTGCGCAGGGCCCGGGCCGCCTCCAGGTCCTGGACCACCAGCACGTCTTCCAGCAGCAGTTCAAAGACATGGGCCATCCGCTTGGGGTAGCGCAGCAGCTCCCGCAGCGAGCCCTCCAGGCCCGGCGCGCGCCCCAGGGCCTGCAGGTCCGTCCCGCGCACACTGGACACCGCACGGTCTACGGGGAGGACGGTCACACGTCCCACCTGCTGGGAAGCCAAGAATTGCACCACAGCGGCGGCTGTCTCGGAGTCTTGGGTCAGAATCCACTGCAGGCGCGCGCCCATTCCGGCCTCCACTGCCGCCTCCAGGCGCCTGGGGACGTCCAGCAGGTCGCCGACCAGCCCCAGGATGCCGCTCAATTTGCCCTCTTTCGCGGCCTTCATCACCAGCCGGGGGCCTTCTCCGTAGCCCTCCCGGGTCTCCGCCAGCTCTCGCAGCATAGCCTGGCGCGATTCTTGCGCCGCCAGGTGAGAGGTGAGCAGAGTTCTCTTACTGCGATGCTCGCGCAGGCGCTGGCGTTCAGTGGCCTGTTGCTGTTGTACCTCCTGCCAGAGTGCGCGGCTCTCTGCGCTGCGCTGCTGCGCCGTCCTGGCCTGTTCGCGGAGGGCGTCAATCTGCTGCTGTAGTTCCTCACGGCGCGTCTCCAGGCGGTTCTGCTGCCCGGTCAGGTGCTCGATACGGTCCTCCAGGTCCGCCTGTAACCCGGTTATGCCCTCGGCCTCGCGTTGGGCCAGGGCCAGTTCTCGTTCCAGTTCTGCGATTCGGCTCGCGGCCTGCGTGGCCTGCCGCTGGAATTCCAGTTGACGCTGTTCCTCCTGCTTCACTGCCTCTTGGGCAGCCAGCGCCTCCGGGTCCTGGCGCTCCAGGTCGGCCTGCAGGGAGGCCGCTCGGCCGTTGAGCTCCGCCAGTTGCTCCCGCAGGGTCCGGGCGCGTTCCCGCAGCTCTGCCAATGCCGGCCGCAGGCGCTCCCGACGCTCCAGCAAGGCTTCCTCCTGTTGCCGGGCCAGGACCAGGGCCTGGCGGCTGCGCTCCTGCTGACGCTCGGTCTCGGAGAGCCGCTCCCGCGTCCGCTCCAGGTCCTGAGCCAGGGTCTCACGCTCCTCCTCCAGGCGCTCGCGTTCCAGCTCAATCTCCCGCAAGCGTGAGCGGTTGGTCTCTACCGTGAGCTTGAGGTTCTCTATTTCGTTGAGGGCCTGCCCGCGTTTCTCCTGTCGGCGGTCCCAGTCGAGAGCGATCAGGGAAAGCTCCCGCTGCTGGAGTTGCTCAGCCAGGTCGCGGTACTGTCGCGCCACCACCGCCTGCTGCTCCAGTGGTTCCCGCTGCCGGCTCAGTTCGTAGATGATGTCCTTGACACGGCTGAGGTTGGCCTGCGTCTTGTCGAGGCGCCGCTCGGCCTCCGCCCGTCGGATCTGGTACTTCCGCACCCCCGCCACCTGTTCGACAAGCTCGCGCCGGTCCTCCGGGCGGGCGCTCAGCACCGCGTCAATCTCCCCCTGGCCGATCACCGAGTACCCATCGGGGGTGAGGCCGGTATCCACCAGCAAGTCCTGGATGTCCCGCAGGCGAACGGCGGTGCCGTTCAACAGGTATTCGCTTTGACCGGAGCGGAACAGCCTGCGAGCGATAGTCACCTCGGAGTAGTCAATGGGAAGCGCACCGTCGGAGTTATCTATGCTGAGGGAGACCTCCGCCATACCCAGGGAGGCGCGCTGGTCCGAGCCGGCGAAAATCACGTCCTCCCACTTCTGCGAGCGCACGGCGCGCGCTGACTGCTCGCCCAGCACCCAGAGCATGGCGTCGGTAAGGTTGCTCTTGCCCGTGCCGTTAGGGCCGACGATAGCAGTGACGCCCGGCTGGAACTCAAGCTCGGTCCGATCGGCAAAGGTCTTAAAACCCCGCAACTGCAGTTTCTGTAATCTCAATTGCTGTGACTCCTACGAGAGGGCGCTTGCCGAAGATGGGTCATATTATACTCGCCTAGGCCGGAATCTGCTACTGGTCCGGCCTGCGAGAGAGTTCTGCCTCTCCGGTGCCTCCCGGGTGGCGGGTCCGCCCCTGAGAGAAGGACGGAATTCCGCACCCGGACTCTGTTCCCCTCAATCCACGATCTCCGTGTGTTCGGGCGGCGCCTCATCGCCCAGAAGGTGCTTGGTCGCCGTGACCTGGTACTCCCCCTCCTGCCACTCCACAGTCACCGCCTCCCCGTACTCACTCGCCATGGGCCCTATCCAGATCTCCGCTTGCCGCCAGTCGGAACTGCGCGAGGTGACCCTAGCGACATAGTCACCCGCCAGATCCTCGAAGACCTTCCTCAGCGCCTCGGCCTGGCAGGGGCCCTCCTCCCAGGCGTCGGGGAGTTCCGGCTCTCCCTTTGGCTCAGGTGGGTCGCGCAGGAACAGCAGGTAGGCTCGCCCATAGGTCGCCTTCGCCTCGTTCCACTCTAGCCCGGCTTCATAGAGGTAGTTGGGGCTCTCCTCCTCTGCGGGGCGGCACCACACGATCACCTGGCGCCAATCACCGCGATGCGAGACGACCACGCAGTCCCCTGGTCCCTCTCCGGCAATTGCTTTCGCCGTCGCCAGTGCGGTCTCAGCTCCCGCGCCTTCCGGGACCGCGCCCAGAGTCGTGGGAGGGGTTTCTGGGACCGAGACCTCCGCCTCGCTGGAGGGCGAAGTGCCGCTAAGGGAACTCAGATTGCGCAAATAGAGGGCTGTGAGCACGATTGACCCTATGAGCACGGTTAGCAGGATCACGCCCACGATTGCCGCGGCAACCACCAGCCCCCGGGAGCCCGACCCCCGCCGGTCAGACGCAGTGCGGGCCCCCTCCGGCGGGATGATGTTCATCGCCGGTTCCATGCCGGCGGGTGGCACTGCGGCCGGGGGCTGCAGGATTGGCAGCGGCTGCGCGGCCAGCAGCGCCTGGATTTGCATGTCCTCCCAACCGGCCTGCCGCATGGCCGTCCGGATGTCGCTCTCTGAGTAGCCCTGGGCCCGTAGGCTATGGACGTACGCTTGGCCCTCGTCCCACTGGTCAGCCATGATCGCTACCTCCGTAGACGCGACACGTACCCGCCCGGATGGCGCGCCGGTAGCCTCGGCGCGAACTTGCCAACCCCTGCTGCCGGATGGCCATCAAAATCTGTGCCCTACCGGATCAGAATATCGGCGCGCTGGAGTTTCTGACCCTTCCATTCCACCTCAACCCGGGGCCAATCTACGGGTGTAGAGAGGAACTCCGGGCCCCTGGTGGTGGCCAGGATGGTGTCCTCGGACTTGGTCCCGGTGATGGAGGGGTTCCAGGCATAGGCCTGGTTCTCCAGCACCACCTCCTCGCAGGTCGGGCTGCCCTTGAAGGTCCGCGAGCCGTAGCCGGTTCCGCCGCCCTGGTGATGCAGTGTCCACTCGTCGGAAAAGCCGGTGGCGGCATAGGTCTCCACGGCTTGCCGGAAGATGTCCCGCACCGCCGCTCCCGGCCGTGTCTCCAGGTTGAGACAGGCGTCCACGGTGCACACCGCCCGGTGTTTGTCTACCAGCTCCTGCGACAATTCTCCGAAATGCACCATGCGCGTCAGCGAGACGATCAGCCCCGTGTAGCGGCCGCACAGGACCAGCATGGCATGGTTCTCCAGCGGCTTGGCGGTTGGGATGGGATGACGGAACTTGAGCGTCCGCTCGTCTGTGGCCACCAGCACCACGATGGGGTCAATCCCCTGACTGCGCACCTTCTGCATCATCAGCGCGCTGATCTCATGCTCGGTCATGCCGGGCTGCACGCTCTTTCCAACTTCACTGATCGCCCGTGAGCAGAGTGCGCCGGCCTGGCGGTAACGCTCGATTTCGCCAGGGAAGAGGGCATACTGCAGATGCGCGATATCATCTCCTCGATTGGCGGCGTCCGGCGGCCATTCTGTGTCGCTGGCCCACTGCCCTTGCGCCACCTTTTCCAGGGCGGCTGCGTCGTCCTGGACATGCCAGCCGGCGTCAAGAATCTCGAAGGGCAAGCTCTCCAGTTCCTCATCCGCCAGGCGTGGAGCCTCGATGTTACTGGTCAGCACGTACTGGCCAGCGGTGGTAAGGACCACGCGGCCCACCCCGGCCTCGGTGGTCAACAGGACGTGGTTGTCCCCCCCGGCGGTGATCCAGGCGAAGTTGGCCTGAGTACTCAGGATCACCGTGCCGTAACCCTCCTGGCTCATCCAGGCGCGTAGCCTCTCCAGTTTGGCTTGCACTTCTTCTTGTCGCGTCACTTCTGCTACCTCCTGCGCGCGTTGCGACTCACCACAGTCGAGTCGCCAGTTTCGAGATGCTCTCAGACGGTCGAAGGCGGAAGACACAGCTCATCTTTCCAGCACTTCCGCTCCGTCAGCAATCTGCACCGCAAATATGTTGGGTTGATAGCGGGTTTCCTGCTGGTATTCCTCTGCCACGCGTCGGCTGAAGGGGCCGACCTCCTCCGGGGAGACCAGTGCCAGCACCGCGCCGCCGAAGCCCGCCCCCACCAGCCGCGAGCCGTAGCAGCCCGCCCGCTGTGTCGCCGCCCACATCGCCTCCAGCTCCGGGCAGCTCACCTCATAGTAGTCCCGCAGGCTCTTGTGCGAGGCGGAGACCAGTTGCCCCACCGTCTCCAGATCGCCCCGCTGCAGCGCCTCGGCCATGTCCAGCACCCGGGCATTCTCGGTCACCACGTGCCAGGCGCGGCGAAAACGCTCCTCTCCAAGTGCCTCACGGGCCGCCATCACCATCTCCGGGGTCGCCGGGCGCAGTGATGGTAGGCCCAGGATCCGGGCCGCCTCCTCGCAACTGGCTCGCCGCTGGTTGTACTCCGAGTCCACCAGTTGCCGTGGCTTGTTGGTGTCGCAGACCACCATGGAGAAGCCCTTCCCCCCCAGAGGCACAGGCTGGATCTCCTGGGTATCGCAGTCAATCAGCAGGGCGGTGTTGCGTTGGCCGAAAACCGAGGCGAACTGATCCAGAATGCCGCAGCGCATTCCCACGTAGTCGTTCTCGGCACGCTGGCAGGTGAGCGCCAGTTGCTTGGGGGGCAGACTGCGCCCGCAGAGCTGCAGCATTGCCAGGGCCCAGGACACCTCCAGCGCCGCGGAGGAGGACAGCCCTGCTCCGCGTGGGACGTCGGAGTAGATCGCCGCCTCCATCCCTACCAGGGGCATCTTCAACTCGTCCAGGGCCCAGGCCACCCCCTGCAGGTACCGGGCCCAGTCATGGTGCCGGTCCTTGAGATGGTCGAGGGAGAACTGCGCTTCGGCGTCCAGTTGATCAGACCAGACCCGCACCAGCCGGTCCTCCCGGGGCACGGCGGCCACGTACACGGCACGATCCACCGCCACGGGCATCACGTAGCCGCGGTTGTAGTCGGTGTGCTCGCCGATGAGATTCAGGCGTCCCGGAGCACGGGTAAAGAGTGGGCTCTTGCCGCGCGGCTGCCAGCGCTCATACAGTACGGCGCGGGCCCGGCGCACGGCCGGCATCGTGGGGTCGGGTTGAGCAGCCAAGATCGTCTCCTGTCTCGGGCGGGCTGGCCCAGCCGCCTGATTATAGCGCAGACAGCGTGAGAGAGGAAGTCGCTTCCGAGTGAGGGGCTCTGGGTCGCTGTCCGGGAATGACATTTTTTCGTGTGAGAAGCGTCACTTGCAGGAAAGTAATCTGCAGATACCGAAACAGTAATTATCGGCAGTGCCAGGCGGATCCCGACGGGAGGCTACGCTATGCCACGTGCTCGTCTGAACCTTGCTGCATTGCGCACCCCGGCTTCCTCCACTTCCCCCCGTTCCTCACCCACCTTATCCCAGCTTGTCGCCAGTGAAGGCGCCCTGACCATCTCCCGCCGTGAGTTGCTGGGCCTGGCGGGCGTGGCGGCCTTGGCCTTGCCCCCGGCCACCCGGGGATTGAGCCCCGCGCTCCTGGGGGCCGTGGAGCTGGTCTCTCGTCCTGGTCGGGTAGCCCTCAAGCTGGCTGGACGGGAGAGGTGGGTGGTGGAGACGCGGCGCTTCGCCGGCTCGCCCCGGCTCCAGGTGGAGCAGGATGAGAAATCTGCCCGGATCGTCCTCTCCGGAGCACGCTATCCCGGCACCCGCCTGTCGGCGGATTTCGAGTGCGAGCTGCGCCGCGGCCTGACCGGCTGGCGGATGCGCTTGCGTCTGCAGCTGATTGGCACGGCGACGGACCTGCCCCTGGAGTCCTGGCTGGTGGGGGCCGAGCCTGCGCGCTTCCATGGCCGTCTCAGCACCGTGGCTCTGGCCCCTGCCTCCACCGCGGAGTTGCGGTTTGACGGTCTTGTAGACCTCGAGTTCTCGCCCGACTGGACGCTGCGCCTGCACGGGCGCGACCTGGCCACCTTCCGCCATGACCGCGACACCTTGGTGGGCTCCACGGTGGCGCTCTGCCTGACCCCTTCTGACGCCGGCAGCCTGTTCGAGCAGCCGCCTGCCGACCGGACGAGCGTGTTCGTTAGCCGCGAGGGCCATGCCTGGAAGATCGGGAAGCTAGTGGCTGACAACGGGCATGGGCGCCTGGTGAACCACGAGAACGCCTTTGACACTCTGGAGATCGAGGCCGGAGAGAACAGCGGCGGGCGTGTAACCTGCGCCTTCGTGGCCCGCGATGTTCGCGGCGCGGCGGGAATGGCCTATCGCCCTGCAGGAGGGCCTCGCGACGCGCAGGGCCAGGCCTTCGCTCTGCCCCTGCGCAATCCTCGCTACGCGGTGGCGGTAGACTCCGCCGGAGATGAACGGGCGCTGCTCGCTGATTTTGCCCCCCAGCCACGCTCACTCTCCTGCGTCAACTGCACGCTCACCTTCAGCGGTGGCGCCGTCGAGGCCCCCCTGGAGGTAGTGGCGGAAGGTAATCAGCTCGCTTACGTCCGCTGTGAGCCTACGCTGCTCAGCTTCACCGCCCCGCTGGCCGGGGCGGTGGTGGGCACCGCCTACCTGGATCCCGGCACCCGCGTTGCCCTCCTGACTGAGGCCGAGCTCCCTGCCCAGTCTGTCTCCGCGGCGCCTCCTACTCTGGCGCAGGCCCCCACGCGCCCCCCCGTCCAGGCTCCCGTGGCGCGACCCCCGGCTGGCCAGGTGATCCTCCAGCCGCAGACGCCGGCAGTACTGCTACCCCTGGCCGGTCTTGTGGTGCCGGTCCTTCGTCCGGAGGACATGCTGGCGCTGACTTTCCGCTTCGTGAACCTGACTTTCAAGGCTGGTGCGGGAAACCAGCCTGCGCGCCTGGAGCGTACCAAGGCGGGTGAGCCCACCTACATTGTGGTTGAGTTCCCGCCTCAGCACATCGGCGAGGAAGCGCTGTTCGAGACTGCCGCCGGCTTTCCGGTCCCGGCCCGCCCTCCGGGTGCCCCCGCCGGCGCTCCGCCGGACGCTGATGCGGGTGCCTCGGCGCCCGCTGCCCCCAAGCAGCCACCGCTGGGCTCCCGCCTGTCCGGCCCCAGCCGCCTGGCCTTCCGCGTCCCGGACTCGGTACAGAGCATCAAGTATACGCTCCCCTTCCTGCTGGACTGGTCGCAGTTTGAGCTGTCCGTGGTCCCGGTGGCGCTTCCCCCGCCGGTCCCGCCCACCTTGAAGGTCCTTCAGAGGCCCGGCGGGCCAGTCCTCGCGCCCCAGGTCCAGCCCCGGGTGTCTCCGGGGGCTCAGCCCTCAGCGCAGGCGCAGCCCGTTCAGCCGGCCGCGGCCGGCGCTGCCGCAGCCTCCTTGCAGGAGCCGGGAATCAGTGTCCGCCCGCAGCTGGTCAATCCCAACCTGGTCGCCTCCATGGCCGCGCTGCTCAAGATCCAACCCCCCGGTCGCGACCAGACCGCCATCGAGGCTCCCTACCGCCTGATCCTTTCGCCTAGCGAGCTGGCAGCCTTTGTGCATGCCGCCTTCCCCGTGATCCGCGAGGGCCGCGTCGAGTTGTGGCATACCCGCCTGGGCGTAAAGGGTGCGCCGGGACGCCTCTATGACACCCGCTATGAGTACGGCTGGGATGGGGATTCCTACAAGGTCCTTCGCATTCTGGCCGAGGACTCCTATGCTCACCTGCGCACTCTGCGGGCCATCTGGTCGCCCGACTACAGCGAGACGCCCCCCCTGCACAGCAACACCCCTTTCCGGATGTCGCTGGACGGGCGTGACCGCAGCGAGCTCGTGACGCTCACCAGTGATTTCAAGATTCAGAAGGCCCAGTCGCGGACGGTGGCTGCCAACCGCCTGATGCTGAGCGCGCTCGGCGTGTGGATGGATACGCGGTATGCCGCCATGCTCCCCAAGATGGGGCTGACTGTCGAGGAGTGGGTGCATCAGGCCACCATGGCCCGCGACCAGTACGTGAAGGTGGTCTACAAGGGCTATATGTATCCCTTCGGCCATGCGGCGGCCCTGGTCAAGGTCACCGAGCGCAAGTTCCTCCAGGTCGGCACCCAGAACATCGCCTACCTGATGCAGCGGATGTTCATTGTCATCCGCGAACCCGAGAAGACCTACCCCGCCTTCGGACAGCCCTTTGAGGGGCGCTACATGCCCTTCCGCAAGGTGCAGATCACCAGCCTGGTCACGCCCAACCTGAACCCGCCGGAGCAGAGCGCGCTGCTCGGCGCGGCGTACTCCGCCCAGTCCGCCTTCTGGCCCATGGTGCAGCAAGGGAACGCCGCGGTGGACTTCCAGTGGCACATGGTCGGGGAGGACTGGGATGGCCAGCGCTCCGAGTTTACCGTCCCTCTGGCCTTTGTCGGCGTGGACAATGTGCCACAGAATCCTGATATCGGTATGGCCTATCACCGGCCTACCGTCACCCAGGTCGGCAATGCCTACATGACCGCCCCCAATCTCCAACGCCGCACCGCTCAGCTAATGGGGCAGAATATCGCTTTCGCGGACAGCGACAAGCCGGGCGATACCACGCTGCAGACTGACGCTCTGGTCTTCTCCGCCGACCTGGACGAGCTCAACCTCAACCTCCAGCCGCAGGACTTTTTCGCCAACAACCAGGCCCGCTTCTACCCGCGGATCTTCCAGGCGAGAGTGCGCATCCCTGCCGCTGCCACCGTGGCCGATGCGGGGGGGTCAGTGGTCATCACCATTCACGACCGCTATGGGCAGCATGGCTGGGAGAAGAACCAGAACCCGATGGCGGTCTTCGCCAAGCTCGATCCCGCCAACCTGCTGCCCCTTTCCTTCAGCGGAGACAAATCCGGCGGCGTGGCCACGCCCAATCTGGACATTAGTGGCCTCTCCCGCACCTTCGGTCCGGTGAGCGATGTTGACAACCTCGCGGGAGGGAACTTCGACCCCAGCAAGTTCTTCAAGCTGGATGCCAAGGTCCTCGGCACCGTTCAGCTTTCCGATATCATCCAGGCCATGGGCCTGGGCGACCTCGATAAGATGATCAGCCAGATACCCGGCCTGATTACTGAACGGGAACTCGACCCCACAACCAATCTGCCCCGGTCCATCACCACCACCCTGGCCTGGCGTCCCAAGCTGCAATCCTGGCCGAAGGCCAACCCCATCTTTTACGTCAAGGGCGACTCCTCCCTGGAGATCAAGGCCGTCATGAAGGCGGACCTCACCGGTCAGCCCAAGGTCACCGCCACCGTGGACGGCGCCATCAAGAATGTGGCCCTCAACCTCATCCCGGTCCCCGGCACTTGGCCTTACTTCGTGCAAGTCAATTTCAAGGAGATCGGTTTTCACTCGCAGACCGACCGCAAGCTGGACTTCAGTTGCGAACTGGGCGATATCAACTTCGGTGGTCCCCTGAGTTTCATCAATCCCCTGGCTAAGATCATCCCCCTCGATGGGCTGATAGACCCACCGGTTCTGGATGTGGATACTAGCGGCATCAAGCTCGGATACACCCTGGGCCTGCCCACCATCGGGGTCGGCGTCTTCAGTATCCAGAACATCAGCTTTGGCGCCTTGCTCACCCTCCCCTGGCTGGGGGACATGACCCTGCGCTTCGCCTTCTGCGAGCGGGAGAGCCCCTTCCTGCTCACCGTCTCCATCTTCGGCGGCGGCGGCTTCTTCGCCATTGAGCTGGCCCTGGACGGGATACGCTCTGTCGAGGCCTCCTTCGAGTTCGGTGGCAACTTCTCCATGGACATCGGGGTCGCCAGTGGCGGCGCCTACATCATGGCGGGTATCTACTTCAAGATGGCCGGCGAGGAGGTCACGCTGGAGGGCTACTTGCGCTGTGGCGGTCACCTCAACGTCCTGGGGATCATCAATATCTCCATCGAGTTCTACATGGGGCTCAAGTACCAGAGCAACGGCACGGTCACTGGCCGTTGCAGTCTGGACATCGAGATCAGCATCCTGTTCTTCAGCGTCAGCGTCACCCTGACCGTCGAGCGCCAATTCGCCGGCGGTGGCTCGGCCATGTACGATGGCGTGCGGCTGGCCGCAGCCGAGACCGGGGCGCCCGGGGCCGCTCTGCCCTCCGGAATCGCTATGCCACGCCTGTGGAGTACGCCCGTGCCGGCGCCGCCCTCGTTTACGGACCTCATGACCCCCGAGGATTGGGCCGCCTACGCCGCGGCCTTTGCTTAGAGGAGGCCAACCCTGATGAAACAGACCCTCATCTGGACCGCACTGCCCAACGGCTTCACGACCGTGGAGGAGAATAAGTATCTGCGCGTCTCCGTGTTTGTCTCCCCCCGGCTGTCGGCCTCCACGCAGGCAGAGGCCACGGGCCTCAAGCTGACCAGCTTCCCCGACTTCCAGGACTGGCCGGCCAAGCTCCGCGACCTGCAATTCAGCGTCCACTTTGTGGGTCGGGGAGATCGGCCCGCCCAGCGGGTAGCTCCGCCCGGGGACCCGCCCCCCTCGAACCTGTGGAAGGCCCTCTTCCAGGCCAATCAGTGGGTGAAGTCCTACGAGGACCCCCCGCTGAACAACCTGACCTTCGTCTCCTTCCCCGTGGCCAACCTGCATGCCCGCATCCGCGAAACCTACCAGACCATCTCCGTCGAGTCACCAGACAAGTTGCCGGCGCTCGACCAGACCAACCCGGTTTTGCCCTTGCTCAAGGAACTTGCCATCACGCCCCAGGCCTCTGCGACGGTGTTGCAGAACCTGCATGGGCGAGCCCAGATCGTACGGCCGGGGGCTGGCGCGGCCGGAGTGCAGGCCCCGCAGGTGCGGGCCTTCACGCCGCCGCCTTACCGCTCAGCCCGCAAGTTCCGAGCCGGGACCCCGGCGCCCGCGGCGGCTGCCCAGGCGTCTCCGGTGCTCCCCAACGTCTCTGCAGCGAAGCTTGACTTTCACCAGATTCAGGCCTTCCATACGCCGGTGGCCACCGGCGCCCTGCCCAAGCTGACCCCGGCGCTGCTCGCCGGCAGCATGGACTTCCACAGGATCGTCTCCTCGTTGGGGCAGTTCCCGGACCTGATGCGGCGCCTGGGTCTCGTGATTGACCTGTTAGTCCCCTTCGAGGCCGCGCTCGCCGGCGCCAACCAGATCAAAGTGGTGGTGGCCTTCTCCTCGGCCACGCAGACCCAGGTCTCCACCCCTCGTACCCGGGTCACGCTGACCGCCACCGTCTTCCAGGCCACGCCTGAGGCCGGTTCGGACCTGGAGGCCGGGCAGCTCAAGCTCAATGACCCGGATCGCTTTGATGTGGGCCAGACCGACGTGGATGGCACGGCCCTCAAGCTGATTAACGTGGCCAACAATATCTCTGCGGAAGAGAAGCGGGTGACTCCGCAGACACCCGCCCCCGCCACACCGACCCCCGGCGGGGGTCGGCCCGTCGCTCTGGCGGGTCGCACCGCCCTCATGCCTCATGCCGCTACCTTTTCTAAGCTTGGTGCGATCCCCACGCTCGCCGCGGCCAAGCCCCCGGAGGCCGCGCTCCCTGCGCTCCGTTCCTCGGGCCTCTGGGTGGCGCGTATTGACCGCGTCAAGCAGGTCGCCGCCAAGCTGGCGCTCACTGTGGCCAACAACCTCAAACTGGCCAAGACCGGTGGTGCACCCGACGAGGTCACTCTCGACGCCGACGACCTCATCCGCGGCTACCGTCCGGACGTCTGGGATGAGACCGCCCAGCGCTGGTACTCCCTCTGCAGGCGCCAAGGCGTTTATCTGCTCACCCGCCTGGGCAACCGCACCCTGCACGCTCACGATGAGGGCTGGATCGGCCCCCTCGTGACGCATCCGGAGACCAATCCGAGCCAGTACCACGTGCACGAGGCCCTGTTCCGCTGGGAGGGCTGGAGTCTGTGCGCCCCCCGTCCGGGCAAGGCGGTAAAGGGCGACAATTCCGCCCCGCCGGAGACTGGCAAGTTTGGCCTCGACACCAGCTTCACGCCCGCTCCAGGCACGCTGCCGCGCCTGCGTTTTGGGCGCACCTACCGCCTGCGCGCCCGCGCCGTGGACCTGGCCGGCAACAGTCTCCCTCTGGACGAAGCGGGTGAGGACCAGGCCACCGAACCCATCACCTTCTTCCGGGCCGAGCCGGTGCCTCCGCCAGTGGTGATCCCGCGGGTCTCCCTGGAGAAAGCACCAGGGGAATCCGTCCGGGGGTTGGTCATCCGCAGCCAAAATGACACCCCGGAGAAGGACAAAATACCTGCCAACTCCGATAGCCACCGTCACCTGGCCCCCCCGCGCACCTCCCAGCAGCTCGCGGAGTGGCACGGCATGTTCGACAACCCTGCCGACGGTGTCCGGGGTGGCCAGCAGGTCTACAATTTGATCGCTAACCGGGAAAAGAGCCCGCCCCCCTTCGCCGACGTGGCTACCTTCGAGATCCCTTATCTCCCGGATCCCCTGGCAGCGGGCGTCATCCTGCGACTGAAACCCGAGCCCTTCGCCGCCCAGCCCCAGGAGCAGGTGCTGAAGGTTCCCTTCACGGGCAACTGGCCCTCGATTCGTGGTTTTCGCGTGGTGCTGTACGAAGCCGCCGCCCCGGGTGCCAACATGGAGTACAATGCCCCGAATAATGCCGTGCGCATCCCCCTGGCCAAGGGCGATGCGGCTACCCTGGAGGTGAGCTGCTACCTCAAGCCCGAGGACCTCAAGTTGATGGAAGTCTGGCGCTGGACCACCGAGCATTTCGTTGCCCCGTTGCCCAAGGTGAAGGCTCTTCCGGCCCCGGACAAACTCAAGCTCCACCGCGAGATGCACGATCTGCAGGCCCTGCCCCAGTGGAGCGCCAAGGTATCTCTCCCTCAGCCGCAGGTTGCCAAGCTCCAGAGCGTGGGGCAGCTCGCTCAAAACGGCCGCCACTGGATGATAACGCCCCCGGTGACGCTCACTCTTCTGCACGCCACCCAGCAGCCCCTGGGCCAACCCGCCTACCAGAGTTTGCAGTCCCTGCGCCACATTGGCGAGACCTTCTCCACCATCTCCGCCCGACTCGCAGTCAGCGGCAAGAGCGCGGGGCGTGTGGATCTGGAGGCCACCTGGGAGGAGCCCACCGATCCTCTCGCCAAGCCTGCTCCCGAGGTGTTGCGCGGCCAGCAGACCGTCGGGCAGTTGCACCTGGAGCGGCCTCACACCCAGGTAACCATGACCCCCCGGCACGAGTTCGGTGACACCAAGTACCGCCGGGTCAACTACAGGGTAGTGGAGACGAGCCGCTTCCGGGAGTGTTTCTCCTTCACCGAAGCGCAGCTAAGCAGTGGCGCCGTCTCCATGACCCGTTCAGTGGAGCAGGGGCTGGACGTGCTCAGCTCCGCCCGGCCGCTGGCGCCCAAGGTCCTGTACGTCATTCCCACCTTCACCTGGAGCGAAGATCGTGCCGGCAATAAGGTGACCAGCAAGCGCACCGGCGGTGGCCTGCGCATCTACCTCGAGCGTCCCTGGTTCTCCTCCGGCGCTGGCGAGCAGCTAGGTGTTGTTCTCCCTCCGGCGGCGGCGACCCGCGCCGCCGTGCCCATAGCGTTCACCGGGCAAGCCAATGTCTCCGAGGTCCTCCGGCCCTTCGTGACCCAATGGGGCGCCGATCCCCTGTGGCGCACCCAGACCTTGCCCAGGCTGCTGCTGAACCCGGATGACTTTGTGCTAGCCAATAACAAGGAGGCTGACCTGACCTTGGATGAGCTACCCGGGGGACCCCGGGTACGGGTCGCGGGCCATCCGGTGGCCTATGACACCCTGCGGCAGCTCTGGTACTGTGATGTGCAGCTCAGTCCCGGTGCCAGCTACTTCCCCTTCATCCGCCTGGCCCTGGCCCGCTATCAGCCCAACTCCATCAAGGACGCGACGGGCGACGTCAAGCTGTCCCGGGTCGTGTTGGCCGACTTCGCACAGCTTGCCCCCGACCGTACAGCGGTCGTCACCCGCGACCCGGCCAACAAGTCCAAGCTGAGCCTCTCGGTCTCCGGCCCGAGCTATGTGCAGTCTGCGCTGGGGCGGCTTCCCGACAAAGACTTGGCACAGGTAGAGGTCACGCTCGAGGTCCAGGACCCGGCGCTGGTCGGCGCGGTGGCCTGGAGCGCGGTGCCGGAAACCGTCTTCCCGCTCAAGTTGACCACCGTCGCCCTGGGCGGCAATGTCTGGACCGGCGACCTCACTCTGCCCGGCACGGAGGCGGGCCAGAAATACCGGCTGGTCATTCGGGAGTACGAAGTATTCCAGGCCGACCCACAGCAGGCTCCGGCGGCCGTAACCGCCTTGACCACCACTCATGGGCGGCGCCTGGTGTACGCGGCGGTAGTAGAGCTCTAGAGGGGTTCTGCCCCCCGGCGGGCATTGCCCTCCGCGCATGCGGCAGACTCGCGGCACGGACTCCCTGCCGC
>JAAYIR010000288.1 GCA_012523355.1 candidate division WS1 bacterium
GCGCAGCCCATACTCCCGTCCCTCATGTGCGCGAGGGCAACGAGCGGACGGCCCGCCTGTGGCGGCGGGCCGAGTGAAACGGCGCGTCGCTACTTGCGCCAGAAGGTCGAGACGTCCGCCTTGTCCTCGATGTTGAACGCGATGATGCGCTCCAGCAGCGACCAGTCCACCGGCTTGCTCCACGGGAAGCGGAAGAGCATCTTGCTGTACGCATAGCCGGCCTCGCTGATCTCGTCGGCGAAACGATCGAGCGCCACCTTTTCCGGGGCAACGGCCAGGTGCCCCTTGGAGACGCTAAACGCGATGATGAACGTGCCGTGATCGGTGAACATCGGCTGGTTCCACGCCACCCTGGGCTCCAGGTCCGGAAATCGCTCGCCGACCCAGCCCAGCACCTCTTCCGTCCTCGCCCGGTGTTGCGGGTCCTCGATGCCCGCCAGGAACTCGGAGAACACGTCCATCTTGCTCCCTCCTACATGGCCTCGCTTAGGCCGCTCGCGAGCACGGGGATCCGACGACCGAGGGCGGGCTCGCCGGTCCACTGGCTCTCGGCGCGGACAGTGGGAAGCGCAGGATGGCGGATCACTATCGCGGATGGCGTGTCGGCACGCTCGGCCTGAACGGTGGGGTAACACAACAGGATGCCTGGCGCCGGATGACTCCAGGACCCCTCTATCTCCCATTACACACCATTCTGCGCCAGAAGACAAGGTGCTCCCGCGCGGGCCACATAGCGCGACGGGACCCGCCGCAGAGGGCTAGATCTCCCGTTCCTCGCACTGAAAGGGTGCCTCGGCCGAGTACATCTCGCGAAAGAAGCCCTTGTACGGAACGTCGTCCTCCATGCAGCGGATGAGGTACGCCAGCTCCTCGTCGCACGCCGGCGCTTCCCCGTTGTTCCTCATGCCCTCAAAGGCAGACAGGATGTTCTCCATGACGGTTGCCCGGATGAAGAGGGGCAGCATGTCGAGCATCGCGTCATCGATCTCGGTCTCGGTGCGGTATCCCGTGAGGACCGCCTCGAAATAGTCGTGCATGAACCGTTCGCGTTTGCGCGGATCCGGCTCAAACTGCACCCAGCCGACCCCATGCGTCCAGACGTTCGCGAGGTCGTACATGTACCAGCAGAAACAGGAATCATCGAAATCGAACACGGTGATCTGTCCCGTGTCGAAATCGATCATATAGTTCCCGTCGCTGTAATCCAGGTGGACCATGCCGTACGTGTCGCGGGTCTGCTCCACCCCCTCCAGGGTCTCGAGGAGCTCCACGAGCCTCCCCTTGAGTAGCGGCAGTGAAGGGGGGATCAGGTCATCGATGTACTGGGGGTTGTACTTTTCCAAAAAGTGGTACCGGCGATGGACCGGGACGTACTCCTTGGACAATTGATGCATCTTGCCCAGCACTTGGCCACAGTTGTAGAAATACTCGGTGAGCGGGACGCCCTGCCGATACCGATAGTGGTTCTCTACCAGTAGCTTTCCCCCGGCCTTTACGAACACACAGACGTAGAACGTGTGGCCATTGTAGGAGATCTCTTCCAGCAGATGGCCCTCCCGAGAGTGCACCACGTCCGCAACACTGGCGCCATGCTCGGACAGGTAGCGGATGTATTCCACTTCGCCCAGCAGGTGGTCCCGACTCCTATCCCCCAGGAAGGAGATCCGGACGATCCTGCCGCCCGCGACCCTGCCGCCGGCGGCCTCTTTCTCGCAGCTATACGCGAGGTTGCGGCCCCCTTCATGCGCCTTGACCGGGGTGATACGGCAGCCTTCCAGCCCGTACAGCGCGGCTATTCGGGAAAGAAGGTGCGTGTCGGCGACTTTGGCTGCCTCGCTAGGGATCACGATCATCTCCCCTCTCCGGTGAGCGAGAACTCCGGCGCTCATCGCGGATGTTGACGCGAGAGAAACGCGCGCTAAGAGATCTCGTTCCCGGCCGTCGGCCGGGGCCCGGCGCAAGGGACGGTGCCGCTCCCATGTGCCCGCGTCACAGGATGGGGGTCCGGGGCGCCGGCATGTCCTCGTCGACCGGCGCCTCCGGCGCCCGGCTCTTGCGGAGCATGCGCCACCCGCTGAAGAACAAGTAGCACGCCACGATCAC
>JAAYIR010000044.1 GCA_012523355.1 candidate division WS1 bacterium
ACGTCATGGACCTCGCCCTATGGCTGGCGGGCTTCCCCGCGCCGCAGCGAGTGGCAGCACAAGTGGGACAGAATTTCTGCCCCGGCGACGTGGAGGACTGGGCCTTCGGAATGGTACGCCTCGCGGGCGGAGCGACCATGACCTGCGAGGTTCAGGAGCAGGGACATATCGAGAAAGAGCTGATCCAGGTTGAGATTCGGGGCCTAGAGGCCGGAGTGTTCATTGACGGCGCTTCCGGCATCAACATCTTCAGTGCTCAAGAGGGCGCTCACCTGGACTTGCGAACTGACCTGGATCCGGACTGGATGGGGAGCCGCCGCCGGGAGCTGCACCACTTTGCGGAATGCTCTCTGGCAGGCAAGCCCACCCTTGTCCCCCCGGAGCAGTCAGTGCAAGTCATGGCGATCATTGACGGCATCTACCGCTCGGCCCAGGCCGGCAAGGAGATTGCCATCCGATAGTAGGGAGTGCGGGGCAAAGCATCGAGGACGGGCGAGACGCCCGTCCTACCGGGATGAAGAAAGGGAGACAACAGCATGAACTACGAGATTCGCGGAACGGTACTGCAAACGGTGGACCTTAAGCTGGAGGACGGAGAGCAGGTGTTTACCCAGTCCGGGGGCATGGCCTGGATGAGTCCCAACATGAGCATGAGCAGCGGAATGAAGGGCGGCCTGCTCGCTGGCCTGGGCCGTGCCATGGCCGGCGGCACTCTCTTTTTGGTCGATTATCAGGCTACGGGCGGACCGGGACAGATCACCTTCGCCAGCGAGTTCCCCGGCAATATCCTCCCCCTGAAGCTGGAGGAAGGCCAGAGCATGATCTGCCAGAAGGACGCCTTCCTGGTGGCACAGGCCGGGGTGGCTCTGGATACCTTCTTCCGGCGCAAGCTGGGTGCCGGGCTGTTCGGCGGCGAGGGGTTCTTCCTGCAGAAGATCACCGGCCCGGGCATGGCTTTCGTGCAACTGGCGGGGGAGATCACAGAATATCCGCTGGAAGCCGGGCAGAGCCTGCGAGTGGACCCCGGCCACGTGGCCATGTTTGAGCCTTCGGTGAGCTTCGACGTCACCATGGTCAAGGGGATCAAGAACATCGTCTTCGGCGGCGAGGGGCTGTTCCTGGCCGACCTGCAAGGCCCCGGCCGGGTGTGGCTGCAGAGCATGCCGCTCAGCAACCTGGCCAAGCGCTTGATACCCTATCTGCCCAAGAAGAGCAGCTAGAGCGGCAGCCCCGGCCGCGCGGTGGAGGAACTAATTCGGCTCCGGAGGAGGTTCCAGCCATGACTCGGCGTGAACGCGTGTGCCAGGCCCTGCGCCACCGTGAGGCCGATCGTCTGCCCCTGGACCTCGGCGGGATGGACTCCACCGGCATCACCGGGATGGCCTACAATCGCCTCAAGGCGTACCTGGGCCTGGAGGGCGGCGAGACCCGGATCTATGACCCCTACCAGCAGGCGGCGGAGGTCGAGCCGGAGGTCCTGGAGCTGATCGGCGCCGACGTGCGTCCGATCTTTGCCGGGCCGCGCGAGTGGCAAGCCGGGCGTCTGCCCGACGGCAGTCCATGCCTGCTGCCTCGTCTCTGGAATCCGGTCACGCTGGCGGACGGGTCAGAAGTGGTCCGCGACCGCCAGGACGTCATACGGGCACACCGCCCCGCAAGCGGCTTCTACTTCGAGCCGGTCAATCCCCCCTTGGCGGACGTGTCTTCCGTGGCCGAGCTCGAAGCCCACCTCGGTCTCCTGGCCGGCTTCGATGCACCGGCCTACTGGGACGAGAGCTACGAGGAGATGGGGCAGCGGGCCCGGCGGCTCTTCGAGGAAACGGACTATGCCCTGATGGGCAACTTTGCCGTACACCTCTTCGCCGCCGGGCAACTCCTGCGCGGCTATGAGCAGTTCCTCATGGACTTGATGGTCGGCAAGCCACTGGCACATTGCCTCCTGCAGCACCTGACCCAGACCTTCCTCGAGCGCTTTGACCGCTTCCACCAGGCGGTCGGCGATTGCGTCCAGATCATCAATGTCAACGATGACCTGGGCATGGAAACCTCGCTGCTGCTCTCGCCTGCCACCTACCGGGAGATGATCAAGCCCTACCATGCGCGCTTGTACCAGCATATCAAGAAGACCTCCGGCGCCTATCTCTTCCTGCACACCGACGGCTCGGTCTACGAGGTGATACCGGACCTGATCGAGGTGGGGGTGGACATCCTCAACCCGGTGCAGTTTACCTGCAAGCACATGGAACTGTCGCGGCTGAAGCGCGAGTTCGGGCGCGACCTGGTCTTCTGGGGCGGCGGGGCCGACACCCAGAGGGTACTACCCTTCGGCACGCCCGAGCAGGTGCAGGCCCACGTCCGCGAGTGCCTGTCTGTTCTGGCGCCGGGCGGCGGGTTCGTCTTCAACCAGGTGCACAATCTCCAGCCCGATGTGCCTCCGGAGAACATCATGGCCATGTATGCGGCCGTGCATGAGTGGCAGTACTGAGCAGGGACGGAAGGGATTCCTGGCCTCTTTCGCGAAAGTGTTCCCGCCTCAGTGGCGCGATGCGAGTCCGCCGCGGCTTTTTTCAGGCAGGGAGGGAATAGCCATGATCTGGGACCCCTATTACGAGTGCATGGAGCTCGAGCAACGGCGCGAGCTGCAGCTCCGCCGTTTGCGCGAGATGGTGGCACGCCTGGCGGTCAACGTCCCCTGGTATCAGGCCCGCTTTGCACAGATTGATTTCCACCCCGAGGACCTCAAGAGCCTGGAGGACCTGGCCAGCCTGCCCTTTGTCTCCAAGGTGGAGTTGCGCGACAATTACCCCCTGGAGCTCCTCGCCTGCCCGGCCTCCGAGGTGGTGCGCATCCACTCCTCCAGCGGAACCACGGGCCGCCCCATCATCGCCGGCTATACCGCTGAGGACATTAACACCTGGGCGGAGACCATCGCCCGCACCATCTGCTGCGGCGGCGGCACCCGCCATGACATCCTTCAGGTCGCATACGGCTACGGACTGTTCACCGGGGGCCTGGGATTGCACTACGGTGGCGAGCGCCTGGGCTGCATGGTCATACCCATGTCCGCGGGTAACACTGCCCGCCAACTGATGATGATGCGTGACCTGGGCACCACCATCCTCGCCTGCACCCCCAGCTACGCCCTGACGTTGGCCGACGCGCTGGAGGAAGAGGGCGTCTCCGTAGAAGAGCTCAAGCTCCGCAGCGGCCTGTTCGGCGCGGAGCCCTGGAGCGAGGGCTCCCGCCAGGCGGTGGAGAGCATGTTGCGCCTCTCTGCGCACGACATCTATGGTCTCACCGAGATCATCGGCCCCGGCGTCGCCGGGGAGTGCGAGGCCAAGAACGGCTTGCACGTCTTCGACGACCACTTCTATCCCGAAATCATTGACCCCGACACCGGTCAGGTCTTGCCGGAGGGCCAGCGCGGCGAGCTGGTGTTTACCTCGCTCACCAAGCGGGCCTTCCCTCTCTTGCGCTTCCGGACGCGGGACATCTCCGCCCTGCACTATGAGCCCTGCTCTTGTGGGCGGACGCACGCCCGTATGGACCGCATTACCGGTCGCACCGATGACATGCTCATCATCCGCGGGGTCAACGTCTTCCCTTCGCAGATCGAGGAGGTCCTCACGGCCGTGGAGGGCGTCATGCCCCATTACCAGTTGGTCGTGACCCGCGAGGGCCGCATGGATCAGCTCGAGGTGCGGGTAGAGGTGTCGGCGGACATTTTCTCCGACACGGTTCGCGGGCTGGAGCAGGTACAGGCCCAGATCGAGGAGGAGCTGCACAAGGTCCTGGGGCTGCACGCCAAGGTATCACTGGTGGAGCCCAAGAGCATTGAGCGCAGCATCGGCAAGGCCAAACGGATAATTGATCAGAGGGAGGCGGGTTAGATGGCTGTGCAAAACAAACTGACCAAACAGGTTTCCGTATTTCTGGAGAACAAGTCCGGGCGACTGCTGGATGTCTGCCAGACAATCGGGCAGGCGCGGATCAACATCCGGGCGCTGTGCATCGCCGACACCTCGGACTTCGGCATCCTGCGCCTGATCGTGGACGAACCGGACCGGGCACTGGCGACCCTGCAACAACAGGGCTTCTCCGTCGGCGAGACCTCCGTGCTGGCCGTCCAGGTGCCGGACCAGCCCGGGGGACTTAGCGGAGTGCTGGAGAACCTGCGCCAGCACGAGATCAATGTGGAGTACATGTACGCTTTTGTGACCCCGGTACAGGGGCGAGCAGTAGTGGTCTTCCGGGGCGGCGACGACCAACTCGAGCCGGTCGTGGAGGCGCTTGACGCCGCCGGAGTGGTGGTCATGCCGGCGCAGGACGTCTACAAGATCTAAAGTAGGGCCCGGAAGGGCCGGAACCCGGCTCGACCTGTTCCGGATCACGGGCGACCCACAGGTGGCAACGGGTCTCGGACCCAGCTACAGCTTCTGCCACACATCGGAGGGAAGGCGATGTCCAAGACCTTAGGCGCCGGAGTCATCGGCATGGGCTGGGCGGCCGGCGAGCATTTCAAGGCCTACCAGAACAATCCTCACACCGAAGTACGGGGGGTGGTGAGCCGCACCCGCGAGGGGGCGGAGCGCAAGCTCGAGGAGCTGGCCGCGTCAGGCATTAGCGTCTCCGGCGTGCGCGTCTATGACAGCTACCTCGACCTGATCACCGCCTCGGATATTGACGTCATCTCCCTCACCTCACTTCCCGGCTGCAATGTCGAGCAGGCGGTAGCGATCGCTCATGCTGGCAAGCACCTGTGTCTGGAGAAGCCGGTCGCGCTGAACATCGGTGACCTGCGTTATGTGCAGACCGAACTCGCCGGCAGTGGCATCAAGGTGGCGGTGTGCCTGGAGTGTCACTATAATCCCCAGGTGCGGGTCATCAAGTCGGTGCTCGACCAGGGGCTAATCGGCGAGGTGTATTACCTGGAAGGTGACTACTACCACGGCATCGGGCCGTGGTACAAGCAGTGGGAGTGGAATGTGACCTGCGAACAGGGGGGCAGCAGTCTGCTCTCGGCGGGCCTGCACGCGCTGGACCTGGTGATGTGGTTTGCCGGTTCAGAGGTCACCGAGGTGGCCTCCTTCGGCTGCACCGGGCCGAACAATGTGCTCGAATACCGCTATGACCCCAACTCCGTGACCATACTCAAGTTCGCCAACGGCGCGGTGGGCAAGTGCGCCTCCAGCCTGGAGTACCGGGGGCCCTACTATTTCCCCTTCGAGATCCACGGCGAGGCCGGCGCCATCCGTGACAACCGTGTGTTCTCGCTGAAGATTGACGGGCAGCAGGACTTCGCGCCCATCCCCACCATCATGCTGGACAGCGGCGACGTCACCCACCACCCCTACCAGGATGAGATTGACGAGCTGGTGGACTGTATCCTGGAGGACCGCGAGCACCCACTCAACCTGGACTACGCCGCGCGGGTGCACGAAGTGATCTTCGCCGCCGACCTGGCCGCAGCGGAAAGCCGAGTCGTGAAGATGGAGGAGATTACCCAGTAGGGGAGCTTCTGGTAGGGGCGGCAATCGCGGGC
>JAAYIR010000045.1 GCA_012523355.1 candidate division WS1 bacterium
ACCTTCTCACCCATAGCCGCGGTGAGGCGACGGCCAAAAAAGAGCAGCAGGCCGCAAGCCGCAAATGGTAAAACTGAATTCAGCCATGCCAAATTAAGGAACATGATTTGCTTGCTGTTGCCGCGCCTCCCCTCGCGGCTCAGGACGCTCGGAGTGCGGCTCACGTACCCTCATAAAGGCCACCCCGGCCACCAGAATGAGCATGGCTCCTGTAATCACAAACGGCACCCGCACGTCACTGTGGGCTGCAATGGTGCCTCCTACCAGCGGTCCCAGAGCGCCGCCCAGACAAGACATCGAGCACATCAGGCCAAAGGCCCCGCCGTAGCGCTCTCTGGGCACCAGCGTCCCCACCAGCGCGTTCACTGCCGGGCCGCTTCCGCCACTGGAGAGACCCAAGAACGCCCGCAGTCCAAACAACTCGCCCAGATTATGAACAAAGGCCTGGGGCAAGCAGAACAGGCCCGCGGTCCCGGTGCAGGCCACCAGGACCTGCTTGCGGCCAATCCGATCACACAACCGACCGCTCCCCACTGCAGACACAGAAGCCACCAGACCAGAAATGGCGAGCATCATCCCAGTCACCGAGGCCACGTCCTGCCGAGCCACTGCGATCTTCTCCACCAGCAATGGGAACAGGGGTCCCGCGACGGATCCAGAAAGATTGAGCAGCAACGCCACCACCAGCATGGTAGTGAACCCCGGGGTGCGCAACACATCGCCCATTGCGCTGCGTCCCGGCTGCTTCCCTGGCCCAGGCCGCCGGAAGTGTTCCCGTGTGCCAAAGACTACCAAGAGCCCGGCGGTGAACAACAAAGCCCCCGTAATGAAGAAGGCTGCCCGATAGCCGAAGCGATCCGCGGCGATACCGCCCAGCAGAGGCCCAATGGCGAAACCGCTGAATATCGAGGTCTGTATGAGTCCCATGCTGAACCCCATTCGGGAGCGCGGCGTAACGCTGGAGACCAGCGCGGTTGCCGCCGTCACGGTGCCAGTCACGAAGCCCTGCACCAACCGGAGCACGATGATCTGTCCCAGACTCGTCGCCAGACCCATCAGGGCCATGACTGCCGCTCCGCCAAACATCGCCCGCAAGACCATGGGCCTCCGTCCATGTCGGTCGGCCACGCTCCCCCAGATGGGCGCAGCGACCATCATCGCGAGTCCAGTCACTGAGACCGTGACGCCGGACCAGAAGGCCACCTGGGCGTCTCCCCGCACGCCCAACTCCCGCAGATAGAAGGGCAGAAAGGGCATCACGAAGGAGAACGCAATCATGGCAATCAGTTGCGCGATCCACATCACATACAAGGTCAACTGCCAGCCAGGCGTTCCGTCTGCGCTGGTGTCAACGCCCTCTTCTACTGCCGTCAGCTGTTGCTGCAGCTCAGGTTCACTAGCCATACTATCATCAGCTTCTTTGAAGTATTGCTCCGTTGTTACCGCTAACTTATCCGCGGAGTTGGTCCATCTCGTCCGGCGTGACACTGCCTATGTTGCGGTACAGAGCCAAGATCAGCGCCAAACCAACGGCAGCCTCGCAAGCCGCCAGCGCAATGACCATGAGCGCAAAGACCTGTCCACTCACGGCTGCAGGCTGCACATAGCGGTTAAAGGCCACCAGGTTGAGGTTGGCCGCGTTAAGCATCAGTTCCAGGCCCAGCAGAATCGCCACCGCATGGCGACGGGTCAAGACGGCAAACAGGCCCATAACGAACAGCAATCCGGCCAGAATCAGGTAGTGCTGAAGCCCGACGTGCAGCCCGGGCAGATAGAATTGTGGCGCGGCAAAATGCATGATTTATCAGCTTCAGACGACCGCCTGCGACAGCCCCGATCGCCTCACGGCAGCAGGGAGGGAAGTCGGAGGACCCCTCCCGGCGGCGCAGACGCCGCCGACCTCCCCTCAAGGAGGGGAGGTGTCGGACTCTGGCCGCAGGCAGTGCGGTTCCAGAGGTTGGGCATACAATGGGCCAGAGGCCCGAACCTACTCTCCCTCCGCGCGTGTGCGGGCAATCACGATGGCCCCGATGATAGCAGCCAAGATGACCACTGAGAGGGCCTCGAAGGCGAGAACCTCCCGAGTGAGCAGGGCCTGACCCAGCTGGGCGGCGTTGCCCACGCCCAGACTGCCCGGGTCCTGTCCCGCAAAATCGGTCATCAGCAGTGCTGCCACCAAGGCCAAGAACATTGTGCCAGCGGCCAACAGCCCAACTAGCGGGTTGTGGCTTCCGGCCAGAATCCCTCCACCGAGAATGCGCTGCAGCATCATGACCGCAAACAGAATCAGTACTGTGATGGCCCCGGCGTAGATGAGAATCTGCACGGCGAACATGAAGTGCGCGGCCAGCACAGCGTACAGGCCGGCGATCCCCAGCAAGCAGGGCAGCAGGGCCAGCGCGGCATGCAGCACCCGACGCGCAAAGAGGACCCCCAGCGCCGATACCAGGATCAGTGCTGCGACCAGATAGAAAGCCAAATCTGCGAAGATCTGTACGTCAGACATATTAGATTACAGTGCTCATTTTGCGAGACGCCGCCCATAGCCGGCGGCCGCGGCCTAGAGTGGCCCCGGATTCGGCCCCTTGACTTCCCGCATTATCGCCCAGGCCAGGGCCCAGGGACGCACATAATGGCGGTGCAGTGGCGTCACTCCCAGACCGTAGCCAACGGCGAGAGCGCCGCCCGCCACCCGCATGGCAGCCTCGGGCAACAGCGCCAGCATCCACAAGGCTCCACCAAACAGCGTCAGGATCACCAGATAGCCCCACCAGTCCCACCACACCATGTGGAAGGACCGCAGCTCCTTGAGCACGGCGCAAAGAGCCATCTCGAGCTCCTGGCCCCGCAGCTTACGCGATTCATGCCACGTCCCCCACAGCCCAATCACCAGTCCCCACCCCCAAAAGAGCCAGGCGAGTGCGGGCACGCCGAGGCACAGAGAACCGTTACTGCTCCAGCCGGAAGCCAGGCTTGACAAGCCCACGCTGAGCAGACTGGCCTGCACCAAGATCAGGAGCAGCGGCAAATTGTACCTGTACCGCGGATGCGCCAGGAGCAAGTCCGGGGTAAGTGCCCGGACCTGCGGCGAGTCCAAGGCTGCCATCCGGACGGACGCCGGCTCGCCCTTCAGGTGGCGGATGACCTTCCACGCTTCACGGTGGTAGCGGCGCAGGTCCCAAAGACAGGCGGCCACGGCAATATCCACCGGCACCGCCGCCAGGGCTCTGCCCGCCAGCCCTTCCGGACCGGGCACGATCACGGGCACAAAGGTCAGGCCATACAACACCACAAAAACGAGCACCCCAAAGAGCCGCTGGCCAAGGCCAATTCGTGGCCGCACGCGCATCACCGAGCCAATGACACCACGAGCAAAGTTGCGCGGAGCCAGACGCAGATAGCCCGCCACTAGCGTGGCCCCCAGCAGGATGCCCCAGGCGATGTCCGCCGCAATGCGCAGGACGACTTCTCTGGTAGCCTGGCGGGGTCCCTGCGCGGTCAGCCAGGCCAGTGCCTGCCAGAGGTCGTAGAGGGCCAAGGCCACAAAGACCAAGGCCCAAGCGGGACTCGGCAGTCGAGGCCGATCGCGCACCGCCGCTGGGTCCAGACCGTTGACGTCAAGGTTCACGCACGTCACGCGCCGCCATCGGCGACGCAACCCACCGGTTCCACCCGCTGAGGTTCCGGAATGTTCCGACCACGTTCACGCAGCGTGTCAAGATCACGAATGAGCTTTTGGGGCTGGTCGGTGGCCGTTTCGTAATCCGGGGTCATCGTGATGGCGGCCACAGGGCAGACTTCCACGCACAGCCAACAGAACTGGCAGAGGCCGGTGTCAATACGGAACTGCACCGGGTGCCGATCCTTGCCCTTGCCCTCCGGGGTGATATGGATACACTGGTCCGGGCAGATATTCTGGCACTGCAGGCAGGCGATACACCGGAGCCCGCCGGGGCGCTCGGGATCACTGAGGAGAGCGAAGTCGCCGCGGTAGCCCGGGCGGGGCTGGTAGTCGGGCCGATGGTCGCGTCGCGGATAACGTTCACATACTCCGGGCCGAATCAGATTGATCCCTGTAATGTACAAACCAACCAGGATGGACCACGCACCGGCGGCGAGGATCCGCAACAGGTCCCACAGGTTATCTCCGTATCGCTTGCGCATGGGTTATCTCACACGTACAGGGCTGCGGTTCCGGCGATGAGCAAGCTCAAGAAGCCCACCGGGAGCAAGACTTTCCAACAGAGAGACATAAGTTGATCCACTCGCAGGCGGGGTAAGGTCCAACGCACCCACATCAAGAAGAACACCGTGACCGTGGCCTTGCCCAGCAACCAGATCACGCCAGGAATACGCAGCGGATCCGGATAGCCGAAAGGGGAGCTCCATCCCCCCAGAAACAGGACGCTGAAGATCAGGCCCACCAGGAAGAAGTTGCCGTATTCGGCGAGGAAGAAGAACGCAAACTTCATCCCCGAGTACTCAGTATGATAACCGGCCACCAACTCGCTCTCGGCCTCCGGGAGGTCAAACGGTGTACGATTCACCTCCGCGGTAGCCGCGATCAGATACAGAATTACCGGGAGCCAGAGCCAGGGTCGCCACAGGTTCCAGCTCAGCAGTCCGAGCGTTTTCTGCTGATCCACGATGGTAGAGAGCGAAAGCGAACCGGCCAGCAAGACCACACAGACGACGGCCAGAAGCATGGGCACTTCATAGCTGATCATCTGAGCCGCGCCCCGGAGGGCGCCGAGCAGCGACCACTTGTTGTTTGAGCCCCACCCACCCATGAGAATGCCGATCACCGATAGCGACCCAAAGGCCAGGACGTAGAGCACCCCGACATGGGCATCCACCATGCGGGCAATGGTGCCCCCTTCCTCCCAGGGGATGACCAAATAGCCCAGTAAGCCGACCACGAAGAAGGCTATGGGCCCCAGGGTGTGGAGGATCTTGTCGGCACCGGCCGGCACGATGTCTTCCTTCTGCAGAAGCTTGAGGGCATCCATGGCGGTCTGGAATATCCCCCAAGGCCCGACGCGCTCGGGGCCGAGGCGGCTCTGAATATACCCGCTGATCTTGCGCTCCAGGTAGATGAAGACCAAGGCCACCACCATCACCAGAATCAGGATGGCGACGCCACCCACGATCCAGGCCAGTATGTCCACGAAGACCAGGGGGACGTGCCAGGCCTGGAACCAGGCGGTGAGTAGATCGCGGAGCCAGTTAGCGATGAAGCTCAGCATGGTCGCTTACCTGTCTACGTCTCCAAGAATGATATCCAGGCTGCCGAGGATGGCCACCAGGTCTGCAACATAGGCTCCCTGGCACATCTCGGGATAGGCCTGGAGGTTGTGGAAACTGGGCGCGCGCCAGTGAAGGCGATAGGGCTTCTCGCTGCCGTCTGAGATGAGATAGACGCCCAGCTCTCCGCGGGGGGACTCGATGCGCACATAGATTTCGCCTGGGTCCGGCTTGAGCTTGCGCGGGACCTTGACGTTGATCTCACCCGGCGGCAAGCGATCCAGGCATTGGTGGAGCAGGTGGACGCTCTGCAGCATCTCCTCCTGTCGCACCAAATGGCGCGCCATGACGTCGCCTTCCGGGCGGGTGGGCACGTCAAACTCCAATTCGGGATAGACGTAGTAAGGCGCGGCACGCCGGAGGTCATAGCTTACCCCGGAGCCACGGAGAGTAGGTCCGGTCACGCCATAGCTCAACGCCGCCTCGGGCGAGAGATAGCCAACGCCCTCGGTACGGCTGCGGAAGATGCGATTGCGGGTGAGGAGAGCATCGTACTCCGCCACCCGCCTGGGGAACTCGTCGAGGAAGCTGCGGAGTCCTTCGCAGAAACCAGGCGGGAGGTCATTGCGCAAGCCACCGATGCGGAAGTAATGATAGAGCAGCCGCTGGCCGCTGGCGTCCTCGAAGAGCTGGAGGATGCGCTCGCGCTCGCGGAAGCAGTAGAGGAAGACGGTGGTGGCGCCGGTGTCCATCCCCAGGGCGCCGTAGTAGACCAGGTGGGAGGCGATGCGGTTCATCTCCGCCATCATGACTCGAATCCACTGGCAGCGGGGCGTCGGCTCAACGCCCAGCAGGGACTCCACCGCCCGGACGTAGGCCAATTCGTTGGCCATGGCGCAGAGGTAGTCGTAGCGATCGGTGTACGGCAGGTACTGACGATAGTCGAGCCGCTCGGCGATCTTCTCCAGCGAACTGTGCAGGAAGCCGATGTCCGGGCGAACCTCCAGCACTCGCTCGCCATCCAGGCGCAGAATCAGGCGCAACACCCCATGCGTGGAGGGATGCTGTGGCCCCATATTGACGACGAGTTCTTCAGTTACACAGGTAGGGTCCCAGGTCATGATGCGCCAGTTTCATCTTCCGAAGGCGGGCCGCCCAGCACAGCGTCGGGGTCCTCGCGTAACGGATCCGGGCTGAGCAGCGGGTTAGAGCGATCGTATTCGTAATCCTTGAGCAGCGGATAGCCGACGAAACCCTCCGGAAGCAGCAGGTGCTCGCAGTTAGGGTGACCGACGAAGGTCACCCCGAACATCTCCGCAACTTCCCGCTCCGGCCAGAAGGCGAGCTGCCACAGACCGGTCACCGTGGGGACCTCGGCCTGCGCCCGGGGCAGGTCCACCTTCACCAACACCATCTCCGCGCCATAGCCCCGGCACAAGGCGTAGACCACCTGCACGCGATCGCCCCAGTCCACGCCGCACAGATCCGTCAGGCGGGAGTAGGGCTCGGGCAATTCGTGGAGCCGGTTGAGCAGGGGCAGCAGGTTCTCCGGAGTGGTGAGCAACTCGGGCCGTCCGGCCCGCACGCAGCCACCGGTAGTCAAGTCACCCGCGATCTCCTGCAACTCGGCAGACAAGGGCTCCGGGCTCGACACCGAAGCTATCTGCTGCTCCTGACCCTCACTCATGGCAGTTCCCGCTTACGAAAGAAGTCCTCATGCTGGCGTTCGCCGTGGCCGATGGTGTCCGCGATTGACTCGCGTCGCATGAGCTGGTGCAGTTTGCGGATCGCGTCTATGAACGACTCGGGGCGAGGCGGGCAACCCGGCACGTAGATGTCCACAGGTACCACGCGGTCCACGCCCCGGACCACGCTATAGGCGTGATGGTAAAAGCGGCCGCCGCTGATCGCGCAATTACCCACGGCGATGACGTACCGCGGCTCGGGCATCTGGTCATACAGCCGACGCAACACATCAGCCATCTTCAGGGTGAGCGTTCCCGCGACCAGCATGGCGTCGGCCTGGCGAGGACTGCCTCGGAAGAAGACTCCAAACCTATCCAGGTCGTAGCGACTGGCGCCAACAGCCATCATCTCAATGGCGCAGCAGGCGAGGCCGAACTGGAGTCCCCAAGTACTACAAGCGCGCCCGGTATCGAGGACCTTGTCCACCACGTTAATGAAGGCCACCGAGAGCCCGCCCTCGTGATGAGTCTGGGCCCAGCGGCGCAGCGGTTGCTCAGGTGCCCGGGGTAGATTGCCGGGCAGTTGGCGGAGGCGGTCCTCCAGCTCCCTCAGACCCATTCCAGATCCCCCTTCCGCCAGGCATACGCAAGTCCCAGCAAGAGAACAGCGATGAAGATGCCCATCTCTACAGCAGGAAACAGATTCAGACCCGCCTGCAGGCTGAGGGACTTGTAGACTACTGCCCAGGGGACAAGGAATATCGCTTCAATGTCGAAGAGCACGAAGATCAGCGCAATGACGTAGTAACGAACGAAGAACTTACTCCAGGCCTCCCCCCACGGGATGATGCCGCACTCGTACGTAAGCAGCTTATCCTCGTACTGGTCTACGGGCCGCAGCAGGTAGGCGATGAACAAGGCAACCGCAGCGAAAGCAAGCCCCAGCGCGACCAAGGTGGCCACTGGGCCGTAGTGGATGGCAGTCATGGATGTCCCCTGAGGTTCGAATAACGGCGCACTTCCGGTCTCGGCCAGCCACAAAAGAGGGGCTCTATCACGCGAGCCGAGCCCCGGGGATTGCCGTAATTTGTGCCTGCAAGCGCACTGATCACTGCCACGCGACCAAACTCTACAGGCAGTAGAGGTATTATAGCCCGGACCCTCGAGTCTGTCAAACTGGGGGCCACCGGCACATGGCTCACACGTGGGCCCGAGAGACCTTGCTTGACCCCGGGACTTGCCGCCTGTGCTACCTTCTGCCCTCCTCTCGCGGTCAGCCAGGTAGACAACCAGCTCACACCCAATATGGCGCCTGCTTGACAAGGCGCGGCGGAACCGCTATCCTATCCCCCTACGGAGGAGCATTGATGAGCAAGATCAGAGTTAACTACGAGCAACTGCGCGCGGCTGAGACCAAGCGGATGCGCGAGTTTGAGCATCAGATACTGAGCGGTCTGGACCGCGAGGTTGCAGGCCGCCGCGAGGCCAAGCGCAGTGGGAAGAAGAAGCGTGGTCGGGGGCCCCGGCGCAGCAGTAGCTAAACCAACAAGACGGTGGCGGCGTAGCTCAGGTGGTCAGAGCGCGCGGTTCATACCCGCGTTGTCGGAGGTTCGACTCCTCCCGCCGCTACCATATTCCTGGGGGTTGGCTGTCTATGAACTGGCGGGGAGGCACCGACGCCGAACTGTGCAGTCTCCTGGAACGGCGGGCGTGGGCGCCCGCCGTTCGTTGTTGTATGCTCGGAAAGAAGCGCCGTCAGGAAGGTATCACCTATGGCAAGGATAACGGATGAGGACTTGCGCTGGTTGCTGGAGCTTCTCCAGCAGGAGGCCTTAGCCGAGATCGAGGTGCACGAGGGCGAGGAGGAGGTTCTGCTGCGCGGCACCTTGGGTCTCCCCCCCGCGGGGGTGGCCTTCCCACCGTTAGCGCCTGCCCCGCCCCCGCCCGCTGGCGCAGGGGCCCTGGAGCTCACGGAGAATCAGATCCCGGTGCTTTCGCCGATGGCGGGGGTCTTCTACGTGGCACCTTCTCCCGGCGCAGCCCCTTTCGTCAAGGTCGGTGACCATGTGGAACATGGCGACACCGTTGGCCTGGTGGAGGCCATGAAGCTGTTCAGCGAGGTCCCGGCCCCCACCTCGGGCACCGTCATTCGCTTCCTGGTACAGAATGAGGAGACCGTGGAAGCCGACCAGTGCCTGATGGTCATCGAGCGTAGCCGACACTAGGCCCTGTCTGCGGGGCGCGTCTGACTGCCGTCCATGGCAAGACGACATTCGCCGGCCTTGGTTGACTGCGTATCCCCCATTCTGTCCTGGAGAGCGTGAGCAGCATGAATCACGAGATACGTGTCGGCATCCTGGGTTGTGGAGTCGTCGGCTGTGGCACTTACCAGGTGTTACAGGACAACGCGGAACAGATCTCCCGCGTGACGGGTGCGCGGCTGCAGGTGGTGCGGGTGGCCGATCTTGACTGGAAACGCGAGCGGCCCGTGGAGATTCCCCCAGAGCTACAGACCAGCGAAAGCATGGCTCTGGCCACGGCCGAGGACATAGACGTGCTTGTCGAGACTATGGGGGGGATACATCCCGCAAAGGAACTGGTGCTGGCGGCCATTGGAGCGGGGAAGAGCGTCGTTACCTCCAATAAGGAGTTGATGGCCAGACACGGCGCCGAGATACTGGAGGCGGCGGCCCGGCAAGGAGTGGACGTCCAGTTCGAAGGAGCTGCGGGGGGCGTGATCCCCATCGTCCGGTCGCTGAAGGAGAGCCTGGCGGCCTGTCGACTAGAGAAGGTGCTGGGCATCGTCAACGGCACCACAAACTACATCCTGACTCGCATGAGCGAGGAGGGACGGCCCTTCAAGGAGGTCCTGGCGCAGGCGCAAGCCCTGGGCTATGCAGAGGCCGATCCAACCGCAGACGTGGAAGGCCTTGACGCAGCTAATAAACTCGCGATCCTCGCCGCCGTGGCCTTTGGGGGGCGCATTCGCGTGGAGGAGATCTTCCGGGAGGGAATCAGCAGTATCTCTCCCGTGGACCTAGACTATGCGCGGCGGGTAGGCAAGGTGGTCAAGCTGCTGGCGATTGGGCAGCGTGCAGGGGAACGCGTCGAGGTGCGCGTTCATCCAGCCATGTTGCCCCGAAGCCATCCCCTGGCGGCGGTGAACGGGGTCTTCAACGCCATCTTCGTGGAGGGACCGGAGTGCGGGGAGGTCATGCTTTTTGGGCGAGGGGCGGGCTCTCTGCCGACCGGTGCGGCAGTGGCAGGGGACGTAGTTGACTGCGCGCGCAATCTCCTAACCGGGGCCCGCGGACGGGTCCCTTGCCGGTGTGAGGGGCAAGCCCAGGTGGTTCCCATGGCGGAGATCGAGTCCTCGCTCTACGTCCGCACGCAGGTGCTGGATCGTCCCGGAGTGCTGGGGGCGATGGCGATGGAGTTTGGGCGGGAGCAGGTCAGTATCGGCTCGGTCATTCAGGAATCCACGGACGGCAAGGTCGCGGAGATTGTCTGGATTCTGCACAGCACACCGGAGGGCCGCTTGCAGAAAGCCCTGGACGCCATCAAGGCACTGGACGTTGTCGTGGAGATCAGCAGCGTCATTCGAGTGTTGGGGTAGGTGTGCTATGTCGAGTTCACGATACCCCTGGCCAGGCGTGATAGAGTATTACAGCGACTTCCTGCCGGTGTCCGATGCGACTCCGCGCGTGACGCTGCTGGAGGGCAATACGCCACTGATCCCGTCGGTCAGTATCGGCCCTTCCCTACCGGGGAAGCTGGAGCTGTGGTTCAAGTACGAGGGCGTGAACCCCACGGGTTCCTTCAAGGACCGGGGCATGACCATGGCTATCTCCAAGGCCGCTGAGGCGGGCGCGAAAGCCACCATGTGCGCCTCGACCGGGAATACTTCGGCGGCGGCAGCGGCCTACAGCACCCGCGCGGGGATGCTGTCCATCGTGCTTATCCCGGCAGGCTACGTGGCACTGGGGAAGCTAGCCCAGGCCCTGTCCTATGGAGCGCGAACGATTCAGGTAGACGGGAACTTCGACGACTGCCTGCGGCTGGTGCGCGAGATTACCGACAAGTATCCGGTGGTGCTGGTCAACTCGCTGAATCCCTACCGGATGGATGGACAGAAGACCGCAGCCTTCGAGGTCTGCGACGCGCTGGGGGAGGCGCCCGCCTATCACGCGTTGCCGGTGGGGAACGCCGGTAACATCACCGCCTACTGGTGGGGCTACAAGGACTACCAGGAGCGAGGAATCACCGAGCGCACGCCGCGCATGCTGGGCTTTCAGGCGGCGGGCGCAGCGCCGCTAGTGAGCGGGGAGCCGGTGTCGAAGCCGGAGACCGTGGCCACCGCCATTCGCATCGGCAATCCCGCGCGTTGGCAGGACGCCATGAAGGCGGTCAAGGAGTCGGACGGGATCCTCCGCGCGGTCACGGACGAAGAGATTCTCGCGGTCTACCAGGAGCTCGCGGCGAAGGAAGGCATATTCTGCGAGCCGGCCAGCGCGGCCTCGGTGGCAGGAGTTATGAAGGTGGCCGCCGAAGGGTTCTTTGGTGAGGAATCGGCGACGGTCGTCTGCACGCTAACCGGCCACGGGCTCAAGGACCCCGACCGGGCGGTGTCTCTGGCCCAGGAACCCGAAGAGGCTCCGGCAGAGACAAAGGCGATTGTGGAGATGTTGGGGTTCTGAAGACTCACCCCGCCCTGCTGCGCAGGGCGACGCTCCCTTTGAAAAGGAGGGTGCGCCGCAGACGGCGTGCAGAAGACGACTCGGACCCCAGGATGAGTCAGCCAACCGGCAAGGTGGTCATCGTCTCGATTGACCGCGAACGTTATCTGGCTCTGCGGGAACGCGCCCGAGAAATGAGGCGGGAGCCCACGCTGGCTGAAGCCGCGCTCTGGAAGCGTCTGCGGAACGGCCGACTGGGTAGATGGCACTTTGAGCGTCAGTTTGTGGTTGGGGAGTTTATCGTTGATTTCTACTGCCATGCGGCGCGGCTAGTGGTGGAGGTGGATGGCCCGGTTCACGACCATCAGACCGAACGTGACGAGGACCGGGATGCTACTCTCGTATCGCAAGGGTTGCGGGTTCTGCGCTTTCCGAATGAGCGGGTGCTGAGGGACATCTGCGCGATCTTGAGCGAGATTCGGCGGGCCGCAGAGGACTCTCCCCGCCCTGCTGTGCAGGGCGACCCTCCCTTGAAAGGGAGGGTGCGCTGCAGACAGCGCGCAGAGAACGACTCGGAGCCAGAGCAGGTTTTGCTGGAGGAATCCGCAGCGCGCGTACTCGCGCGCTACCCTCCCTTCCAAGGGAGGGTCGGCAGCGTCCGCGCTGCCGGGGTGAGTCCCCGGCGGAGACGAAGGCGATTGTGGAGTTGCTAGGCCTGGCGCAGATGCCCTTAGGAACGGGTGAAACAGATGGACGATTCTCCTGAAAAGGCAATTCTGTACACTGACCTGCCGGGGGCTTTGAGTCGGCGGTTTGGGAAGGTGCGCGATATCTATGACTACGGCGATTGTCTGCTCATCGTCGCCACCGACCGCATCTCCGCCTTCGACTGCGTCATGCCCAACGGCATCCCCGGCAAGGGGAAGATCCTCACCGCGCTCTCCAAGTTCTGGTTCGACAAGACACAGCATATCATCCCCAACCACATCATCTCCATGGACCCCGCGGACTTTCCGGAGCCCGCCCAGGAATCAGCGGACTTGCTGGAAGGGCGCACGATGATGGTCCAGAAGGCCGAGGTGGTGCCGGTGGAGTGTGTGGTGCGCGGATACCTGGCCGGGTCAGGGTGGAAGTCGTATCAGGAGACCGGCGAGGTCTGCGGACATAAGCTCCCGCCGGGCCTGCAACTCTCCGACCGCCTGCCTGAGCCGCTCTTCACCCCCTCCACCAAGGCCGAATCGGGACACGATGAGAATATCTCCTACGCGCAGGCCGCGGAGATTGTGGGACAGGAGATAGCCGATCAGCTCCAGGAGAAGTCGTTGGCGCTGTATAACTTCGCCAACGGGTACCTCACCACGCGGCGGCTGATGATTGCGGATACCAAGTATGAATTTGGCCTGCTGGACGGCAAGCTGATCGTGATCGATGAGATGATGACGCCGGACTCCTCCCGCTACTGGGACACGGACAAGTATCAGTCTGGTCGCGCGCAGGAGGCCATGGACAAGCAGTACGTGCGCGATTACCTGGAGACGCTGGACTGGAACAAAGAGCCCCCGGCGCCGGAGCTGCCGCCGGAGGTGGTGGCGGAGACAAGGCGGATCTATGAAGAGGCCCTGCGCCGCGTCACCGGTTGAGCGCCTGCGGGAGCGCTTTGAGGAGGCCAACGGACGCTACGGTCTGCTGGCTGAGGGAACGTCGGTGCTGGTGGCGGTCAGCGGGGGATCGGACTCCGTGGCTCTGCTGCACCTGCTCCATACTCTCTGCGAGGAGCTCTCACTCACCCTGGGCGTGGCGCACCTGGACCACGGCATCCGCGTCGCGGAGTCCAGGGCAGAGGCGCGGTACGTCGGGGCCATGGCCAAGCGCCTGGGCCTGCCAATGTATGCAGGCCGAGGAGACACGCTGCGGCACACGACAGAGCACGGACTGTCCCTGGAGATGGCCGCGCGAGAAATTCGCTATGCCTTTCTGGAGCAAGTGTGCACGCAGCAAGGCTACGAACGTATCGCCCTGGGGCACACCGCCAGTGACCGCGTGGAGAACACCCTCCTGCATATCCTGAAGGGAAGCGGGCTGCATGGTCTGCGCGGTATGCCTGCTCGCCGCGGCAGCATCATTCGTCCACTGATCACCGCCTGGCGCCGTGAGACTGAGGCATATTGCCGGGCACGGAGGCTTCGCCCGCGACAAGACCTCACTAACCTCCAGCCGGAGGCGGCGCTCCGTAATCGCCTGCGGCATGAACTTCTGCCTCTTCTGCGAGAACAATACAACCCCGCTCTGGACAAAGCCCTGCTGCGCCTGGCCGAGGCCGCGGAGGCCGAGTTGGAATGGACTGAGCCGCTCGTCGAGCAGACCTATGAGCGCTTGGCGATACCGACCCAGGAGGGGATAGCGATGAACCTGGCGGGGTTGCGAGGCCTGGCCTGCGGACTGCGTTACCGAATCTGGCGCGAAGCCTGGGAGGCGCTGCGCAGGACCGGCACTGACCTGACCTCAGTCCATTATGAAGCGTTAGAGCATTTGCTGTGGGAATCCGACACCGGCAGGAGAGCGTCTCTCCCGGAAGACATGGAGGGTGAAAAGGGGTATAATGAGATAGTCCTGGGCCGGGGCCTGGCAAGGCCGGACCGCTCAGCCGATTGGCACGAGCAGGTCTTGCCCCCTGGCGGAGAGGCGCGAATCCCGGAACTTGGCCTGTCTGTCAAGGCCAGACTGCTGTCAAAGCGCCCCACAGACCTGGGGGCGGCGCGCAAGAGGCGCATTGTAGTGGATGCCGACCGGGTATGTTGGCCTCTGTGTGTGCGTGCATGGCAACCCGGGGACGTAATGGTGCCACTGGGGATGATGGGACATAAGAAGCTGCAAGACATCTTCGTGGATCACAAGGTGCCGGTGGACCGCCGCCGGACGCTCCCAGTGATAACGGAGAGCGGCGGAGAGATCATCTGGGTCGTGGAATTGGGAATGGCCGATGGCTTCCGCGTCAGTAAGGACACGCAAAACTACCTGCAACTGACGGTCTGTGACAGTGGGGAATGTGAGTAGAGAATAGACCTATGCGAAGATACAACGTTCTGGTTTGGGTGCTACTGATTCTGGCGGGAACCGCCATGCTCTGGGTCATTGGGAACCAGAGGAGTCAAGCCCAAACCGAAAAGGTGTACACTTACTACACTGACTTCCTGGCGGACGTGGAGGCGGGGAAGATCACCACGGTGGTTATCTACGGTGGTCAGCGTGCCGGTGGGGACTTCGTGCCCGAGGCTTTCCCGGATACGGCCTACAAGACCTATACGGTGGACTTGCCCCCGGACCCGGAACTGGCCGAGAAACTCTCCAAGATGGCCCCCGGCGTGAAGGTGCGGCTGGCACCGGTGACCTTCGCCGACCGGCTGCCGGATCTCCTCATCTCCGCCATCCCCTTCCTGCTGTTGATGTTCATTGTCTGGATGGTCATCGCCCGTCAAATGCGCATGAGCGGTGGGCAAGCCTTCGATTTTGGGCGCAGCCAGGCCAAGCTTCTCGGTGAGAACTTTCACCGGGTGACTTTCAGTGATGTAGCGGGGATGACCGAAGTCAAGGAGGAGCTGCAGGAGATCGTGGAGTTCTTGCGTGACCCCGAGCGCTTTCGGGCCATCGGGGCCAAGATTCCCCGCGGAGTGCTCCTGGTGGGTCCACCAGGCTGTGGCAAGACGCTGCTAGCTCGAGCGGTGGCCGGAGAGGCCGGGGTGTCTTTCTTCTATATCAGTGGTTCGGACTTCGTGGAGATGTTTGTGGGCGTCGGGGCCTCACGAGTGCGGGATCTGTTTACGCAGGCTAAACAACACCTGCCCGCGATCATCTTCATTGATGAGTTGGATGCGGTAGGCCGTCTCCGCGGCGCAGGCCTAGGCGGAGGGCACGATGAGCGAGAACAGACACTGAACGCCTTGCTCGTGGAGATGGACGGGTTCGATCCCAACTCGGATATCATAATCCTGGCGGCGACCAACCGTCCGGATATCCTGGACCCGGCCCTCCTGAGGCCGGGGCGGTTCGACCGTCACGTCGTGGTGCCTAACCCTGACCGTAACGAGCGCAAGGCCATCCTGGACCTCTACCTCCAGGATAAACCCATTACCCCAGAGGTAGATGCGGAGAGCCTAGCCAAACGGACTCCCGGGTTCTCCGGCGCCGACCTGGAAAGCCTGGTCAACGAGGGGGCGTTGCTGGCGGCCCGTCGGCATCTCAAGCAGATTGGAATGCAGGAGCTGGATGAGGCCATCGAGCGCGTCATGGCCGGTCCGGAGCGGCGCAATCGAGTGATCACGGAGAAGGAGCGCCGGATTGTGGCCTACCACGAGGCGGGCCATGCGCTGATCGGGACCCTACTTCCCGACTTTGACAGGACCTACAAAGTCACCATCCTGCCCCGGGGCATGGCGATGGGCTATACGATCAATCTCCCCGAGGAGGACCGCTACCTCAACACGCGCAGTGAACTGGTCAGCCGGATGATCCAGGCGCTGGGTGGCCGGGTCGCCGAGGAGGTTGTCTTCGGAGACGTGACCACGGGCGCGCATAACGATCTCGAGCGCGTCACCGAAGTCGCCCGGGAGATGGTGACCGAATACGGCATGAGTGAGAAGTTGGGGCCTATCACCTACGGCCGTCGCCACGGTCCCGTCTTCCTGGGCAAGGAGTTCGCTGAGGAACGCAACTACTCAGAGGACGCCGCAAGGCAAATAGATGCGGAGATCCGCAGTTTGGTGGATGACTGCTATGCGCGCGCCCGAGAGATGATCACGGAACACCGGGACAAGCTGGACCTCCTGGCAGAGAACCTCCTGGACCGGGAGACCCTAACGCAAGAGGAAGTGGAGGCTCTAGTCCGGGAAGGACGCCTGCCCACGCCTCCACCCGCGCCCGCAGAGCCCGCGTCGCCCGGCAGAGAGCGGACCGGCGTCGTGGCAGAGACACCGACGGAGGCCAAACCTCGCGGCGCCAGCCTGCCTCCCCCCATTCCGGAATCGCCTTAGCAGACCCGTAAGCATGGCTTCCGCCTCAGAGACCACATGTTACCTCAGCCTGGGCAGTAACCTGGGAGACCGGGCCGAGAATCTGCTTACGGCCTTAAGGCGCCTGGGTTCACTAGCGGGGGTGCGCATTGAGCGCCTGTCCTCGCTGTATGACACAACCCCCGTTGGAGTTACTGAGCAGCCACGTTTCTTGAATATGGTAGCCGAGCTTCGCGTACAGCTGCCGGCGCGCGAGTTGCTGGCGGCTTGCCAGCGGATTGAGCGGGAGCTGGGACGCGATCGTCAGCAGCGCTGGGGCCCTCGCACGCTTGACCTGGACTTGTTGCTGTATGGCAAGGCGCGCTCGGACGATCCGCAACTAGTTCTTCCCCATCCGCGTATGACCGAGCGGCAATTCGTCCTGGTCCCGCTCACTGAGATTGCGCCCGATCTAGTTCTCCCCGACGGCCGTACTGTGGCAGAAGCTGCCGACCCCCGGGACCCGAACGTCCGGCTTACGGGCCAGGTCTGTTTAGAATGAGTGCCCCGGCGCTGAGGGCCGAGGCACTTGCTGGTCTGACGTTTGGCGCAGAATCCACCCTAAGACATTTCTATCTTCACGTCGTTGGCCACGCCACCCAGGAGGGTGTAGTCAGTGCGCACCGTCTGGAGGATAGATCCAGGAACAAACTTGTTCACGGGCCCGTGGGCTACCAGGCGGGCGATGAAGGCCTGCCAGGAGTAGCTTCCGGGAGGGCCGCACATGCCATCCAGCCAGAAGCTGCGATGCCGGGCGCCCAGGATGTCGGCTGGGCCGATGGTAGCCGCTTTCGGGGGCACCCAGGACCAGTCTCCCCCGAAGGAGTGCAGGGCGTTTTGCATGATGGTCATGGGCGTCAGTTCCACGATCTGGGCTTTGGCCGCGCAGTACTCCTGGAGCGTGTCATAGTTGTGCCCCAAGCTGGACTCCCAGAAGGCGATGTGTCCGCACCAGCCGATGCCGCCGTAACAGGCATCAGCGCCTCCCGCCTCAGCTATCATGTCGGAGTACTTGCTGATGTTGTCCGTGTTAGGAAAGTGAATGTTCTCGCTGGGAGGCCGCAGTTTCTCATCGATGCGGCCGAAGAAGTTAGCCCACATTGCCGTGGCGAAGGAACCCGCCCAGTCCGGCGGCGCAGTCTGCCCCTTCTCATCAGCGTACTCGTCCATATTGAAAGTCACCAGATGGTGACAATCCAGGCCGAGCTTGTTGATCAGCCGTGCGGCAATATCGTATTGCGGAAGAGGCCCTACGGGTAGGATGAAGACGCACTTGCGCCCCTCTTCAGCGGCTTGCCGGATCCGCGTGACGAGGTCCAGCGCGAACTCGGCATAGAAAGCCGTCTCCTCTTCAATCACCGAGATATGGAAGTCGGGATTCGGGTGCTCGCAGATGTGCTCCTGCGGGATCGCTCGTACCCGGGCACACACCTCCGGGTCCTGAAAGTCGATGAACCGCGCTAAAGCAGGCATGAACGACATCGAAATCTCCTCCCCTTGAGAGTGATGTGAGGTTCTTAGGAACCAGTCGGACTGACCGCGGTCACCTTGAGACCGGCCCAGAACGACTGCAATAAGGGTTTCGCCTCTTCCTCGCCGCCGGGCGGCACGGCCGCCGTGAGCACAAGCCCTTGCCCTTGACTGATCAAGTAGTACCTGTCGTAGGTCCTGCCCTCTCCCTGAAGCACAAAATGGTGCGCCGTGACCTCTCCTAGCATGCCGATTTCGTCCTTCACGCTGGTCAAGGCAGGAACTCGCGCAGTAGCAGCGGTGACAAAATCCGCCAGTGAAGTCCCCTCCTTCAGAGGTTCCAGCGACACTGTAAAGGCAAGCTGTCCCTCTCCGGCTTTGGGCCCCAGGAGGAATAGCTTGATCTGCTCAGCGTGTTCCTCCGTGCGGGTGCTGCGCTGCCAGCCGGGCGGTATGGTGAGCGAGAGTCCTGCCAAGGAGACAGTCTCTGGCTGCGCCGCCGCGGCCGGAGCACCAGTAGCGGGTGCGGGCTGTGCCGGACGAGGACCTCCAGGCTGCTCTTCCGGTGCAGGCTTCTGGCTGACCTGACTAAGCGTTCGCTGCTGCTGCTGGTACAGCTGCCCATCTCGATAGCGCTTGAGATCCTCCAGCAGGTTCTCCATCCTGATAATCAAACGGTCCAACTCCTCCGCCGGGACAATAGCTTCATAGATCTCCACTTCCCCCATCTCCACGCACTTGTCGGAGCCATGGTTGGAGGTAAGCAGCAAGCGTATGTAACGCGCTTCGGTAGGCGGAAAATCAAAGGTCTGTTTGACCGCCCGATTTACCACCTTGTATCGTCCGATGGTCTTCCAGGGACCGTTAGCATCAGTGACGGAAGCCTCGAGCGTGAAATCCTGCACCCAGCGGCCGATGAAGGACGGGTCGTCAGTAGTAGGGTCAATGACGATGCGACTGATGAGCCGCGTGACGTCCTTGCCTGTCCGAGGATCGGAGAAGGCCAAGACTATCCATTGGGGCCGTTCATCGGAGGGAGGCACCTGGGAGGACCAGCCGTAAGAATCGGCAGGCGTGTAGCTCCCCACGACGTACTTGCCGTCAATGAGGTTGGAGGCTTGCCACTCAGGGATGGGTTTGCCCTGCTCATCCAGAGACTCGCTGGAGAAGCTGACAATCCGGCCACCATTAGCTGCAGCGGCGAGGTTTGTGTTGCCCGCCACAGCCGGCAGGTCCGCCGCCAGCAGCGGCGACCAGGAAGCGAAGGTCAAACAGGTGAGCGCGGACAGAAGCAGGCTCAGGTATCTCATTCTCGTCACTCCTATGGCATCATCAGTCTACGTGGCTAGGGGCCCTCGCCCGTCGTCGGAACTGGGAAGGTGAACTCCTGGAGCTTCTCTCCCTCATGATACACGACGATCGAGGTATTGCCCTCCCCAACGATGGTGATGGTTTTCTTCATTGCCGGATCAATGGTGTCGTCGAGCACCAGCTTGGGCCCGCCGGTTTCATCTCGCCGGACCACCTTGATCCTCTGAGCGCTCCTTTGACCGGTACCGGTGATCGTGAGCAAATACCGTCGCTGGCGGGGGTTGGCTCCCTCAAAGGTGGTGTCGGGCTTGCAGGTCACGACCGGCGGGGGCTCACTCATGGCGGTGGCCTCCGCCGTCAACTCTTCCTCTTCAGGAACGACTTCCGGCTCTGGACCTTTACTGAGCGTCACATTAATGGTCGTGCCCTTCTCGACTCGGGTGCCGGCCTCAATGCTCTGCTCCAGAATCTCACCGGTGGGCACCGTGGGGCTAAAACGCTCGGCGATCTTGCCCAAGAGCAGCCCCGAGCGGCGCAGCAGTTGGGCGGCCGCGTCGCGATCACTGCCAAGCAGATCGGGGACAGAGGCCACCTCCACCCCCTTGTTGACGACGAGGGTTATTGGAGACCCTGCTCGGATCATCTCTCCCGCGGGCGGGGATTGCTCGAGCACAGTACCAGCCGTGGCTTCGGGGTCTGAACGGTAGGTTACGCCGGCGAGTTTGAGGCCGGCCTCGGTGATAGCTAAACGCGCATCGGCCTCAGAACGGCCCTTCAGCTCCGGCACCTGAACCAACTTGGCCATGGCACCGGGATAGAAGGCCACATAGACGAGCCAGAAGGTGGCCACCAGCGCCAACAGCACCACCAGGACCGCCAAGAGAGTCCCCCAGACCAAGGAACCATCCGTCTTCTCGGCGGAGCGCACTGCTGGGCGAGGCCGCGGGGCAGGCACCTGAGGCGGTGGGGAGGGTGGGGCCACGGGCACCTGGAGCAGCATAGTGCGCTCTTCGCTGCGCGGGATGACCCCGGTCCGCTCCAGCTCCTCTCCGGAGAGCAGCTTGCGCAGGTCGCCCAACATCTCTTCGGCTGTCTGATAGCGGCGGCTGAGATCCTTGGCCAGTGCCTTGCGGACCACATACTCCTCGGCCGGCGTGACCGCGGGGTTGATCTCTCGCGGCGAGGGAACGCGCTCATGCACGTGCATAGCCGCGACCTGGGCCGCGCTCTCTCCGATGAAGGGCGGGCGTCCGATGAGAGCCTCGAATAATACACAGCCCAGGGAATACAGATCGGATTGCGGCCCTACTGGCCGGCCTTGTGCCTGTTCCGGCGAAATGTAGGCGGCGCTGCCCACCACCAGGCCGGGAGCCACGGCTCCGGTCTCCCCCGCTGCAGCGGCGATGCCGAAGTCAGAAAGCTTGGCGATGCCTTCTCTGGTGAACAAGATGTTGTGGGGTTTGACGTCACGATGGACCAGGCCCTCGGCATGGGCATAGGCGAGCGCCTGGCAACACTCGATGCCGATCTGGGCCACTACCCGACCCGGAAAGGGGGCCCGGCTCTTTATGCTGCGTTTGAGATCCGGTTCCGGCAAGTACTCCATCACCAGGAAGAAGAGGCCCCGGCTTTCGTCCTGGCCGGTATCATAGATCTGCACAATGTTGGGGTGATTAAGCTTGGCTGCAGCACGCGCTTCACGGCGGAAGCGGGCCACGACCTGCGGGTCCTGCGCGAGCTCTTCGCGCAGGATTTTCACTGCCACCGGGCGCTCCAGGGCGGTATCCCAGGCACGGAAAACCGTGGCGAGGCCACCCTCGCCAATCTTCTCCTCAAGCCGGTATCTACCGGCGAGCATATTGCCTTCCGCCATCTGATCCAAGTTGCTTATCCTTCTATCCGCCCAGCAAGAGGCGTAGCACTTCACGTGCAAGGGGCCCAGCCGTCTCGGCGCCGGACTCGCCGCCCTCGACCACTACCGCCACAGCCGTGGTAGGATGCTCCACCGGAGCATAGGCCAACATCCAGACGTCCGGCTTGCCCTGTGCCTTTTGGGCCGTACCAGTCTTGGCCGCAACACTAACCCCGGGGATCTGCATGACCCCTGCCGTGCCCTGTTCCACGGCCGCGGACATCATACCTGCTACCTGAGCTGCCGTTGCCACGCTGATCGCCCGCCCCGCCTCCTGAGGCCTCGCAGCCGAGATCACGTGCCCGTCAGCGTTAAGTATCTCCGCGACCAGATAAGGCTTGGGCACAACACCCCCACGCGCAAAGGTCGCCGTTAGCCGCGCCAGGGCCAACGGCGTGACCATGGTCTGCCCCTGTCCGTAGGCAGTGTGCACGAGGAACTGTGTTCCTTTGGAGCCTAGGAGATCCGACATGCGTCCTGGTTTGCCCGGCAGCTGCAGCAGAGGATCATCCAACAGGTGGAAACGCCGCATATAATCACGGTATGCTTCCGCTCCGATCTTGGCTCCCACCGTGGCAAACGTAATGTTACAGGACTGCGCCAGGGCGTCAGTAAGGGAGAGCTTGCCGTGAGCTCGGGGGCAGGCCACGCGCGTCCCGGCGACTCGCTCATCACCAGAGCAAGTGAACTCATCCTCCGGCGCAAAGGTATGCGTTTCCAGAGCAATGGCTGCCGTGGCTATCTTGAGCACAGACCCCGGCGTATACAGACCCTGGAGCGCGCGGCATAGTTCCGGAGAGAAAGGGTCAGTCCGGAAAACTTCAAAGGCCTCTACTGAGGCCAGGACCGTAGGATCATAGGCCGGAGCACTGACCAGCACCTGGAGGGCACCATCTTGCGGATCGATGGCTACCACGGCTCCGCGGCGGCCACGGAGCATGCGCGTGGCCAAGCGCTGAGCCTCAGCATGGATGGTCAACTTCACATCACAGCCGCGGGACCGTCCCCGCCTGAGAAGATGCCAGGGATTGGCATAGCGCCCTACGCCGAGCAGGGGTTCACGCAGAGTGCGCTGAAGACCTGTGCGTTCGTTGTAGCCGGTCAGGTGACAGAAGGTCTCTGGCTCTGGATAGGAGGCGCGCCAGACACCCTGCTCGCGTCGAGACCCAAGGACTACCGTAGTTCCGTCCGCGGCATAAATGTTGCCCGGCTCAGTCAAGCTGAGCCGGAGCGCGGCCCGTGAGTTGTTGGGGTTGGCCTGCAGGTGCGGGGCGGCGACTACCTGCCAGTATCCCGCGGCCAAGGCCAGTATGACGAAGGCGGTCAGCCACACAAGAGCCAAGCGACGGATCTGCGGACCGTAGGTGCTCACGAACACTCATCCTCCGGACGATACTGCTCGAGCCAGGCTGGCAGGTCGAAGCCCGTCAGGCCCTGGCTGCGCAGGAACCAGAAGCCCTCCAGAACACCGGCGGGGCCAGGACGACTCGCGAGATAGCCGCCCTTGCGCCGCACCAAATCCTGGATAGTCTGGTGCGCGTCAGCAGGCGCCACCGGATAGCATAGCTCCAGCATGGAGACGTCATTGACCCCTTCGCCAAAGGCGACGAGATTCTCCGCAGAGAGGCCCAGCTTGCTGGCGACCGCTTGCACTGCACGTCCCTTGTTGACCCCGATCTGCAGGATGTCCACTGCCGAGTCTGGATGGACTTCTGGCGCGAGCTGTAAGCCGTGAGCTCGACAGAGGTCCTGCACCAGGTGGAGTACATGCTGTGACTTGCTCAGATCCCGATCGCGAGGGAAGATGGTCACACTGGCGAACTTGGGCTCCTCGTAGTATTCCGACTCACTCAGGCACCCGTCCCACAGCAGCCGACGCAGCATGTTGACGTCGTTGAGATATTCGCCCTCAACCTCGAACAGCAGGCGGCTCCAGTCATAGAGGGTGGCCCCATTCTCACCGATGACCCATCCCGTAGCCTCCAGGCCCAAGCCCCGAGCCATGCCGCCCAGGTACTCATGGAGCTTTCCCGAGGCAAGCACCTGGGGCACACCGGCTTCGTCCAATTCAGCCACGAGGCCGCGCAGCATTCGGGGCGGTGGCCGGAAATGGTCGGCAAGAGTGCCATCAACGTCGTAAACGATTGCACGCAGGGACAGGGTCACGGGCACGCAAACACCACGCTCTCAGGTGGCGCTGTTGCGCGATATCGCGAGCAACAGCGCTACGGCGACAAAATTCATCAGCATAGAGGTCCCCCCATAACTGATGAAGGGTAACGGCAAGCCGGTCAGCGGAATGAGCTTCAGCACTCCGCCAACGATAATGACCGTTTGCAGGGCAAACATGGCGGTGAGACCCGCGGCCAGTAGCCCCTCGAAGGACTCCCGGGCTCGAAGAGCTATCCGACTGCCGGCCCAGATGAATAGAGCATAGACCAACAGCGTGCCCACTGCACCAGCCAGGCCAAGGTCCTGGCCGAGTACAGCAAAGATCAGGTCCGTGCTGGCTTCGGGCAGGTTCTGGCCGGTCACGGGCATGACACCGAGTCCCATCCCACCGAGACCACCCTCGGCCAGAGCAAAGAGCCCCTGGGCTGGTTGGTAGCCCGCAGAGTTGTAGGTCTGCCAGGTATGCACCCAGGCCTCCACGCGCCGGGCCACATGTGGAAAATGCCACGAGGCCACATAAGCTCCTCCACAGAAGAGCGTGGCACTGACCACGACATGAACTGCGGAGCCCGTCGCGAGGTACACCAGGGCCACGAACAGCCCAAAGAACAACACCGCCGTGCCCAGGTCTCTTTGCCCAACGAAGAGCGCCAGGCACAGGACGACCATCAGGGCCATGGGGGCGAGATAGCGGCCTTGCAGAAGAGAGAACCCGGACGTGCCACGGCGTGAGACACGGAGCAGGGGCCCCTTCTCGGCAATATACCCCGCCAGGAAGATGACCATCAGTAGCTTGGCGATCTCACTAGGCTGGAAACTGACCCGTTCAAACAGGCTCAACCACAGCCGTGCACCGTTGCGTTCGACTCCCCAGAGGACCGTGACCAGCATGAGTACCACGGCCGCGGTTCCAGCCAGGTATTTCCAGTTTTTGAGATGACTGGCACGTTCCACGAGGTAATAGGTGGACACGAGAACAGCAGCACCCACGACAACCCACAGAATCTGCTTGGCCGCCAGAACGCCATTGATTCGCGACAGAAGGATGACGCTCAGGCTGGTCAAGAACGCTACCAGAGGCAGGAGAAGCCGATCCCGCGCAGCGCCCTGCAGGTCCAGGAGAAGGGCCGCCAGTATCACAGCTCCAATGGCAGCCAGGACTCGAAGCGCATGTCCCCATTGACTGCTCACCAGCATGGTGAGTGCCATGCCGAGGGCGGCGATAACCGCGACAAGCAGGAGCAAGCTCAATTCAAAACGACGGCTGCTGGTGATGCCGGCACGCTCCTTAGCGAAGGGTAGGTCAACGGCCGCCAGGGCTTGGTTGGGAGTACCTCAGCACGGTGGTGCCAATCGTGATCTCATCCTCATCACGCAGCACCATATCGGTGTCCACCTTGCGTCCGTTGAGCAGGGTGCCATTCGTTGACCCGCGATCACGCAAGACTCGCCGACCGTCCTGGAGGAAGATCACGGCATGCTGCATGGAGGCGAACTGGTCGGGCAGGACAATCGCGTTGTAGTCGGCGCGCCCGATAGTGGCGGCTGCCAGCAGGGGGTACTCGTGCCCCACCGGTATTTCAGGCGTCTGAGAGTGGATGACCACCAACTTGGCGGTGTCAGTTCGTGCCTCGGTCTGTCGCGGCACCCGTCCGGACTGGAGGGGAGCTGCCGGGACAGCCGCACTCGAGGGCGTGGGCTCCTCCTGCAGAGCCTCGCGCAGCGCCGGAGACATCCCCGCGGCCAATGAACCGGAAGTCTCTCCGCTTGAGGGCGTGGGCAGCGGCATCTGTGCTACCGGGGGCTGCGGCCGCGGCCTTGGCGGGGCGACTGCGACAGAGCCTGGACGCGGCTCCTGAGCAGATGTGGGCCCGGGGGCTGTCTCGCGGCGGTACACACGAGGGCCCTCCCGCACGGGAGCACGTTCTCCTTCCTGTACCATTCCCTCACGAATCAGTCCTCGGTATACCACAAACACAAAGAGGTATATGAGACCGACAAACACCCATTTCCCAGCCAGCAGAGCTAGTTCCATGATTTCTACCGCACGTAAGAGAACCTCATCTGGACCAACCCTATCTCAATCAGCTCGCCGCCACTCAGCAGTATACGATCGACCTTACGGCCGTCAACAAAGGTGCCGTTACTACTGCCCAAGTCCTCGAGAAGGTAGCCGGAATACGTCCACACCAGACGCGCATGTCGGCGTGAGATGGCAGCGTCCTCCAAAGGGAGACAACACTCCTCTGACCGCCCGATATCGGCCTCGCCCACAAACTCCAGCACGCGGGGCTCGATTCCTGAGATCACCTCGAGTCGTGCAGGAAGGGAGTGGTCTGCAAAGTCGGCCTCGACACGGACTCGACCAGTCGCCAATCTCTGGTCGGGCTCCAGCTTCACGGTAAGCACTGGACCCACGAGACAGCTACGTTCAGCAGCGAACTCCGAGAGATACTGGGATAGCTCGTTCTCCAGCTCTCGCGCCATCATCCCCAACAACCTCAGGTCGTCCGGCGAAAGCTTAACACGGTACTCGTTGGGCGCAATAGTGCCCTCAAGCCCCTGCATCTGCCGGTGATCCATAGCACGCGCGAGTTCAGCGGCAAGCTCCAGAGGCTCGAGTTTACCCGGCAACAAATGCCCTACACTCTCAACTGCAGTGCGCAGTGTGTCCTCCAAACGCTCAAGAACGCGCCGAGCTGCCCCCATACTGGCGTGATTATATCAGAATCCCCCGGAACTGTCACACTGAGCCGCGCAACGGGGTCCTGTCTCGATTCGCCGCATTCCGCACAAACATGATATTATGCACGGACATCCGTTGCACCATTCTTGAAACATAGGGAAACGTACGTTCTAGGACGGGCGCGTCTCACCTGCATTCCCTGCCTCACCCTCGGCTTCTGGCTGCACGTCTGACAGGTTTGACTCATCCCCGTTCCTCTGCTATACTCTGCACCGTTTGCGGAGAATCACCTCTGCGGGTTCTCCCCTTAGTCCAAGCAAACTCGAATGGATGATGAAGATGGCACGTAACGTGGATCGCGGTGAACGTGGAGGCGAACGTGGAGGCCGGGGGCAGCAGCGTCGCGGGCGTCGCAGACATTGTCAGTTCTGCGTCTCCCGAGTGGAGATCATCATTGACTATAAGAACGTGAATATGCTCCGTCAGTATCTCGATGATCGGGCTCGCATCCGGAAGGCGCGGCAGACGGGCACCTGCCGCCGGCATCAGAGCCGTCTGGCCAGTGCGATCAAGCGTTCCCGTGAGATGGCCCTGCTGCCTTACATAGCTGACTGACCAGAGAGTTTTCGCGACGGCGGGCGGAGGCCAAGGCTGTCTGCCGTTAGAAAGTCTCCCTACTACTGCTTCGAGGGACGAATGAGCACGCCTTGGTCGGTGCTCTGGATCTCGATGCTCTGTTGCTCCCCTGGGGCGGTCTCCTGGCGGACAATGATGCTCTCGTGCGGCGGCATACCCCGGTATTCGGTGGTGGGGCGTGACGGTGTCCCCCGCACGCGGATTCCCTTGTCTGCCGGCTGAGCCAGACGCAAGGCTGCCCACACGCCACCCACGAAGAGCAACCCACAGATCAGGACGGCCCACAAGCGCTTCATTCTTCTCCGGTTCGGTGACCGGGGCCTCAACATGGTTCAAGCATAGCACAGTACCCAGAGGCGCCACAAGCTCCAGTGCAAGTGAAGAGACCTACGATAGTCGCGAGTGTCCAGTGTGCCATGGCCGCTGACGGTCACTGAGAGGTACCCGCACGGGAGGTACACCAAGCCCAGACATCGAAGGGTGGCGATTGTGAGGGCCAAGCCTTCTTCGCTCCAGGCGCCTCAGGCTGAAGGAACCCCCTACCGAGAACGACAGTCTTCACAACAGATGGCATTTTGCGCCTTTGCCCGTAACTTACGGCGTAGCCGAGCCAGTCGGTGGCTGGCTGTGGTCGGCTGCGTTACGTTACTGTCGACCGGCGTGCATGCCAACCCGGAGGAAGACCTCGGGAGACTGATCGCACGCCAGTTTGAGCGACAGTACGGTCTCTGCCGAAGCCCCGTGCTGAATCGTTGGGTCACTCGGATCGGCGAAGAGATCGCTACTCAATCTCCGCGTCGCAACCTGACCTATCGCTTCGGGCTCGTGAATTCTGGCGAGGTGAACGCCTGGTCTCTTCCGGGCGGTTATGTCTACTGCACCACAGGACTACTGGGACAGGTGAATTCCGACGATGATCTGGCAGGGATCTTGGCTCACGAGCTCGCTCACTTGCAGAATCGCGACTTTCAACGGGTCCTCAAACGCCAAGGCTTGTTGGCAATCCTGGTCTTACTAGCCCAGAGCAACGGCCAAGAAGACCTAGGGACAGGGCTACAGTGGTATCAGTTGTTCGACGGGCTGCGCCAGTCCCGGCGACATGAGGCTGCAGCGGACAACGTCGGTGTAGCGCTGTGCACCCGTTCGGGATATGACCCTGCGGGTCTCATCCACTTCCTCGACCAGATCGCCCAGGGGCAACATACATGGAGCTACTGGGAGACGCTTCTATCCACACATCCCCATCCGGCGCGACGCAAAGAGTGGGTCGCAAATGAGGTGTTGCGTAGTCTGACACCTGAGAGGAGAATTGCGTTAGCGCAGCGACTTGCTTCTCGCGCACGCTATCAACGAGCACTCCTGCACCTCCAGCAAGCCCTGTCTCTCGATCCCACACGCGTAGACGGACACGTTGAGGCGGCACGCATATACCTGGCTCAGGGACGCCCTGCAAGCGCTGCCGAGCACGCGCGCCAAGCTCTGGAGTTGGCTCCTCACGAGGCCGAGGCAGCAAGCCTCTATCTGCAGTCAACTGGAGAAGTGTTACCCAGCCCCGCATACTGGTCCCCATCCGCGTCTCTGAGGTACAAGATGACGGCCCTCCAGGGGCAATTGGCTGCTCAAGAGCCGAACCGGCAGCGACTGCGTGGCCGGATTGCAGAGGAACTGCGCCGCTTGCACGGCAATGCGCGGTTTGCGCAGGCACTGGGAATTGCACAGGGCGTGACCACGGATGAGGCTGACTTCCTTCAGCTGGCACTGCTGGTGCAGGCGGCATTCGTTCTGCAGGAGATTGCCAACCTGGCCAGCCAGATCAACCAGATGCGTTGGCTAGAATATGATCTGCCGTCCGCCTTCGTGGAGGAAGCGTCGCGTTTGTTGCGGTCAGAAGCCCACTTTGGACGGGGGGCCGAATATGATCGCGCCGGAGAGCGGCTGGCGCGGAGTGAAGAATTGGCCCGGGATGAACACCTGGAGGCCCTGGAGTCACTGGTGCACACTGCAGCAGAGTTGCGCCGGGTGGGGCAGCAAGTCGCACCGATATTCCTGGAATTGGTGGCGAGCGGCCGGGGGCGGCCACTGGGTCCCATGCTGGCCAGCCGAGGAGCCTTGATGGAGGCCCAGGTTCTGATGGCGCATGGAGACCTGCGTGAGGTTCGGCCGTCCACGAGCGCTGCGCTTCGCAAGCTGTGCGAGATAAGGGGCGGTGTCTACTCTGCTTCGCTGGCTCGGATGGGCGCTGGTGCGGGGACGCATCAGGCACTGACATATGCAGAAGTACTGGCGCTGTGCTACGAGAACAACCCGGAGAAGGTCCTGGAGATCTGGAACAGAGAGGGCGACCTGGGGAGCGCGGCAGAGGCTCTTGCCACGAGCCCGATTACCAGCCCAGGGCCCCGGGAGGTCAAAGACGGAGGCAGGGAGAATGCCCTCTGGGGTGAGAGCGCGTACAGCGCCTATGTTCTCCTGCGGTTGAGCAGCCGGCGCTGCGCGGAAGAGCGAGTGGAAAGGTCTGAGGGGAGTCGGGAGTAGATACTGGTGCGCTACGCCATTCTGTCTGATATTCACAGCAATTTGTCCGCTTTGGAGGAGACGCTCCGGGTTGCAGCGGAGGCGAACGTGAACCGCTATCTGTGCCTGGGCGACATCGTCGGCTACGGTCCGAGCCCCAACGAGTGCTGCGAACGAATACGGGCCTTGCCGGGCATGTTCATTCGAGGCAATCACGATGAGGCCGCCATTCAGCCTGGAAAGGAGATGTGGTTCACTCCCGCAGCACGAGCCTGTATCACGTGGACACGGGAGCAGTTGACTTCGGAGAACCTGGAGTTCCTGGAGAGTCTCCCCCAAGAAGAGGTAGTAGAAGGGGCCATCCTATGTCACGGTTCCGTAGCTAATCCGGATCTGTACACGACGACACCTGAGGAGTCCATGGTGAGCTTCCAGGTGATGGAAGGGCAACTCGCTTTCTTCGGTCATACGCATTACGCCGAATGGTTTCGCCACAACAAGAACTCGGAATTGCCTGTGGAGGAGACCAGACCGCGGGGCGGCTTTCTCCGTCTGAGACGAGAGAGTCAGTTCATGGTCAACCCGGGCGCGGTCGGTCAGCCAAGAGATGGCAACCAGCAAGCCAGCTTCGTTATCTGGGACCAGACGGCGGGGACCATCGAGTTTCTCCGAGTTGACTACAACGTGGCCGACACCCAACGGCGGATGCTGGAGGCGGGCCTGCCAGAGAACATGGCATTGCGCCTGGGACTAGGAATCTGAGGTCCGCAGAGAACAAGAGCTTGCGGGGCCGGCCATAGTGATCCGGTTGCTGCACCGGTATGCAAGGAGGAATCAGCAATGTCCACGGAAGACAAAGCTTTGCGCCGTCGGGTGGAGCACGAGATAGCCCGGTACGATATTGATTTCTCTCTGGGGAACGTGGCCGTAGTCCACAGCGTGGTCTACCTCTCGGGCAAAGTGAAGAGAACCCTGACTCCCGAGGGTCGCAACGTAGACCTGCAGAAACTCATGACCACCATCGTAGACTCAATTCGCGTCATACCCGGCGTCGCTGATGTGGCCATGGATTGCGACCTGCTGGGCTGAGAAGGACCTTCCTCTCGAGATCCCGGACTGTACTGTTGGCCGGAGTTGGCCAGCCACGGAGGCCCATGAGACACCTTGCTACAGAATCCCTGGTCAGACCTCTAAGCGAGCTCTGCCAGAGGATCAGTTTCGAGTTGCCGAAGGATATTCGGCGCGCACTCACTGAGGCTGCGCGCAAGGAAAGCAACCTGCGGGCGCAAGAGATTCTGCAGATATTGCTGGCCAATCTTGAGGTAGCAGAACGCGACCGCGTTCCTCTCTGCCAGGACACGGGCATGATCGTGGTGTGGGCCCAGATAGGTCAAGACCTTTGTCTGGAGGGGAGTCTGCGGGCGGCAGTTGACCAGGCGGTGGCCCAGACCTGCGAGGAAGCACGCCTGAGGCCCTCAATGCTGAGCCACCCACTGAACCGCGCGAGCAATACCGGAGACAACACTCCCGCCTTTATTCACCTCGAGTTGGTTCCCGGAGATCAGCTCACGCTGCATGTAGCCGCCAAGGGCGGCGGTAGTGAGAACATGAGTGCGGTCTGGATGATGTCCCCCAGCCAGGGCCGCGAAGGCCTCATTGAGGCAGTAGTGGGACGAGTACGGGAGGCAGGAGGACGCCCTTGTCCGCCGCTGGTGCTGGGTCTGGGAGTGGGCGGCAATTTCGAGACAGCTCCCCTACTGGCCAAGCAAGCCCTGTTCCGTTCTCTGGGTGATCGCTCACCGGACCCGGTGTTGGCAGACCTGGAAGCCGAGATTCTTGCACGAGTCAATGCCACAGGGATTGGCCCCCTGGGATTGGGGGGCGACACAACGGCTCTCGCCGTACATGCTGTGGCCGGGCCCTGCCATCTAGCCACCATGCCTGTCGCCCTCAACATGCAGTGCCATGCGGCTCGCCACGGAACACTGGTGATCTAACGTGCAACATACAGAACCAGCGCCGGATATGAACGCCGCACGTCTGGACCTACCCCTTACAAGGGGGGCAGTCTTACAGTTGCGTGCCGGACAAGCGGCGCGCCTCTTTGGCCCGATGTACACGGCGCGGGACGCGGCCCACGCGCGCCTCCGCGAGGCGCTGCGCACCGGCGAGTCAGCGCCGTTTCCGCTGGCCGGGAGTACTATCTACTATTGCGGCCCTACTCCGGGCAGGCTGCCCGAAACGCTGGGCGCGGCTGGCCCCACCACCAGCTCACGCATGGATGCGTATGCCCCGGAGCTTTATGCCTCCGGTATTCTTGCCACCCTGGGCAAGGGAGAACGATCCCTGGCGGTGCGGGAGGCCTGCCGCAACTATGGCACGGTATATCTGGTAACGGTCGGTGGAGCGGGAGCGCTGTTAGGGAGCCGTGTGGTGGCCGCAGAGACCCTGGCCTACCCCGATCTCGGTCCCGAGGCCATTCGGCGGCTGATCGTGAAAGACTTTCCGGTCTGGGTAGCCTATGACGCGCATGGAGGCAGCATCTTCCCCGGAGATCTCCCGCTGGAGGCCGATTGAGGGCATGCGCGTGCTTGCCGGTTGGTTAGGCGCTCTATTTTATGCCCTCGGGCAGGGGGTGCTCCCAGCCGGACGATTCGGACGCGCGCTGGCACGTCAGTTTCTCCGCCAGAGCCTGACGTTCTCACCACAACACCATCGGGCCCGCTCATACCTTGACTATCTCCTCGGTGTGCGAGACATGGAGGGAGGTGACCCCCAGGCCGCGCTACCCCTGCTGCGGCGGGCTGCCAAGGCTCTTCCTGCGGATGCCGCAGTTCGGTTGGACGCAGCAATCGTCATGACTGCGTGTGGTGAGTATCAGAGCGCGGAAGCAGAATTCAACAGGCTACTGCAGGAACATCCCCGTCGTGTTCGGAATGAACCCCAGCTCTGGTTTGCCCTGGCCTGGTCACAGCTTCGACTGGGACAGTATTCAAGGTGTGAGGCAACTGCACGTCGGGGAGCTGAAGCGGGCGCTGCCACGGTACAGCTACGCCTGGCTGCCCTGCTGGCCGGCTTCGGCAACGGCACAGCACTAGATGAAGAGGGCCTGCAGCAAGTGCTGAATACCCGGCCACAGCTCCTCCCTCATTTGCTCGAATTTGTCGAGCAACTGGTGGAGAGTCACCAGGCTTCACTGGCCAGTCAGTTATTGCAGGCTTTGCCAGCCGCCATCCAGCCCGACTGCTTGCGCTTGCTGGCAGGCTCAGCGCTTAACAGCGAGCGCCTGGAGGTTGCCCGGTGGGCCCTGCACCGCTGGAAGGACAGTGGGGCCTCTCCGGTGGAACGCCTGGTGCTGGCATCAGAACTACACCTCCACGAGGGCCGGTTTAAGGAAGCCATAGCACTTGCTCGCGAAGCAGTGAGTATGGACAGCGCCAGTGCCAGGGCCCAGGAGCGGCTGGGGGAGGCGTTGCTCCTGGGCGCACGCCTGGACGAAGCATACCCAGCCTTCGAGGCAGCTCTCCAGGGCGGCAGTTCCTCCTCGCTGGCGGCCGGCGTCCTGGCGCTCCGCCTACTGGAGCAGGGCGACCTCACCGGGGCACGCAGCCTCTTCCGCAGTCAGCGACGAGGAGGCGCGCTGGGCTGCGCCCTGGCTAACGCAGCCACCGCCAGCCTTCGCCTGCAGGAGGACAGGCTCCCGGAATCCCTGCGATGCGCCAACCTAGCCTGGGAGCAGTTTTCTGAACAACCTTCGTGGGGACGCCAGCCCGTTGTATGTGATCTCCTGACCGATGCTTTGCTGCACCTTCTAGAGGCCCTGCTGGCCAGAGGCACCTTGCTCCGCAAGGCGGATCTGGATAACGCGCGTGAGCTACGGGACAACATCCTCTCAAGCCCGCCCGCAAGGCCCACTCCTCTGTCCAAGTGACCCTCCTCTCTCCCGCGCACCGACGGCAAGAGCCCTGTTGCACTTCTGTAACCCGCCGCTAGCCTGAGTGTTACCTGGCACACTTTGAGGCTGTCTGCAAGTTCACCGATAGTCACCTCGAGCAACACTCCTGCCAGCTCCTACGAGGTGAAACTATGGCCAAGCTCTGGGTCTTCCTCCACGTGCTTGTTCTGCTCGCTGTAATCGTCGTGTCTCTCGTCATGATTGCCGCACACCCTAGCGGGGCTGCCGAACTCCCTGCGCTCAATGCCCCTGGTGACTTTCTGCAGTTCTGGCAAGAGGCCGACCTCTCGCTGGCACAATGGTCACCCGACCTCACGCATATCCCTGGCTCTCAAGAGGTCGAGTTCACTGGGTTCGGCGGCCTGCGTTGTACCGCGCGGGTACGATTACCTCGCCAAGGACCACCCTATGCCGGGGGCGTATTGCACATCACCGCCACCGGACGCCCATCAGGACCCGTTCCAGAAGACGGCCTGGTGCATCTCTTCATCTCCTGGGACCCCTCTCGTCCTGAGGCCGCCTGGCAGCTAGACGCGGGCGATGACCCCCGAAGTTGCGACCTCTACCGCGCCTGCCTCTCAGCGCGCCAAGCGCTTTCGCTCCTCGCCGCGCTGCCCGGTCTCAGACCCGGGCGTATCGCCGCCATCGGGGAGGGAATCGGGGGCATGGAGGCCCTGGCGCTGGCCACGATGGATCCGGACCAGGTGGCCTGTGTGGTGGGAATCCTGCTGGAAGGACCGAACTCCCGCATGGTGGGACTAGATGCAGATACGCGGGCGGTTGCCAGCTATTTCGACCCGGCGAACTTCGCGCGCTACGTTCATGCTCCTGTACTGCTACTCGGACCCGAGATGGGCTCAATGGAGAGCGCAGCGTCAGCCGGCTCGCGATGGGTGGCTGAGAAACTGGCTCACATCTCCTCCGGAAGGCCACTGCTGGCTACAGACCAGGCCAGCAAAGCTCAGCTCATCCCCGGTCCGCCCAGGGTCGAGTCGGAGTCCTGATATGCTCACCCACGACAGAGGCGGCCGGAGAGGGGCCGTCTCTCGCGGTTCCAGCATGACAAGTCCTCAGCGCCCGGCACAGGAACAAAGCCGGGCGCCAGCACGTCCTAGTGCCGTTTTCAAACGTGCTCTGAGCGTGTGCACTGGTCATGCCAAAGGCGCCTCAATCGCTCCACAAGCTGGCTCTATGCGCTGCCGTGGTTTGTTGCCTGGCAGAGCTGACCCCTGCGCATGCCGATTTTCTCGATTCCATCGAGAAGGCCCTGGACCGTGCGGGACTGTTCCAGGGCCTCCAGATCAGTGGTCAGAACTCGTTTACCCTCCAGAGGAACTTTCTACAAGGCTCCCAGGCCAGCTTTGAGGGACAACGCTGGGATACGGGAGATCTTCTCCGGCAGAGCAGTATCCATCTGGAGGGGCCCATCTGGAAGGAGTTCGGCTTCCGGGCAGACATTTCTGATTCAGGGTATGGCCGCGCGTACACCAACTGGGTGGTCGGATATGTGGGGCATGACACCGCCCTATACTACGGCAACCTGAACGTTAGTCTGATGGGCAACCAGTTTGCCAGCTTCGGTCGCACGCTGCAGGGCTGGCAACTGGACCAACGGCTCCCCAACAACGGTTTGATGCGTGCCTTCTACTCCCACGAGAAGGGACATACGCAAAACCAGGCGTTTCTGGGAAACAACACCGCCGGACCATACTTTCTCACCTATACCCCCATCATCGAAGGCTCACTGCGGGTGAAGGTAGACGAACGGGCGCAGGAGCTCGGCACCGACTACCGCGTGGATTACCAGAGCGGGGAACTCTGGTTTCAGCCTTTCAGCGGTCCACCCAAGATCATACCGAGCACCTCGACGATCTCAGTCAGCTATCAGTCGGCGGGCTATGGCAGTTCACCCAGCACTCTCTCGGGCGTCCGTGCGGAGATGCCCATCTTCAAACGAAGAGGGCTGGTGGGGGCAACCTTCTTGCGCCAACAACGCCCCCGGGCCGGCCAGGGCGATACTGCGGGCCATCAGGAGGACATTTATCAAGGTTCCGGGACCACAGGACCCTTTGATACGAACTACCGCCCCATTCTGGCCGACGGAACGACAGTGGTCTACAAGGGCCAGAGCCAGACCATTTCCACCGCTCTGGTGGTGCTGGTAGACAATGCCCTCCAGACCGAGGGTCTGGACTATGACTCATATCGGGACATCGGAAGGATCATCTTCCGCCGGCTTGTTCCGCCCACAGCGCTGGTGAGAATCCAGTACTACTATAGCCTCGGCGCCGATGTCAGCTCGCCAAACCTACAGGTCACCGGCCTGGATCTTTCGTACCGTCTTTCCCCTGAGATCACTCTGGCTACCCAGTTTGCACAGAGCGAGGGCGGAGGTGACGGTGGGGGCGGATCAGCACTGTCGGGCCTGCTCACCTTCAGCCGCCCCGGGCTGCAATTCTCGGCTGAGTACCTCGACATGAGCCCGAGCTTCCGGTTTATGGATTCGTCTGGCTTCTACACACAGCAGTCAGGGTTCGGCACCAACCTCTATTGGCGACCCAGCAAGTACCTGTCTCTGGAGGACTCCTTCTCAAGCATGCGCAGTGCAACGGGGCTGTCGTTTGGATACAGCGGCTACGGAGGGGACAGTTACCTGCCCTCTGTTTACTCCGCAGTGGCGACGCAACAGGCCACTGAGCCAGACGAGGGCCTGAGTGTTGACACGTTACGCCACTCGCTGAGTGTCCGGCACGAGCGTCCCGGCTGGCCCACAGTGATGGCGGGCCGGAGCTTCATGTCAAACAGCGCGCTGCGCACCGGCAACAGCAGTTACCAGACCGACACTCTCCAGATCGCTCATGATTTTGGCCGCCGGCTGCGGGGCCAGGCCCAGTGGCAGGTCAATACTCAAGAATACTCAGCACCAACCACCTCAACCTCCGCACTGTTGTCGGGCAGCCGTTCTCACATGAACCAATACGCCCTGACCTGGATACCCAGCGATACACTCTCCTTCTCGGCGAACCTGAGCACTACTCGCACCGCTGGCAGAGGGGCTGCCGCCCTCGCCTCCAACCAGGCCTCCAGCTCAGACTCGGTTCAGTTCTCAGCTCGTTGGGCCCCCAGCGACCGGCTCAGCCTGAATCTGGATCACACCAGCAATGTCTCGCGAGGCGCTGTCACCAGCGGACTATACACCTACCCGGCCGCCTGGCCTCATGCCCTGACTGTGCAGGAGACAGCAGCTCTGGCCCGGGACCGGCTTCGCGTTCTTCAAGGTGACAACACCACCGAGGTGGTCCAATTGCAGGACGATACGACCAACCTGGCCCTGACCTACCAGGTCTCGAATGCACTGAGCTGTGGACTCAGCCTGGGCCGACATAAATACAATACCAGTGGAGGCATCGGCTATCTGGCTAACAGCCTGCAAGACACGCGCAACCTGTTCTTCACGTGGCGGTTTTCCCCAGCGATGTCCTTGACCAGCAGTTTCGGTACTGATCGCCTTAACTACCTGGATGAGGGGCGCGGAGAGGTCACGAACAACACCTACTCCGCCTCGGTGAACTACCAGCCGAGCGGAAGCCTCTGGGGCACGGGGATAACCTTCAGCCGCCAGACAGGGAGCAGTCCCACCTATATCAACTTCGGTAATCGGCAGGGCTACGTCATGGTGGACACCGATCTCACTGACGTGAGCGGGCAGGTTCGCTACCAACTCGCGGAGAAGGCCAGCGCATTCGCCAACATGAATCTATCCGACTTCGTGAGTGGCTTCTCCGCCTTCAACAAGCAGACAGCCGAGGTCGGCCTGGAGCACCAACTCAGCAACACCAGTCGCCTGGCCTTCAGCTATCGGCTGATCCGCAACTTGGCCGGCACGCCGAGTTCTCCTCTCTACGCGGGGATGAGTACCGGCGATCAGAACTACCAGGCTCACACTTTTGGCTTCACGTTGACCACCTCCTTTGGCAGCGGGGGTTCCGGCGAAGGCTTCAACGTACCCTCCGGAGGCTACGGAAGCAGTTACACCGGTGCGGAAGCCTACGGCACCTTCGGCGGGTTGGGGACTAGTGGCGCAGCAACGTTTGGCGGGTATCAGACGAGCCCGGGCTTCTCCACCACCAGTGGAGTTTTCGCCAACGCCGGGCTCGGGACACCTGGATTTGCCTCGGGGCGCGGTGACGACGCTGGCTTTTCTGCGAGATCGTGGAGTCCGGAGCAGGGTCGCGACCACGTACCGGCTTCCAGCCAACCCCCGGCGTTGGACTGGAGCGCAGCGGGGAGCGGAGAGTCAAGGGCAGAGGCAAGTGCTCCTCCAACTTCGTCCACCCTGGATACCTGGGAAGAAGGCCTATCCAGATGGGATTTCGGCACGCCCGGGGAGTGGTGGTAGGAGATGCGTATGGCAACTCTGCGAGGTTTCTCTCTTCTGGCGCTGAGCGTGGTGCTGGGCAGCGCAGCGTGGCCCGCGCTGGGGGCGTCACCTTTCCGCAATATCAACAACACCCCGTTTCGCACGCGCTGCAATGGGCCGCAGGGAGCCCTCCTGGCACCGGCGGAGCAGGCCGGCATACAACCGATGGCGGCACCCTCTGTAGTTGCTTCCCAACACAACGCCGCAGGTTTGGGCCGCGCCCAGCGTGCACTGCGGCTCCTGCAACAGATGTGGGTCAAGAGCCCGCGGGCAGAAGTGCGTTTCCCCCGGCTGATGTATCGCATGGCCAACGGGCAATTGGTGCTACCTGCCCTGGCGAGTGCCATGCAGACCCCCACAGCGGTCGGCGACCCGGACAACAATCTCACTTTTGAGTTCCAGGGCTTTACGGCTCCGGACCAGCAAGCTCTGGCGGCCTACCTCCAGAACGCCTACCCCAAGATGCGTCAGGTGTATGGCCCTCCGGCCTTCAACCAGACTGTCACCATTATCCAAGATAGCTCCATCCAAGCGGTACAGGGCGGGGTCTATGACGTCTCCTCCCACCAGATCCGCATCCCGCCGCTCTCCGGCAACTTTGAGGAAGACACCTTCTCCCTGTGCATGTTAGTGCTGCACGCCTTCCGCGGTGAGACAGCGCTCTTCTACGATGTGTGGGAAAGTGGTATGGCAGGTGCTGCCGCCACCGTCGTGCAGACCACCTCAGGTGTCTCCCCCGGGTATAACCCTGTAGATCCAGGCCCCTTCTATGCCTGGTCCGTATATGAGGCACAGAATCAGCCGGCGTTAGCCAATAGCACGTTCTATCCTGCCTCCGGATTTGCGGGCATGCTCTACTTCCGCATCTGCATGGCCCGAACCGTCTGGCTCAAGTGCTGGGCCGAGAACAATGACTTCTTCCGCGCCTTCAACCAAGCCTACTATGCTGCCTACAGCTCTACACTCCCGGGGGACGTGCCAGCCCTGAAGGACGTCGGCGCTCAGGTACTGCCGCAGGTCGAGGGGATGTCCTGGTATGACTGGTACCAACGCCAGTATATCCTGGATACCTCCGTGCACGGAGGGCTTAAGCTCTATACCTGGAATGCGCCAACTGTGGACGGCGTAATCCTGCTGGTTGACCACTACCTGACGAGTGCCGATGGTGACGAGTCTCCCCGGGGAGGCACCGGCAGACTCACCTACTGGAACTATGATTTCTCGCTCAGCCTGTACGTAGAACCCAGCGATACCACGGTTACGGTGCCCGCCTCCGGTCCCGGAGCAGGAGAAGGCGCCCTCTTCCCCAAGTTCACGAGCATAGGCGGTCCACAGCGGATAACGGTTCAGCTTGACCTCAACGGCATGCGGGGACAATACCCCTACCCGTACGGGGTGCGAGGAGACCAGTCCGGGGAGAATGATTTCTACGGCGCGGTCATGGAGGGCCCTTCCGCGACGTTGGACATCTCAGGGGCCTATACCAAGAGCGGCTTGACAGCGAATCGGGGAGTGTTCGGAACCTCCCTCAGTGGATCGCGACTTTCGCCCAGTCAGATCGTTGTCCAAGTAGCTAACCCACAAGGTCAGATGGTCACCCGGACCATTAACGTCGGCTGGGACTCCTACGTCACGTTTCTCCCCGGAGGAGGACAGGCGGGTCTGACCCATACGTGGGAGAAGCAGGGGAATGGCATAATTATGATGTCCCTGCCGGTTGAGCCACTGCAGACCAACGCGGCCGTCGTTCTGGGGATTGATGCGCGCAAGCTGCTGTTGGCCCGCTGGGACCCCACCGCTCCGCCCGATGGTGCCTACCGGATTTGGCCTACCACGGAACCCTTCCAGCCAGGACGCGCGTACTGGCTCAAGTTGCCTGCGGACCTGACAGTGAATGCGGAGGGGCTGTTGCCGCCGCCGGGTCAGGATTATACGGTACCCCTGTCCCTGGGGTGGAACATGGTGGGCAGCCCGCGCCAGACTCCGGTCCTGGTTACAGACTTGAGGGTACAGACCGGCACCGACGAGACGATCTCCTTCGCTGAAGCTATCAATCGGGGACTGGTGCAGAGGGGTTTCTATGCGTATACTCCCGGGACCGGGTACCAACTGGCAGACACCCTGGACCCCTTTGATGGCTATTGGCTCCGCTGCCTGGTCCCCGGCGGCGCACGTCTCATCTTCCCGGCGGTGAGCTCATGAGCCGGGGACCGTTCATGCGTGGGAATCCGAGACTTGCGATGCTCCTCCTCGTGGTAGCCGGAGCGGGAGTGGCGGGTTGCGGGGGAATAGGCTCAGGCGATGTCCAGACCCCGAACACGGCCACCGTGGTGGTGGAGACAGTGGAGCAGGGCACTACGACCCTGCTCCCCGTCGCAGCCAACATCGTGGTGGGGGGCATTCGCGGAACGGTAGATATGACTCAGCACTGGGTCATCCTCAGTGGGATTCCCCTGGATTCTGACAACCAACAACCCCTGACCGCGACTGCACCGGGGTATGTCACGGTCACGCAGACCGTTCAACTGAGCCCGTTTTCCTATACTACTGTGACCGTGGAAATGGCTCGGGCGGACATCAATCAGACAGCAACCGTACAAGGCAGAGTCACCAACGGCGATAGCGGTGCGGGGGTCGCCAATGCTCTTGTCACCTTCATTCCTTCAGTCGGGAGTCCCGTATCGGGCTATACCGACAGCACGGGCCTGTACGTCATTGGAGGGATCGTCGCCGGGCCGGCAGAGGTGACCGTCAAAGCCATGGGCTATCTGGAAGGCACGGCCACCACCGCCCTGATGGACGACGCCAGCGGCACTAATGATCCGGTGAATATCGCTCTGGTCAGCGGCAGCACCAAGGTGACCGTGACCGGCCGGGTGCTGCGTATGGGCCCGGAGACTCCCGTCGGAGGGGCCGAGGTCACCCTCGCCCAACTGAATCCTGTTACCACCGACGCACAAGGGAACTTCACCGTGACCGAAGTCCCGGTCGGTCAGCAGACTGTTGTGGCGACGGCTCCGGGATACGACACGAGGACTCTCACGGCTGAAATCACCCCTACCATGGGGCCACTGATCATCTACCTGCCGCCAACCTCGCCCGGACCGCCGCCTGCTCCCTACACCATATCCGGCGTCGTGACACTCATGGGAAAGAGTGACAACTCCGGCGCAACAGTTACGGCCACAGACCAGGCCACGGGGCAGATGGCGGGTTCCAGCACAACCGATGCAGCCGGGAATTACTACCTGTTCGTCCCGCCGGGCACTTACCGTCTCACGGTTAGCTATGGCACACACTCTGTGAGCCAGAGCGTGACTTTGCTGGGCGGAGGGCGTACACTAACGGGTGTGAACTTTACACTGGCAGTCACCCCAACCGTATCGGGACTCTCAGTCAGCCAAAGAATAAGGGTCGTGGGGAAGTGAAGGAATACGCTGCCGGTATGAAAGCGTTGTTGCTCCTGGTAGCCTGGTTGTTGGTCTCGGGAAGCGGAGCCGTCCAGCCGGCAACTGCTCCGACGGCGGAAGCGCTCCCCAACAGCTGCACCGCCGGCGAGGAGCACGCGTCGGTATTTACTCCGTACGCGCTCGCTAGCGGACGTCCGGCCTGGGCACCACTTGAACTGATCTGGGGGCAACTGCAGTACCGATCCGCTTTGGAGAGCATTCTCCTCGACGGGGACTCCACTGCCCGCAACCGAGCCGCGCTGGCTCTGGGTCTGATAGGCGCGCAGGAATCGCGGGAGAGGCTGGCAACGACGATGACCCAGGCCGAGAACGATATCCGGCCCTGGGCCGGCCTGGCGCTGTGCTACCTGGGCGACCCACGCGGCGCGAATGAAGCACGCCGTCTCTTGACCACGGGTGAGCCTTGGGTTCGCTACTACGCCGTGGTGGGGCTCTGGCGCCTGGATTCTCCTGAGGCTCGTAGTCTCCTCAAGAAGTCCTACCCCACACAGGAGCCTTTCGTCCAAGCCATAATCTCCCAGGCTCTCCACAGCGCTCCCTGGCAGCCACCCAGTCGAGCGCAAACCCGCCAAACGACTTTCACACTCACACCCAATCAGTTGTGGACCGAGATGGCCAGTCAGCTGGATCTCATCTGCGATTACTGGTGGCATCAGGGAGATTATGAGCAGTGCTGCCGGATCATGGAGACCGCCATCTTCTTCTGCCCGCAACGCGTGGACCTCTACGACAACATTGCGTGGTTGCAGTGGAGCCTGGGCCATGATGAGGTGGCGGTGAGAACCCTGAACCGCGGTTTATCCAACAACCCGGGGAGTTGGCACGCGCACTTCAATCTGGGCTGGCACTATTTCAACACGAAGCGCTACGCCGAGGCTCTCCCCCACCTCCAGGCAGCGGCCACAGATTCGAATGAGTGGTGTGAACCGATGCATCTCTATGCCCACACGCTGGAACGTTTGAGCCGCGGGCAAGAGGCCCTGCGCGTCTGGGAGGACTGCGTCGAGCGGTTCCCGGAGGATGTGGTGGGGAAGCGCAACCTCGAGCGCGTACGCCAGCGGTATTCCGGTTCGCAGTAAGGAAACCCTATCCGAGACCTTAGGCGGGGAACACACTTCCACCGCGAAACAGAGCCCTTCAACGGCGATATCCGCACCTGCAGACTGGGCAAGTGAACGCCGACATCAGGGAGACTGCGGCGGGACACGCCTCGCTGGAGTCGAGGGCGGCGCAGAAGGCGTTTCTGAACCGCGGGGGGCTGTGCGAGGCCCTGGAGGCGCCGGCGTTACTGTGGGGCCTTCGGTTTCGGTGGCCGAGTCGTCTTCCTCGTTCGCGGGAGTCTCTGTAACCGTCTCGGCGGAGGGCTCGCCAGTGTTGGTACGCGTGCGCCCGGGTGCCACGGTGACAGTGACGGTTATCGTGCCGGATGTCACTGGCCGGATCCCGGTTGGCAAGTCCACCTCCGTAGTGTAGGTCCTCGTCCCCCGCAAGTCAGAGATGTTGATTCTCTTGGTGGGCACGCGCGCCAGTCGTTCGAGCACAGCTGCCTCTCCGCTGACAGTCACCTCGGGCGGCTCAACCCGCACTGCAGCCACGTAGAACCCTTCTGGCGGAGACCCGACCCGGGGCTCGATTCGCACTGTACGGCTGGGGGCCTTGGTCACAGGAATAGTGACTGTCCCTTCCACCGGGTCTACCCTGATTCCTCCACGAGCCTCTCCGCGTTCGTTCACCGCCCGCAACTGGGCGTTGACTTCCATGCTACTGCTAGTGCCCGAGACATCTACGTGAGCCACAATATGATGCACGTCTGCCAGCAGTGAGTCTGGCCCTCGAACCTTCGCTTCCGCTGGCCGCACCTGGGGGCTGCTGATGACGTACCCCTCGGCCGGGCGGCCCTTCGTCTTGACCACCACCGGCAGAACGACCTCAGTCAGCTTGTCCAATGTGACTTGGGCCTCGCGGATGCTCATGTTGACCACATCCACGCCAACCCTCGAGGGCTCTGCAACTAACGATACCTTGTGCTCACCAGCCGAGAGACCGCTCAGATCGCCCAGAAGCTGAATCTCACCAGGCTTAATCTCCCGCACAATACGCCGCAGTCCCCGTACGGTGATCCTCGCCGTGTCAGGGCTCTTGCGCAGCAGCATCAGACCGTCCGGGATGTTCACCAGCAGCACCTGAACCTGCACCTCCCGTGTCTCGGGAGGGTTCTCGGCAATCGTCACGAAGCCCCAGAGGACTATCGCCACGATCAGCGACACTAGCTCAAGCCCCAAATTGTGTCTGATTGCACTTATCACTGAAGCTGGATCCTCTGCACGTCACTTGCGCCAGAAGAAGCGCTTCTCCTGCAGCTGCGATTCGAACATCTCCATCAGTCGCTCGGTGAGTTGCGGGCGCTGCAGCGCAGGGCTCAGGGTGCCATTGACGGCCAGCGAGACATTGCCGGTCTCTTCGGATATCACGATTACCGCGGCATCCGTCCGCTCTGCCAGTCCCAGAGCCGCACGGTGACGCATTCCGGTTTCGGTAGACAGCCCAGGCCGCTCGGAGTGGGGCAGGACACAGGAGGCGGCCAGAAGTTCGGCGCCCCGTATGACGACGGCACCGTCATGAAGTGGCGTGCGCGGGTTGAATATGGTCATCAGGAGCTCGACTGACACACGACCGTTGATCGCCTTGCCAGTACGGATGATATCCGACAGCCGCTGCGAGCGCTCCATCACGATCAGTGCGCCGTGGCCTTTCTCCGCCATACGAAAGGCTGCCTCCACTACACTCGTGATAACATCCGGTACGCTTCCCCCCCCTACCGCGCTGAAACGCAACCCAAGGAAGTGCCCTCTACCCAGGTGTTCTAACGCCATTCGCAACTCTGGCTGGAATATGACCACGAGAGCGATGAGGGCGACCGGAACGAGTGCACGCAAGATGTAGTTCAGAGTGGGCAACCAGGAGGAGATGAGGAAGATGAGCAGGAGGAGTCCCAGTCCACGGAACAGCGGTACCGCCCGTGTTCCTCGCATCAAGAGAAGGAGCCGGTAGACGAGATAGGCAACAATCAGGATGTCCAGCGCGTCCAGCCACCGGAGATTGTGCAGGATCTGCCGGAATGTCTCGAGAAGTTCATTCATGGCGTGTACGAGCCGCTGGCACCCGCTAGAAGTCGAGCAGAATATAGCACAGGCGCAGGAGCAGCGTCAATCAACGCCACGTCCAGGAGAGAGTGTGATCAGACCGCTGGGCCCGCTCGCAGAGAGCCAGCTGGGCCCGACGCCTTGAGTCGTCCACGCGGCAGGTAGGCGGTTGACACTCGAGCCCGGGTGACGGTTGAACTGCGCGAGAGTTGCTGCTATAATGCTGGGGCTGTCAACGATCGGCAATCTCTTCGCCGTGGTTCCCCGGTAGCTCAATGGTAGAGCAACCGGCTGTTAACCGGTTGGTTGGTGGTTCGAATCCGCCCCGGGGAGCCAGTCAGAACACCTCGCCCCTTCTGCTATCCAACAGAAGGGTTTTCGGTACTCTGGGAGCAGGTTTTCGCCATCGAAGGTGCAGTTCGATAGTAGAATATCGAGGAGCTTCCGCCTTTCGAGGGGATCTTGCCGAATCCACAGCGAATAGGCCTTGCTTGCGAGTTCGAGAATCCGGCTGCCCTCTTCGAAGTAACACTGGTTAGCGTTCTCGTACCGCTCCAAGCTCGCCCGGACCCGAACCTGGGCGCCCCGCCACTCGGCGCTTTTTGCCCGCCATGTCTCTTCCGATATCGTACCGTCCAGCTTGTCTTCGTATGACTGCTCGACCCGATTCTGCAGCCGGACGTATTCCCGTTGCAGCGTCTCGATCTGGCCGGCATGGAACTCGCGTTCAGCGGTATGGCTTTCCCGGAGGGCCTGGATGATCCAGTCCGCCGTGGCGCTGTCAATGGCGACGGCCTTCACGACGTCGCCAAGTAGTTCCTCAAGTTTCTCCTCTCGAATCGCTCGCTTGTCGCAGCCGCCGCGGAATCCGGTGCAGTGATA
>JAAYIR010000289.1 GCA_012523355.1 candidate division WS1 bacterium
AGCCCCGAGGAAGAGTCTGCCGTCCAGCGGCGTCTCGCCGACCTGGGATATATGTAGAGCTGACCATATCGGTCTCCTTGCCGGAGAGGACTACCTACCTCTCTGTGGAATCCTCCCTGTCATGTACCACCTCCATCCTACAAACCTTTACCTGCACGAAGCTCTACACAAGGATCCCGATGCCATGCAGCGCGTGGAGCGCATGCTTTCCGCGCTCGGCAAGACCCTTTCCGACGTTACTGTCTACACGGAGGCCGAGGCGCCTGACCTGGTGCGGGAGTTGCAGGACTGGCCCCCCGCTGAGGATCTGCCTGGTGTCCCCGTGCAACACCGTCGCCCTCTGATCTTCACGCAGCAGAAGATCGGCGCGAAGGCCGAGGATGACCTCCGTGTCTCCTCGTGCGATGCCGATTCTCTGCGCCGCGACCTGGCCTACGTTCTGGGCTACATTGATCCGGTGCAGAACTACCACGGCTACGACGGTGACCAGGCGCGGAACATGGTCTGCTGGCCCACGCATGATTTTGGCACGATGACCGGCTGCTCCCACGGCTGCTTTTATTGTGGGACGGGCCTGCGAGGCAAGTACCTGGCCCTGGGCATGAACGTCGCCGAGATCACCGAGCGCGTTATCGGTCCCACCATCGAGGCCTCCTCGGAGCAGCGCTGCTTTCGTATGATCGGCTGGGGCGCGGACATCATCTCTCTGGAGCCGGAGTACGGCGTCTTTGCCGCTTTCCTGTCCAAACTGGCGGAGTACGAGGAGCGCTATGGCTACTTCCACTCCAATAGCGACAATGTGGACTGGATCGCGGACGTGCCTCACCGCGACCGCCTGATCGGCATCTGGAGCCTGGCCTCCGAGGGGATGGCCCGCCAGGTCGAGCCTGGCGCTCCCTCCGCCGCGGCGCGGATCGAGGCCATGCGTAAGCTCAACGTAATGGGCGTTCCCTTCCGTGTCAAGCTGAAGCCTGTTGTGCCTCTGGTTGGCTGGCAGGAGGACTACGCGGCCCTGATAGAGCAGGTCTTATCCCGCACGCGCCCCGAGACCATCGGCTTCTGCTGCCTGATCTGGATGCCTCTGGAGGTACTGCAGGAGCGCTTCGCGGGTCTGATTGACCCTGAATTCATGCGCGCCGCCGAGGCCTCCGCTGACGAGATGCGAGACCAGACCCACTCTCCCTTCCCGTATGCGATGCGGGCCGAGATGTACCGCTTCCTCATTGCTGAGGTCCGTAAGCACGATCCCCATATCCCTGTATTCATCTCCACAGAAACGCGTGAGATGTGGAAGGAGTTGGAGCCCGAGATTGGTCAGCGCGCCACTTCCTTCCTGTGTGGCTGCAATCCGGTGCAGCCTCCCGGACCGCGGCTGCACACCACGGAGGGCGTCAGTGGCTCCACCTACTTTGATCCTGCGGTCCAGTGAAAGGGTGGCGTTGGCCTGACGACAGAGGGTTGACTGCAAACCTTCGCCTATCTTAGGATATCTACTTGACTGAGTATGGGAAAGGACACTATATGACCACCCGGCTGGTTCCCCTGACCCTCGTGTTCGGTTTGGCTTTGTCTCCCGCCCTCTGCCATGCTGCCTCTTTCGCTCTTGTTCGCCACGGACAGCCGGCAGCGACGCTCGTCGTTGCTTCCCAGCCCACGAGGTCTGCTCAGTTTGCCGCCCGTGAGCTGCAGTACCACGTCAAACTGATCACCGGGGCCACGCTCCCCCTCGTTACTGACGAGACTCCAGTGACCGGCACGCGCGTCCTTATCGGCGAGAGCCGGGCGACCCGAGCCCTCGGTCTGCCCGGCAACCCCTTCACAGACGAGGAGTATCTTATCCGGTTTTTCCCGGATACCCTGGTTCTGATGGGTAAGGACGACCCCGACTACGGCACAGTCACCTATGACCTGGAGGCCGTGACCGACGTCAACACGTGGCCCCAGCCCTTTACTCAGCACGCCACCTGTTTCGCCGTTTATGATGTGCTGGAGCGTTGTGGTGTGCGCTGGTTCTCGGCCGACGATGTGGGGCTGGACTATCCACGCCAGGACACTCTCACTGTCACCGGCTGGGAGGTTCGCCGCTACCCCGCCTTCCGCTACCGCGAGCCTGGTTACACAAACGGCAATGGCTATGACAACTACACCCGTATGTGGCAGTACTCAGGCTTCGGCGGCCGCCCGAAACCGGAGGAGTCCAGCCGTCTCGCCCAGGTAGAAGCGATGGCCTGGTCGGACCTGCACCGCCGGTTCCCGAATATCCACCAGTATAACCAGGCCAAGCGAGCGCGCACCATCCTCTTCGTCTTGCGCAGCCGCGCCGGCGGCGAGCCGTACTCCTGCGGGCACTCCTTCTATGGCTATTACCAGCGCTTTTGGGAGAAGAATCCCAAGAACGAGGCGGTCTGGGAGGGCGAGCACAAGGATTGGTTCGCCCAGGGCTACTCGGGCCAGCCGCCGCAGATGTGCTATACCAATCCGGGGCTGGTGGCGCAAACCATCCAGGACGCGCACGACTACTTTGACGGTAAGCCCGCCAAGTTCATGTCCGCCAACGCCGGCGACTACTTCGGCATCGCTGCCATGGATAACCGCAGTTGGTGCCAGTGCCCCGACTGCCAGGCCCTGCTCAACCCCGAGGAGGCCGAATACCGCGGCTTCTCCGACCGCGTGGCCAGTGACTACCTCTACAACCTTGCCAACCTGGTGGCCCGGGATATCGCCCAGCACTACCCGGACAAGTTCATCAGCACCATCGCCTACGCCAGCACAGCCTTCCCACCGAAGCATCGCGAGGTCGAACCCAACGTCTCGGTGCAGCTCTGCCTGCATACCCGCAACTGGTATAGCGAGGCCATGAAGCAAAACGACCTGGACATGCTCAGGGCCTGGACCGCCGACAAGAATCGCCGCGTCTTTCTGTGGATGTACTGGTGTTTCCCGCGTCTGGCGGCCCGCGGGGGCAACTGGCGCGCCTTCCCGGGTTTCTTCGCGCACATGGCCGCGGATCAGTACAAGCTCTTCCACGAAGCGGGGATTCGGGGCTGCTTCTACGAATGGTTTGGACAGCATACGGACGCTTACGTAGGCCTCAAAATGATGGATGACCCTCTCCAGGACGTGGATAAGCTGCTCGACGACTACTTCACCCGCTACTACGGGCCCGCCGCCCAGCCCATGAAAGACTTCTACCTCACCGTAGAGGAGCGCTACAGCAACCCCGCCCACTACCCGGAGGGCGTCAGCGGCCACCAGACCAATGAGATCGCGTGGGGCTGGCTGGGCACTAAACCGGTCATGACCCAGCTCCACCGCCTCATGACCCGTGCTACGCATCTGGCGACTCAGGAACCATACAAGTCCCGGGTGGCTGTCTTCCGCGCTGATATCTGGGACTACATGAAGCAGGGGCGGCGGCTTTACGAGGAAGTGGCGGCCGTGCCGATACCAACTCTCACCGTCAAGAAGATCCCCCCTGCTTCCGGCGACCCGGCTAAGGTGGCCTGGGATCAACTCGAGGCTATACCCGTGAACCGCCAGTGTGGCACCGGTCAGCCGACTGATTACCAGGTCTCCATGCGTCTGGCTCACGACGGCGAGTACTACTATTGCCAGTTCACTGATCTCGTGAACCCCCAGCAGCTCCAACTCGGTACGCCTATGGCTGGGGATGCCGACGGCTGGGAGTTGTTCTGGATGCGCGATCGCACTGCCGGATATCGCCAGGTCGGCTTCAACCTTGCCGGGGAGTTTGTCTCCCTGGCCTATGGCGAGGACACGAAGACCTTTGATGCGGGGGTCAAGAGCGTCTCTGACACCTCTGCCCCGGATCGCTGGGTGGTCACTCTGGTGTGCCGCCTGGATCAGATGTTCCCGGGCGGGGTCAAGTCCGGGGACACGCTTTATGGGAACTTCTACCGTTCCACCCTGGCCAGCGGCAAGATGGAGTGGCTGGCCTGGAGTCCGACCTTTGCCCTATACCACCTCCCCGCGCGCTTTGGGGAGATGATCTTCGAGTGATCCGCCTGCTTTGGCGCCGGACTCTCGGCTACTTCGGGTGCACCATGAGCGTTAATCATATGATGATAGCTTATCGCCCTGACTGTCTGATGAAAGGACGAATTATGACCACTCGACGCTTGCGACTAACCTCCCTGGTCGGCCTGCTTCTTCTGTGTAGCGGGGCGGCCTCCGTGGCCGCGGAATTGACTCTCGTCCAGGATGGTAAGCCGGCGGCGACTCTGGTTATTGCTCAGGAGGCCACTAAGTCGGCCCAGTTCGCCGCCTATGAGCTCCAGTGGCATGTGCAACGCATCACCGGCGCCACGCTTCCCCTCGTCACCGACAACGTCGAGGTCACGGGAACCCGTATACTCATCGGTGAAAGCGCGGCTACCCGCGCGCTGGGGTTCAAGACCGCCGACTTCAAGTCGCGTGAGTACATGGTCCATTTTCTCCCTGACGCCCTGGTGCTGATGGGTTGTGACCAGGAGGACCGTGAGCCGCTCCGTTACGAGGACAACTGGGGGCCGGAGGACGACCCCTGGGACAAGAATGTCGGCTTCGCCTGG
>JAAYIR010000046.1 GCA_012523355.1 candidate division WS1 bacterium
CCACCAGTCGCCGCCCTCCGACCCTGGTCAAACCGGGAGAATCGAGGATGACCGCCAGTACCTCCGGTGACACCCGCCGCGACCAGGCCTGTCGCAGTTGACGTTGGGCCCGCTGGGCCGTCAGCTCCAGATAGATGGTGCCCGCGCCGTAGGACAGGGTCACTCCCAGCAGCAGCGGTACCAGTGGCACCCACAACTCACGGGTCCAGAAGAGCTCGAAGCTGACCACTACCGAGACCGTCACCAGGGGCAACCATGCCAGAAACAAAGCCTTTGCCGGTCGTAACCGGACCAGGGCCAGGGCCATCAGAGCTGACACCAGCACGGTCAGGAGCGCAGTCCAGGTCTGCGCCAAAGGGATGAGCCTGCGGTTGTGCAGCAGAGCGTCGGTAGCGCTGGCCAGAATCTCAACGCCCGACATCAGCGCGGCCGCGCCCCCCCTGCCCCCCACCCCTCGCATCGCCATTGGTGTGTAGTGCAGGTCCTGTAGCGACCGGGCCGTGCTGCCAATCAGCACGACCTTCCCCCTCACCTGCGCCTGGTCGAAGTCGCCTTGCAGGACGCGGTAGTAGGGCAAGCGAACAAATCCGGCCCCCACCGGCGCCCGGTAGGGGAGCAGCACCGAGCGTCCGCCGAGCGCCGGATGTTCCGCGCGGCCCTCGCTCAGCATCTCAGTGCTAAAGGCTCCCGGCTCACGCCTCAGGTAACGGGCTGCCAGGGCGATGGGCATGGAGGGATAGGACTGTTCCTGAAAGGTAACTGCGACTCCGGCGCGGCGGATGACACCGTCAAGGTCGCGGGGAAGGTTCACGGAGCCCAGGCCCAAGGCCGCGTCCTCGAAGTCCTCATGGGGGAAACTCCCCACCTCCAGCTCCGCTGCGCCCTCTTTCCCCGCCACGGGCGAGCTGGCGACCTCCATCGCCAGTACCACGTTTCCGGCGGACTGAATGGCCTCCGTCAGCGTGCGGTCCGCCTTGGAGGGAACGGGTAGGGCCAGTGGTCCCGTCTCGCTGATGGCTGACCCCTTGCCCCCACTGACTCCGGCCAGAATCACATCCAGCCCGATCAGACGGGCCCCTGCCTGCTTGAGTTCTTGAAGCACCCTCGCGTGGTAGTCCCGTGGCCACGGCCAGACCTGCAGGCCCTCCTGCGAGAGAGACTCGTCATCAATGGTGACCAGGACGATTTCCTCACTGCGTTCCTCGGTCGGGGCATACGAGAGGCGATAGTCGTAGGAGATCAGCTCTGCCCGCCATAGCCCCTGGGCGAGTAGCCCGGCACGGGTGGCAGGGTGACACAACCAGGCTGCGAGGAGTCCGCTGGCCAGACCGAGCCCCAGCGCCACCACATATAAGGGGAGTCTTCCTCGCATGGCAGAAGAGGTGCTACCTCCAGCGAGTCCCCGGCCTCCCTGCTCCGACAGGCAACTGCTAGTACGCGCAAACTTCACCGTCATTATACCCATTGACAGGGCACGCAAACAAGTGCCGGTCTACGTCGGCGTGGAAGGAGCTTCATCATCCGCGGCGAAGGCAACTATGGGCCCGCTTGGCCTCTGCTGGACTTGCGGCGCTGACTGTTCAGACCTTCTCTCGGGGAGTACGCGGAAGGAGTCTCACCTGTGACCTCACGCGAGCGCGTCATGACTACCTTTGCACACCGGGAGCCGGACCGGGTCCCCCTCTGGATCGGCTCCTCGGCGGAGTTCTGGGAAGCCGCCAAACTTGAGCTTGGCCTGGATGACGAAGGCTTGCGTCTCCGCTTCGGAGACGATTTCCGGCGCGTTTCCGCGCGGGTCCCCGGCCCTTCTTTTCCCCTCAGTCCAGACGCAACTGGCTGGACTGTCTTCGGCATTGAGCGGCGCGGGTTAGGCTATGGCCAGCCCCTCAACCATCCTCTAGCACAGGCCACCCTGGCCGAGATTGAGTCCTACCCCTGGCCGGATCCCTCCGCACTCGATGTATCGCATATCCGGGCCGAGGCACTGGTCTATGGCGGGGAGTACGCCATTCTCGGTGGCGACTGGTCGCCCTTCTGGCACGATGCCATTGACCTCTTTGGCATGGAGGAGCTCTGCGTGCGCATGTATGAGGCCCCCGCGACCGTCGAGGCTGTTATGCAGCATCTTGTGGACTATTACGCGGAGGCCAGCCGGCGCGTCTTCGATGCTGCTGCGGATGTTATTGACATCTTCTTCGTGGGCAACGATTTCGGCAGCCAGACTGGGCCTCTGGTGAGCGTTGACCTCTTTCGGCGTTTCCTGCTGCCTCCCATGCAGCGCCTCATTGATCTTGGTCACCACTATGGTCTCCCCGTGATGTTGCATTGCTGTGGCGGCGTCGCGCCTCTCCTTCCCAGCTTGATCGAGGTCGGCCTCGACGCCTTTCATGCCGTCCAACCCTCAGCACGCGGGATGGACCTCGCCACCCTAAAACGCGAGTTCGGCGCTGACCTGGTCTTCAACGGCGCCATAGACTCGCACCATGTACTCATCACTTGCACCCCTGAAACCGTCCGTATGCGCACGCGAGAAGTGCTCGACATCATGGCCCCAGGCGGGGGCTACATCGCTGGTGCCAGCCATGACACCATCCTTCCGGAGACCCCCTTGGAGAATGTCTTGGCCATGTGCGATACGGTTCGGGAGTACGAGCTGCCAGGGGCATTACGCTAAGTTGTATACCACCTAAGGCAGGAGATTAAGGTCAGAAATGAGAATATGCCGCGTATAGTTGAAACGATTCACTGACATAGCGAGGCGGGTTGTTGGGGACTACATGAGGTGAGGGATAATGCACGGACTGCGGTATCAGAAGTTCGGGTGGCTGTGGGGAGTGGTGGGGCTGAGTGTGGGGCTGGGGGTGCTGGGGTTGGTGACGGCGGCGCTGGCGGAGCCGGGGCTGGTGGGGCAGTACTACGGGAACCGGGAGTTCTGGTACCACGGGGGGCAGCTGGAGCTGCCCTCGCTGGAGGTGGCCCAGGACCTCAACCGGCTGAAGTGGCCGGCGCCGAACTGGGATGCCAGCAAGGGGCCGCTGTTTCAGCGGGGCGGGGGCTGGTCGCTGGCGGTGTACGGGAGCTTGCGGGTGGAGGAGGCGGGGAGCTACCGTTTCTTCGCGGAGGGCCCGGAGGCGAAGCTGTGGCTGGGGGAGCGGGAGGTGGCGCTGGACGGTACGCCGCCCGTGGCCCTGGAGGCGGGGGAGGTCCCACTGCGGCTGTATCTGCGGTCAGACAGCCCGTTGCCGGACTGGCGGCTCAACTTCCACCTGCGCTGGCAGCGGCCGGGGCAGGGGGAGGCGGAGGCGATTCCTGCGGAGGTCTGGAGCCACCGCGCGGCAGACCGGGAGCGCACCCGGGTGTTCCAGCCGGAGTTCCCGCTGGAAGCGCACCAGGTGCGCTTCTTCCATCGGCGGGACTACGAGGTGACGCTGCCCGCGGACGGGTTTTACGAGCTTGCGGGGCATTTTCCGGGGGTGCCGCGGCAGATCGAGCTGACGCTGGACGGGGAGTTTCTCTATCACCACCTGGGGCGCTCGCACTTGGACCCGGCGGGGCCGAGCGACTACGGGTTTGACTTTCTGAACCGGGCGCGGGTGGTGCGCTACCTGAGCCGCGGGCGGCATACGATCACCGTGGCCGGGTACCAGGGCAACTACCCCTTTGAACAGAAGTCCGTGGAGAATTTCTTCCAGCAGAGCCGCTGGGGGGTGAGCCGGGTGCCGGCGGGGGACCCGGCGGCTTCGCGGAGCCTGTACCTGCCGGCGCGGGAGGACCTGGTGTTTCGGCGGGGAGAGCCGCTGGTGGTGCGGGTGGAGCAGGCCACGCAGGAGGCGGCGGAGTACCAGCTGGAGGTCGTGCGCCAGCGGGGCGAGGGGCCGGCGGCCGTCAGCGCGAGGGTGCAACTACCGGCGGGACAAGCGCGGGCGGTGGGGGAGTTGCGCTACCCGTGTGCGGAGGAGGGGGCCTTCGAGTGCGTGGTGCGGGACGCGCAGGGGGAGGTGGTGGCGGGCCCCTGGGCTTTCGTGGTGGTGGATCCCACGCCCCTGCCCCGGCCGGGGCCGAGCGCGGAGCTGCCCGAGTTGCGGCGGGTGCGGGTGGACCAGGTGGACTGCACGCAGCCGGAGGACCGGGAGCATCGCTTGCGGGATAACGGGACCAGCCGGGTGGTGCAGGGCCCGGCGGGGGCCTACCGGGTGACCGGCGACCGCCCGAAACGGCAAGCCTACTACAAGATGAAGCAGCCGCTGCCGGGGCTAATTCCCCTGGAGCAGGCGGAGCCGGGGGCGGCGCATTACGACGTGATGGACTGGTTTGCCTACACGCTGCGGGTGGAGCATCCGGGGCGGCCGCATGTGGTGACGGCCTACGTGCCCAACGACGTGCCGCGGCTGGTATCGGTGTGGGGGTATGACCAGGTGACGGGGCAGTACAACGCGGCGGCGCTGGAGGCGGGGAACGCCCCGGCCAGTCCGGCTTTCTCGCCCCTCTCGTTCCTGATGTGGCCCAACGGGGAGGCGGTGGATGTGCTGGTATTCTGCGATGCTTCTCCCAGCCGGCAGGAGCCCTTCTCGCGGCAGGGGGCGGTAGCCCGGCTGGAGCTGTACGAGCTGCCGGAGGGGCTGCCGCCGCTGCCGGCGCCGGTGGGGGGCTTTGTGGCCGAGCGGGAGTTTGGCTGGGCGGGGGAGCAGGTGAACCTGGGGATGGAGCAGCGGATGATGCCGGCCCTGTGGCCGGAGGGGGAAAAGGTGCCGGGGGTGGTGGACCGCTTCCAGTGGCATGAGGGGGCCTACATGGACTGGAAAGCCCTGGCGACCACCTGGGAGCGGTTTGGGGAGTTGAGCCGCTGGCGGGGGGACCGGCTGGTGGTATGGCCGGTCAACTCCTACAGCATGGGGCGGCTGGGGGAACTGGAGTACATGGAGCGAGACTTTGAGAGCTACACCCGCAGTTACCGCGCGCGGCTGGTGGACCCCAGGCGGCGGGACCAGTTCAAGCTGATGCTGCTCCTGGCGGAGAAGTACGGGGTAAAGCTGGTGGCGGACTTTCAGATGAGCCGCTGGTATGACTTCGTGCTGCTGGCCACGGACACCGAGGGGCGCTATGGGGCGGAGGGTTTGTTCGTGACGGATGCCAACGGGAAGAACGTGAACTACCCGGCGCAGATTCTGAACCCGGCGCACCCGCTGTCGCGGGAGTACATGGTGCGCTGGGCAGAGGAGATCGGGCGGCGCTACGGGGGCTACCCGGCGTTTGCGGGGATCGGGATGCGGCAGGGGGGCTGGCATACGAACAACTCGGGGTTCTTCTACAGCCGGAACTTCGGCTATGACGACTTCATGGTGGGGTTGTTTGAGCAGGAGACCGGGCATCAGATACCGGTGAAGGCGACGGGGGAGGAGCGGTTCGGGCAGCGGCGGGAGTACCTGCTGGGGGAGCTGGAGGAGGAATGGCTGCGCTGGCGGTGCGAGAAGTGCACTTCTTTGCGGGAGGCGCTGCTGGAGGCCTTGCGCCAGCACGCGCCGCAGGCGCGGCTCTACAGCAGCCACGGGGGCGTGCGGGAGGATTTCTTTGACCTGCGGAGCGGCTCGGGGATTGCTCCGGAGCTGCGGGGCCGCCGGGAGCTGGGCTACGGGGAGGTGCTGCGGGTAGCGGGTCCCCACATTGAGAACGGGGCGCTGGACCCGGTGGGCTTTGCGAACTTCGACGTGCGGGAGCCGGCGGAGTTGCGGCGGACGCTCGAGACGGCGCTGGGGAACCGCGGGCACGAGTATCCTTCGAACCCCTGCGCGGGGGCGGGCTCCACGCTGCGGCCGCATCCGTACCAGCTGGAGCCGCTGGCGCGGGCTTTAGCAGAGGGGGAGCTGGAGACGGTGTTATACGGGGGGCCGTGGATTCTGCC
>JAAYIR010000290.1 GCA_012523355.1 candidate division WS1 bacterium
AGTTGATGCCCAAAGAGGCAACCCGATATCTGGAGCTGGACCCCTGGGCGATCGTCGAGCGGGGCTTTCACCCCGAAGAGGGGGAGGTCTCGGAATCCCTGTTCTCCCTCGGCAACGAGTACATGGGAGTACGCGGGTACTTCGAGGAGGGTTACAGCGGTCCGCGCCTGGTGGGAGCCTACTTTAACGGTGTCTTCGAGGAATACGACTTCCACCACCCCCAGACCTTCAAGGGCTTCGCGACTCGGGGGACCTTCATGGTTAACTCGGTGGACTGGTTGCATGCGCGCCTGTGGATTGACGGGGAACAACTCGACCTGGCGGTGAGCAAATTCACCGACTTTGAGCGGCGCTTGGACCTGAAGACAGGAGTCCTCACCCGCAGCTTTACCTGGCGTACGCAGAGCGGAAAGTCCGTAAGGGTTCATTTCGAGCGCTTCCTGAGCATGGCCGAGGCCCGGCTGGGAATGCAGAGAATTACCCTGGAAGCCGTGGATTCCCCCTGTTCGCTCACCGCCGAGACGGGGCTTGATCTTTCCCTACCCCATATGGATCAGGGCGGTAAGAACTACTGGACAGTGCTCCGGAAGACCATCCCCCTTGGCGACCGGAGAGCGTTCGTCGGGCCGGACGCCAATCCGACCTTCCAGGGTCTGCTCCTGGGGCAAACCGAGCGCAGCCGGCAGCGGGTACTCTCGAGCTTCTCACTCCGTGCCTCGGCGCCGGTCGCGCCCGAGGCGGCAGAGGCAGAGAAGCTGATCGCCGGGCGCCTTGCGCTGGAATTGGAGCCCGCAAAGGCCCTGACTCTGGAAAAGACCGTTGTCAACTGCGTCGAAAAGGATCCTGCCGTTCCCGACGAGGCCCTGCTTGAGCAAGGCCGGGCGCTCCTCGAAGCCCACCGCGACACCGGCTGGGACCAGGCGCTCGCGGCCAGCCGGGCCTACTGGGACCAGGTCTGGCAAGACCTGGACGTGGTCATTGAGGGCGATCCGGAGAACCAGCAGGGGGTGCGCTACTGTATCTTCCAGCTCCACCAGACCTACCATGGCCAGGACCCGCACTTGAACGTCGGGGCCAAGGGCCTCACCGGAGAGGCGTACTGGGGCGCCACCTTCTGGGATACCGAGACCTACTGCCTGCCCTTCTATCTGTTCAACAACCCTCAGGCAGCGCGCAATCTCCTCCTCTACCGCTACCAGACGCTGCCGCAGGCACTGGAGCGCGCTGTAGAGATGGACTGCCAGGGGGCATGCTACCCCTTCGTGACCATTGACGGCACCGAGAGCTGCGGCGTCTGGCAGCACGGCAACCTGGAAGTGCATATCGGCGCCGGCCTTGCCTACGCTATCCGGCACTACGTGCGGATCTGTGACGATCGCGATTTCTTATACCACGAAGGTATCGAGATGCTACTACAGATCAGCCGCTACTTCGCCAGCCGGGGCGAGTGGGGGCCCCGGACTGGCCAGTTCGGCATGTGGGGCGTCATGGGCGCGGACGAGTTCCACATGATGGTCCACAACAACTGCTACACCAACTTCATGGTCAAGAAGTGCTTTGAGTATACGCTCTCCGTTCTGAAAGAGATGCAGGAGAAGGCCCCGCAGCAACTTGCAGAAGTCACAGAGAAGGTGGGGCTGGAAGAAGGCGAGCCGCGCGAATGGCAACGAATGGCTGAGA
>JAAYIR010000047.1 GCA_012523355.1 candidate division WS1 bacterium
GAATACTGGAAGAGGTTCTGGAAAGATAAGCGTCCTCAATCCGAACAAGAAATGAGCGACAACTACCTGGCTACCTACCAGATTGGCCAAGGCCGGGCCGTGGTCTTCAACAGCTTCCCTGTCCGTGCGTATCCGTGGCAGGATTCCGAGTTTGTGAGCTGGGACCAAAGAGTGGATCCCGAGTACATGATGGCGGAGTTGGGGCGCAGCCTCCTCTGGGCCGGCGGCAAGGAACCGCAGGTAGAAATTGTGGGCACGCCGCCGGCGCGGTGGGATATTCCCTGGGGGCAGAGCAAAGGCCAGACGGGGGGCTGGTTGCTGAATGTCCTCGGGCCGAAGCGTGACCTGACTGTCTCCTGGCGCGTGCGAGACCTGCAGAACCAGGTCTGGCTGGAGGAGCGCAAGACCGTGGCCGGGGCGGAGGGACAGATTGAGGTGCCCTGCACCCTGCCGGACCTGGGCGCCGGAGCTTACTACCTGGATGTGTTTATTGACGGCCCGCAGGGGCGCGAGAACTACGGCTATTCGGGGATTCGAGTGGCCACCCCCTATAAGGTAGCCTTCAAGGCGGAACGCCTCGGCGTAGAACCCGGTACCCCCATCCGAGACGAGGCCATGGTACAGCCGGTGGAAGGGCAAGAGAATCTTCCGCATGTGACCTCGCTGCTGCTCAAGCTGGTAGATAACGAGGACCGCGTGCTGGATCAGCAGACCCTCAACATGCGGGTCAATGCCCCGGTGCCCTTCACCTTTCAGACCGACCCCTTCTACTCCACTCAGCTACGCGTAATCCCCGAAGTAGTGGCTGAGGGTCGTAGCGCGGCCGCGTATGGCTATCAAGCCTACAACCAGCTCAAGCGCCGCCAGGATCAATTCAACGTCCTCATCTGGGGCGAGGCGGGCGGGGCCTATGGGTTTTACGGCTGGCGCCGGGCCTGGCGGACCGGGCTTACCGTCTCTCAAGGCCCTAAGACCTGGGCCAACCTTGCCTATTCTCCCTGCAATTTCAGCCTGCGCGACGTTACCCCCAAGCCCGATCCAGCGACCGGGGTGCTAACCCTGCCCCAGGGTTGCTGGAACGACCCGGAGCAGTTCGGAAAGTACCTAGATACGCTGGATAAGGTGTGGCAGGGAGGGACGCAGGCGCCGGTCTGGGTCTACGACATGAGCGACGAAGGCCCGCATTCCGGCTGTGACCTGCACCCCCGCGGCGTGGCGGCTTACCAGGACTGGCTGCGGGAGCAGTATCAGGACGATCTCGACGCACTCAATCAAGAGTGGGGCAGTCAATACACTGCCTGGGAGGACGTTACCGTCCTGGACCCCACCGATAACATGGAGACCAAGGCCCGCGACGCTGGCCACTATGCACGCTGGTCCGATCGCAAGCACTGGGCAGAAGTCAACTTCGCGCGGAACGTTATCGGGGCAGAGATGAAGCGGGCCCGGCAGTTCGACCCGCAGGCGCTAGTGGGCTTCGAGGGCGCCGGGGCCATGTGGGGGATTGACTATGACGAGTTGCTCGCCAACTCTGGCTTCACCGGGATGTACCGGGGTATTGCACTGGAGATGCTGCGCAGTCTGGCACCGCGCGGCTACCCCTACGGCTACTGGATGGGATACTCATCCTCTGGCGAGAGGTGTACCCGCGCCGCCTGGGATCAGGTGATCCAGGGCGCGAACTCTCTGTGGTATTTCATTTTCGACTATGACTGGTTTGGGCCGAATAATGAGCCCTATCCTGACCGCCAGGAGTTCATTGACAACTGCGTGTTACCGCTGCGCCGGGGCCTCGGTAACCTGCTGATGCGCATGGAGATGCCGCATGACGGTCTCGGGGTTTACTACTCCGTCGCCGCTTGTCACGCCAGCGAGTTGAGCGATTCCGCCAAGTGGAACTCCAACCTGCTAGCCACGGAGAATACCGTCCTTGCCCTCCAGGACCTCGGCTACCAGTGGGTCTTCACGACCAAGCCGCGCATGCTGGCCGGAGACCTCCAGAAGCGGGGGATAAAGGTGCTGTTTCTGCCTTTCATCCAGCCGCTGGGGGAGGACGAGGTCGAGGCACTCACCCGGTTCGTACAACAGGGCGGCACGGTCATCGCGGACCAGCGACCAGGCGTCATGTCCGGACACTGCCGGCCCTGGGAGAATGGCCCCGCCGACCGTCTCTTCGGCATCCACCGCACCGGACCGGGCAACCCGGTACGCATCCAGGGGCGAGCCACGACCCAGTTCCTGGGGCAACCGCTGCCGCTGCTGGTGCACAACGCCAATGCAGATGCCGACCTCAAGGCTGGCACGGCTGTGCCGGGCGCTACCCTCGATGGGCAGCCCGTCTTCCTCGTCAACAAGCTGGGCAAGGGGCAGGCCATTCTGCTCAACTTCCATCTGACTCAGTATACCGGGCACCGGGACATGGCCCGCGGCCAGGAGGTGCGAGACTTCTTGCGCGCGTTGATGGGAGCACTCAACATCAAGCCCCGCCTGGGGCGCACTGCTCCCAAGGGGGAGGAGTTGACCTATACCCAGACCGCCACCTGGAATGAGGGCAACGTGTGGATGTACGCTCTCTACAAGACCGACGGAGACCCGACTCCGGTGGAGGTAGTACTGCCACAGAAACGCTTCGTGTTTGACCTCAGCGAGGGCGAGAAGGGGAACACAGACCGGGTACAGGTATCCAAGCTGCTGCCCGGACATGCGCACTTCCTCGCTACCTACCCGTACGATCCTGGCAGGCCGGTGATTCGGCCCTCGGCAACCTCAGCCCAGAGCGGAGAGACGGTGAACTTCCAGATTGCCATGTCGGGGGTGCCAGGGAATGAGAAGGGAGTCTTCAGCTTTTACACACGCCTGGTGAACCCCAGGGGCGAATGGGTGGATGTTATTCCCTGGTCGGTGCAGGGCCAAGGCGGGAAGGCCATGACCCGGGTGCGGTTTGCCTACAATGACATGCCGGGAGACTGGACGCTGCAGGTGAGAGAGATCACCACCGGCAGAGGGGCGACTGCCACCGTGCAAAAGAAGTAGTATCAGCGCTGTGGAATGATACCCGAATAACTCTCGGGCTGAACCAGCCGTTCACCGTCGGTGAAACCCTCGGGACGACTCCTTAGCTGTTCAATGAGGCGGCGGCGCCAGTGTACCGTCGCGTCTGTTTCTGTCCGGGAGAGATCGTGACACTCGCCCGGGTCGGCGACCAGGTCGAAGAGCTGCTCCTCCCCGGTTAGGGGACGCCAGATGTACTTCCAACGGCCATCGGTCAAGGCGTGGAAGGCCTGCTCCTGGCTGTAGCAGGGCGAGTGCTCGCTATGCAGCACCTCGCGCACGCGGTCACACTCGCCACGCATGAGCGGCAACAGGCTGCGGCCATCCAGATCCTCAGGGGCAGGCACTCCGACAGCCTCGAGGAAGGTCGGCATGATGTCCTCCAGGCACACGGGCGTCTCGCTGCTATACCCCGGCGCAAGTCCTAGCCCCTGCGAACCCTGGAGAAGCAAAGGCACATGGGTTGACCCCTCGTAGGGCTCGCACTTGCGGAAATAATAGTGGTCCCCCAGCATCTCCCCGTGGTCGGAAGTGAAGATGACCAACCACTCCCGGCCCTCGCGCGAAGTCATGGCCCAAAAGTTTTGGAGGAACCAGTAGAGCTGGTCATCAAGATGATTGATAAGCCCATAGTAGCCGGCACGCGCCGCATGCAAGGCCTCACCAGTGAGATTGACGCGTGCCGAGTCCACAAGGTGGTATGGCGGCGGCGTGGCCCAGTTACCCAAATAAGGCTCAGGCAGCGGGAGACGCAGGTACCGGTCCAGGTAGAAAGCCGGGGGGAAGAGCGGGGGGTGCGGAGCGTAGAAAGAGAGCGTGAAAAATAGCGGACAGCTTTCATCACGCTCATGCGCCAGGAACTGCTTCCCCTGCTCCACGATCCAGGCTGTGGGGTGAAGATGCTCGGCGAGAGGCCAGGGGCGGGCGGTCCAGCCATTGCAGGAGAGTCCTGCGCCGTGAATTCCGCCGGAACCGGACGCCTGTTCCCGCAAGCATTCACCGTACTGATCCTGGGTCTCGTAAGTGGAGGCATAGCGCATGGTCTCATAGCCGTAGCGCTTGGTCGGCGGGAACTGGTGCATGTGGCGACCAACCAGTGCCGTCTGGTAGCCGGACTCGCGCAGGACGTGGGGGAGCGTCAGGCCTTCCAGGGGATGTTCCAGAAAACCACCGAGACCATTGTGCACCGGGTGCTTCCCGGTGAGCAGGCCACGCCGGGAGGGGATGCAAGAGGGGCAGGTGGTGTAGGCCCGACGGAAATGCGCGCCCTGGAAGCCAAGCGCATCCAGATTGGGGGTGAGCACGGCGGGATGGCCGGCGATCGAAAGGCTGTCGCCACGATGTTGGTCGTCCATGATGAGCAGCAGGTTAGGTCGGTCATCCACAGGCATACCCCGCAATATACCACCAGCCACCACCTCGGGCAACCTGGTCCGCAGCAGATAACATGCTGCTGGGGGTCGTTGAAGCCCAGCCCCGCACACGCGCGGCGTTCCTCGCCGGGAGGACCGTCGCACCAGGGTTGTCTGCAGGCCAAGGGGGCTTCATGCCGGGGCTGACGTGCCGGTTCTTACAGGCAGGATTTGACCCCGTGTCCCCCGAAATAGTTGCGTGCTGCCATTTTTCAAGCCGAAGGAGGTCCGGGGCACGGGCCCCACAACACCATGCAGACTGCCTCGTATGTTCTGGCCGCCGTACTGGCCCTGGTGGGGCTGCTGTTCCTGGTAGCGGCGGGACAGGGCAATGTATTGCCGAGAGTCATCATC
>JAAYIR010000048.1 GCA_012523355.1 candidate division WS1 bacterium
CTGGCTCTGACCCTGACGCATCACTTCACCGACGGACGGACACCCTTCCTCTTCGACGAGGTGGATATCCGCAGCGAGGCGCGCTCGCTGTTTGACCTGTGGCTAAGCGACTCCTGGCGGGTGAAGTGGCAGGGGCGTCTGGACCTGGAGGCAGGCAAGACGCGCGACTACCAGGTGGATCTCTCCAAGCGCACGCGCTGCCTAACCTGGACGGTGTACTATCACTTCGTCGGCGAGGATATCGGGCTGCGTTTCGACATCAACGGCATAACGGGCGACACGGCGCCGCCCCCGCAGACCGGCCCCACCGCCGAGAAGTACTTCGCCGCCCAGGCCAGGCTGGACGCTGCGCCTTCCCCTGATTCTCCCTAGAGAGGCGCCTCACTCTCTCCAGCGGATCTCCATCTCCTGCACCTGCGCCAGATCCAGCTCACACGCGTACTCCACCCACCCGGGCCCGGCCACCGTCGCTTGCACAGGCAGGCGCTCCCCCTCCACCGTGATCTCCAGCTCTCCCTTCTGTTCCGGCAGCCGCAGACTCCGCACCGGCAGGCTCCGCCCAAACTCTTTCACCTTCCGCCAAGTCATCTCCTGACCGTCGGCGGATACACTCAACCAGCCCCATACATCCGGCAGGAACACCGGCCCGGCAAAAGGCAGGAGGCTCGGCGGCAGATGCGGACACAGACCCAGCTTCCCTTCCGGCAGGTCCCAGAGCACCCCGAGCAAGGCCTGATAGCAGTACCAGCTCGCCGGGGCGGTCATGTAGAAGGTCCCCCAGTGCTCCCGACCAGTGTCCGGCTCGTAGAACAGCCGCTGGTCCCAGCGATTATCGTGATTGACCTCGCTCAGCGCCCGTTCCATGCGCTCCATGGCCTCCAGCCCAGCTTCCGACTGATCCAGGAAGAAGGAAAGCCCTCCCAGGTAGACCCGCCCGTGCGGGAGCCAGCCCCACATGTCCCGCCGCGGCAGGCGGCCCTCGGGCGTGGCCTCGTTGGTGGGCATCACCAGGTCAGCGGGATAATTGAGGCGCAGCAGACTCTCCTGCGCGGCGGGCACATATTCCTGGCCGTAGCACTGCCCCAGTCCCAGCAGCAGGGTGAAGAACTCACCTGCTAGTTGAGAGAAGTGGCTGTTGTCGTTCCTCAGACCGTGAGTCACGTCGTAGTAGTTGGCGAAGTAAGCGCCGTTCCACAGCTCCGCAATAGCACTGGCGCGGGCCTTGTCAAATAGCTTCCGGCTGCGGGCCTCCGTCTCCAGGTCACCCTTACGCCGGGCCATCTCCTCCAGGCAGCGCAGGGCCGCCAACCACACCGTGGCAATGTACGCGCTGGTGCCCTCGAACTTCTCACTATCGAAAGTGTTCCCCACGCCGCTGATATTAGCGATCCCATCCCCGTCGCTATCCCGCCCGAGCTGCCACTCCAACAGCGCCTGCACACAAGAGGGGTACATCTCCTCCAGGAAGGCCGTATCCCCGGTGAGCTGGTAGAGCTTCAGCGTCTGGATGGTGAGCGAGGACGACAGGTCTGGCCAGCCGGCCGTGCGTTGCTTCTGCTCCAGGTGGCCGTAGCCCAGATCGTGTTCAATCCCCCCGTCCTCGGCCTGCGCATGGGCGAACTGCAGCAGCTCGCTCTTATCCCAGTCGGGGAAGAACAGCGAATAATAGTGGCTACCGTACAACTTCTGGTCCAGGGTCCCCATGCACCCAAACATGTTCTTGGGCGACTCATTCACGCTGAAGCGCCCGTCCCGCGTCACCCAGCAGTTGGTGGACAGCACGTAAGCGTCATTGGCCAGCGCTCGCCCGAACCACTCCGGCAGACTGGACTCCCGCAGCAGCTCCGGCACCTCCCCTGCCTCCTGCCATAGCCGCTCAAACTCCCGCGCCCCGTACACCGCCACCTCCTCCGCGCTTGCCCAGTAGTTCGCATAGTAATGGCCATAGTCCAGGCGCTCGGTCTCCCAGAACTCAGGTACGTACCAGGCCCAGAGCAGCCGCAGCTCCACCGTTTCTTGCGGCCCCAACTCCATCCTCTGAGACAGCGCACCGGCCGTCGCCTCCCCCTCGGAAGCAAGCCCCGCACAGCCGGGAAGCTCCCCCCTCTCCAGGAATCTCCGCCACACCTCGCGGCCCTCCTCCAGGCGCCAGCTGCCTCCCCGCCACTCCCCCTCTGCCGCTACCACGTACCGGCCCTCGCTGCGCTTCTCGCGCTTGTCTTCCCCTCGCAGGAGCACACCGGACCAACCCGCGCTCCTCCAGGCCTCCTCGCGATTCCCCTCGCGCTCTTCCCAGCCTTCGTAGTAGCCCTTGCCCTCTTCTCTCCACTGCGCCGGAGGCACAACGGCTCCCCCGCAACCGAGCAGATTTTCCGCCGAGAAGGCTACCGTTACTCTCAAGGGCTGATCGCCGGGGTTAGTGAGCCGCACGCGAAACAAGGCCAGCGGCAAGCTGGTGTCCTGGAAGTTACGTGGAATGATAGTCCCACTGGCGGAGAGCTCCACCTGCACCGGCAGGCTCGCCTCGTTAGTGCGCACACTGGCCCGGGGATAGCGCCCCTCGAACTCCAGCGCTCCCGCCGCCGGTAGCCCGTGAAGACTCTCGCTGCTCAGGATGAATCCAGCCGCGGGCTCTCCTGTCTTGTCAGCTCCGCCTGCTTGCTGCGCCCACACGGCCAGGAAGGTTCCTTCGGAGTTGTACACTGGCAGGTCAAGGTTGCCGTTAAGCGTGAAGTTGCGGAAGCGTCCGTCGCGACAAAGCTCCAGCTTGCCTGCGCCGGCGCCCCCGAGCGGCACGCCGCTCAACGGTTCAGGATAGGGCAAGGCCAGCCGCCGTTCCACGCGTCCGCCCAGCAGGTACCGGGGAACCTCGGACACCCACAGGCTATGCAGTCCAGGCAGGCCCGGCTCCCCGCGCAGGACCATGGGTACGTACCTGCGACGGTGCACCAGCGATCCCAGGCTGACCCACTGGTACTCCGGCGGCGTCCCGGCGACTTCCACGGGCTGGATATCCAGTTCAAACGTCCCTGGCTCCTCAAGCAGCTCCACCTCGCGCAGTGGATTGTCCGCCCCGGTCTCCAGACGTGCGAAGAAATGGTAGCGGGTGGCCGCGCCAGGGCCGGGCAAGTCCACTAGCGCCTGGTACTCGCCCTCGCCGACCGCTTGCAGCTTCTCGCGCCCTACCGCCACGTCCCAGTCTTCATTCTCATACCAGTGATCCATGGGGTAACTCCTCGGGGTGTTTACGGTGTGAAGGACAGGTGGCCTTGATCCCTCACCTGTCCTCCAGGCGGTTTTCTCGATGCAGAACTCTGCGCCCGCCACTCATCTGAGCGCGGGCCGAGCTTCGCCTTACTCCAGCTTGGCCGTCACCTGCGCCACCGTGACTACGGGTACCCCGTGCCGCTGGCTGAAGGCCTCGATGGCCGGGAGCTTGGCCATGCTGCCGTCCTCATCCATTAGCTCACACATCACCACCGCCGGATACACTCCGGCCAGGCGCGCCAGGCCCACCGCACCCTCCGTGTGCCCACCCCGCTGGGCGGGCCCGCCCTCATGCGCGGCCAGGGGAAAGACGTGTCCGGGCTGGGCAAAGTCCTCGGGCCGCGCTTGCGGGTTGAGGAGCGCCCGGATGGTCGCCGCCCGGTCCTGCGCGGAAATGCCCGTAGTCACCTCCGGCGTGTAGTCCACGGGCACGGTAAAGCGCGGGGCATGGGGTGGGGTGTGTCGCGGCTCGATGAGCGGAATCCCCAACTCCTCCAGGCGCTGAGCGATGATCGCCAGCGTCACCAACCCGCGGGCCTCGCGAATCATGAAGTTCAGACTCTCGGCCGTGCAGAACTGCGCAGCCTGCAGCAGATCGGCTTCCCCCTCGCGGTCAGGGTCATCGAGCAGCAGCACCATGCCGCCGCGGCCAAAGTGCGTCAAAGCTTCCTGGATATCGGTGCGATGAGGTGTCATATCTCTATCACGGGTAGAAAAACGAGGACCGACGCATTATACGGGTCTATACGCTTGGCCGTCAATGCGCGCGGCTAGAGCCCTCCTCCGAGTTCCAATTGCTGCGCTCCTTCCCAGCCATGTGCCCTGACCACCTGCCAGCCCTTGCTGCCCTTGCGCCAGTAGGCCACGATGCGGTAACGCCCCTGACTCCCTCCGGGCAGAACCCTGATGTCGGCCCCTATCTCGGTTGTTGCGGTCTCGCCCTGTACCTGCAGACCCTGCAGAAATACCGCCACCTGCAGTTCGCGCCCCGGCCGCAACCCGGCTCGTGCCAGGTTCATCAGGTCAGGGCGAGTGTAGGTCCCATCGTTGTAGTCCTCGGCGATCACACTCATCAGCGTCCCCACCTGCCGGTTCTGGGCCGCCTTGGCCGCCCTCAAAATCTGGGCGCGAATCTGGTCGCTATCACTCATATGCGGCCGCAGCCAGCGGCTTCCGAGGTAGCCCGCCAGCACAAGCACGATCGCCGCGATAATCGCTATTCGTGTCTTCCGCATGTGTCTCCCTGCGCTTAGGATTGTACTACTTTCCCGCCGGCTAGGCCAGAGCAGGAAGGACTCCCCCACACAAAGCGCGAAAGCTAAGACGTTGTTGCTGGTGGCTTCCTTCAGTCTGCGGACACCAGAGACCAGACCTGCACCCGGAAGGGGGAGCGCTTACGTGCGCAGCACGGCGGAGCGAGAGGCCCGGCGCCATCTGCATCGGGGCACTGCCGCGCTGCAGCGCAAGCAATGCGCGCAGGCCGTCGAGCATCTTACCGAGGCCGTGCGCCTGGCACCGGAGTCATACGGTGCTCTGGTCAACCTGGGCCTGGCCTATTTCCACCAGGGCCAGTATACCTCGGCGATCCAGCATCTCACCCGGGCCACCGAGCTGGACGCCGCCCGCCCCCAGGCCTGGCTAAACCTGGCGGCAGCGGAGACCGCCCTGGGCCATCTGGCGCGCGCCCGCAAGGCCCTGGAGCGGCTGGCGCAGGAACACCCGCGCCACCGGGATGTGCACTACAACCTGGCCACTCTGCACATGCGCGAGGGCCGGGTGCTCCTGGCCCTGGCCGAGTTGGAGTTAGAGTTGGCGGAGCACCCTCGGCATCGCCTGGCCCGGGAACTCCAGCGCCGACTCCAGGCTGCCCTGCGTTAGCCCGGCTTGGCCGGATCTCATTTCGAAGTGGAGTGAGTTTATGCCCACGAGCACGCAAGAGATTAGCAACGCGGAAATGGCCTCCATGTGCCGGCAGTTCGCCAACCTGATGTCCGCCCAAGTGAACGTGCTGGAGATTTTTGAGGCCTTGCGCGAGGGCACCGACAACGCCTTCATGCGCGAGGTCCTCTACTCGGTCCAGGAATCCGTGGAGATGGGCCGGAGCCTAGCCACCGCCTTCAGCCGCTATCCCCAGACCTTCTCCCCCTTCTTCATCAGCATGCTCCGCCAGGGCGAGCTGGAGGGGGAGCTGGACCGCGTGCTGGAGGAGCTGGCCGAGCACTACGAAAGCCGCATGCAGTCCGAGGTGGACATCCACCGCCGGCCGGAGGCGGGAGCGTTTGACCTGGAAACGGTAGCCTCGGTCTTTCAGTGGATCTTCATCTGGTTAGTAGCTCTGGTCGCGGTGGCCGCCCTGGGGGCGGGGGCCATTTTCTACGCCACTGGCCCCAAGATGCTCCCGGGCGAGGCCCTGCCCAACATTCTTCTGCTGGTAGGGACCATTCTGCTGCTGGGCGTGGTGGTCTTCAGCCTGGGCCGCCAGCGCTCCGCCCGCGCCGCGCGGAGAAAGAAGGGGTAGCACGGGCGTGCAGGCCGATGCCGTTTCCGCGTAGGGGCGGATAGCGGGCGTCTTCGCCCGCTATCCGCCCGTTCGCTGTGGCCTGGCCTACTCCAGACGAGTCTTCCAAGTATAGGTTGTCAAGGAACCCCGGAGAGTGACAAGCCACGCTACATGGGCGTGGCTTTTCGCGTACCCAGAAACCGACCCAAGCGTGTGCGGAATGACGGGCGAGACGCCCGTCCTACCGTTGGCTGGCGGGTGTAAGCGGAGTGGACGTGACACAGTGTGTTCGGATCCGAGAGTCGCTTCCTGCCCCGGAATAACAGGACGGCTAAGGGTGTGCCCTTTGAGTTGGGACCTACTCTTGCCCTCTCCCCTTTAGACTAGAGGAGGGGAACACGGGACGGAGCCCTTTTCGGCCGCCGAAAAAGGCTCCGTCCCCTTTTCGGGATCGGTCCCCGGACGGAGGCCCGCTAGGCACGGGCCATACGCGAAACAAAGTTCCTCCGGGAGATAGTATACCGCATTTAGAACAAAGATTCAAGAGGTGAAGAGAATTATTTCGGGATTTTTTTGCGGGACACCATTGGGCAGCAAGCACGAACCGGAGCCAGCGTACTGGGCGGAATTGCCGGTGTGAAGGATGGTCACCCGAGGGTGCGGCCACTTCCGGCAGCGCACCGAGAAGGAGGGCCTGTCACCCAGCATCGCGCGCGGTCGGGGCCTGGTGGTCCCCGCCAGGGCCTGTTTCAAGAACTCCGGTGGCACCGCTCGTCTACCCTGGCTTGCCGGAATCCTGACATTCCCCATCTCTGTTCCGGAGCGCCCCCAGTAAAGGAGAAGGCCAATAGAACAGCACCCCGAGGCAACATGAAAGTTCCGCGGCCGCGAGGAGTTACCAGCCTGGAGCCGGCGTGGGAGCAGACTGAAGGCCCGGCAACAACCGCCGTCTGCACGTTCGCTTGGCGTTGTGTGAATGGGGCCGCGTACCTCTCAAGGTTCCTCGAGAGGTCGAGTACTTGCTCAGGGTCGGTTGTCGTAACCACGGGGGGGCCCATGAACCCGGGAAGACCTGGGGCCGGCCTCGCTCGCCCTTCGACAAGCTCAGGGCTCGCTCGTGCGGCCCCTCCGTCGGAAGCCTACTCCCCTGTCACCACCATGTTATCGCGGTGGATGACTTCCTCCGGCCCCGTGTGCCCCAGGATACCTGCCACCTTGTTGCTGTGCAGCCGCTTGATGCGCCGAATCTCCGCCGCCGAGTAGTTCACGATCCCCCGCCCGATGGCCTTGCGGTCCGGCCCCAACACCTCCACCACGTCCCCGGCGTGGAACTCGCCCTCTACCTCCACGATGCCAATGGGCAGCAGGCTGGCGCCGTCAGGATTCCCCAGCGCTCGGCGCGCGCCCTCGTCCACAATCAATCTCCCCGCCGGCTCGCGCGCGGTGGCGATCCACAGCTTCCGCCCCCCCAGCGGCTCTCCGGGCAGGAAGAAGGTGCCCAGCGGCTCGCCCTCCAGCAAGCGCAGGAGCACGTTCTCCTCCGCGCCGTGAGCGATCACCACCGGGATGCCACACTCGATGGCCATCTGCGCCGCAGCGAGTTTGGCTGGCATTCCGCCTCGTGATTCGCTCCCCACGGCCTGCGCACCATAGTGCCGGATGTCATCTCCCGGCCGCACAATGCAGACCAAGGACGCCTCCGGATTTTCCCGGGGATCGGCGGTGTGCAGCCCCGCCTGGTCGGAGAGCAGGAACAGCGCGTCGGCATGAATCTTCGCCGCCACGATCGCTGCCAGGCGATCGTTCTCGCCGAAGGTCACGCCCTCGACCGAGACGCTATCGTTCTCATTGATGATGGGCACCGCGTGCTGCTCCAGCAAGGCCTCCACCGTGTTACGAATGCGCAGGTACCGCGCGCGGTCGGCCATGTCCTCCGCGGTAAGCAGAATCTGCGCGGCCAGCACCCCATGAGCACTCAGTGCCTCCAGGTACAGGTGCATCAGCTCCGGCTGACCCACGGCGGCCGCGGCCTGGCGTAGCGCCACCTGCTCCACCCGCCCCTGCAGACCCAGCGCCCGCCGCCCCAGGTGCACCGCACCGGAGACCACCAGCACCGTCTGCAGGCCGCGCTCGCGCAGGCGGGCGACCTGCCGCGCCATCTGGTCGAGGAACTCAAAGTCCGGTGGCTCCGTGCCCCGTGCCACCAGCCGGGTGCCGATCTTGACCACCAGGCGACGGGCGTTGGTTAGATGTTGTTTGCGTTCCATGGCGCAGTAGAAGACAGAAGACACAAGACAGAATACAGAATACAGAATACAGACTACAGAATACAGAATACAGAATACAGAATGCAGAAGACAGAATGCGGAAGACAGAATGCAGAAGACAGAATGTCAGAAAGAACGGATCGTGTTCGGAGAGTGCTTGGGTCTGCCCAATTAAGCCTTCATGATGGCCGCGCGATACGCATGCAGGAGTCGCGCGACTTCGCCGGCGAGTTCCCAGAGAGCGGCTTTGTCGAGAAAGCCGAGATCATGAGCGAGGATGAGATAGTAACGACACTCCTCAAGTGACCCCTCGGCGATGTTGATGAATCGTGCTTTGTCCACACGAGAGCGCTTGCGGAAGCCCTCGGCAAGGTTGGCAGGTATGGACACTGCGGCCCTGCGGAATTGCGCGGTCAGTCCGTACCTCTCTCGTGCCGGGAACCCTTCGGTGGCCTTGTACACGCCCATGACAAAGGCATGCGCCTTCTTCCAGGCCAGCAAGTCCATGAACGACTTCGCTGGGGCTCTCTGTCCCTTCCCGGCTTCGGTCGGAGCCATATCTGTCATTCTGTCTCCTGTCTCCTGTCTCCTGTCTCCTGTCTCCTGTCTCCTGTCTTCTGTCTCCTGTCTTCTGTCTTCCTCCCCTACTTCCTCACCTGCCCTTCTCCCCTCACCAGGTACTTATAGCTCGTGAGCTCCCGGACCCCCATGGGGCCACGGGCATGCAGCTTGTCCGTCGAGATTCCAATCTCCGCTCCAAGCCCAAACTCGCCCCCGTCGGTGAAGCGCGTGGAGGCGTTGTGGTAGACGCAGGCCGAGTCCACCTCGCGCAGGAACCGCTCCGCATCCTCGTAGTCGTCGGTGATGATCGCCTCGGTCAAGCCGGAGCTGTGCGCCGCGATCTCCTCCAGCGCCTGCTCCATCGAGTCCACCACCTTGACCGAGAGGATCAGGTCCAGGTACTCAGTGTCCCAGTCCTCTTCGGCCGCGGGAACGCACTCCGGGCAAGCGGCCAGCACGCGCGGGCAGCCCCGGATCTCCACACCCGCCTCGCGCAGGTCGGCCAAGATCGCCTGCAGCGCCGCCTGGTTAGCCACGTGCACATACAGGTTCTCCACCGCGTTGCACACCCCTGGCCGCTGCACCTTGGCATTATGCACCACTTGCACCGCCAGGTCGAGATCGCAGGTCTCGTCCACATAGATTTGCGCCATGCCTCGGTCATGCTTGATGACCGGCACGGTGGCGTTCTCGACCACCGCCCGGATCAGACTGTGTCCGCCGCGAGGCACAATCAGGCTCAGGTACTGGTCCAGCCGGGCCATCTCGCCCACAGCGGCCCGGTCGGTGAAGTCCAGTATCTCCACGCCGCTGGCCGGCAGGCCCACGGCCTCCAGCGCCTCCCGCAGCACCCCGGCCAGGGCGAGGTTGGAGTACAAGGCCTCCGACCCACCGCGGAGCAGCACCGCGTTGCCCGCCTTGAGGCACAGCGTGGCCGCGTCCACCGTCACGTTGGGCCGCGACTCGTAGATGATCCCGATTACGCCCAGCGGCACCGCGATCTTCTGGATATGCAGGCCGTTGGGGCGCGTCCATTCCTCCAGCACCCGCCCCAGGGGGTCAGGGAGCAAGAGGATCTCCTCAACCGCGGCAGCGATCTTGCCGATGCGGACCTCATCCAGCTTCAGGCGATCCAGCATGGCCGAGGAAAGCCCCGCCTGCTCTCCCGCCTGCATATCGCGCGCGTTCTCGGCGATGATCTCCGGCGCGCGGAGGCGCAACAGCTCGGCGATCTTGGCCAGCGCCTCGTTACGCTGATGGGCCGTAGTAGTAGCCAGGAGGGCTGCGGCCTGCTTGGCCCGCCGTCCGTGCTCGGTGACTCGTTGTGCGATATCTGCCATGCGTTAGCCCTCCGTACGATACGCCGCCCGCAGGCGGCTCTGGTCGAAACCGCAACGATTATAGCGCATGCGGAGCCTGCTTGACTACCGCCTCCCGGTTGCGCCTCCCCGCTCAGGTGAGTTAGAATACGCCCACCGTCGCGCAGCTCAAGGAGTGTGGCCCCACGTGCGTTACGCCGGCCTGCATGTCGTGTGCTGGACCTGGATCCTGCTGGGCGCTGCTGTCGCTGGACTGGGCGCAGAGCCGGCACCTGAGACGGTCCGCGTCGGCCTCTATCTCCTCGACCTCTACGGTCTCCAGTCGGGCGGGGATACCTACACCGCCGACTTCTTCCTGTGGTTCCGCTGGGAGGGCGACCTGGATCCCAGCCAGTTTGAGATCCTCAACGGCCACCTCGAAGAACGCGCCGATCCGGACCGCCGGACCTTCGGGAACCTTAACTACGTCTCCTACCGCTGCCGCGCCCTGCTCCACACGCGCCTCGATCCCAGCAACTATCCCTGGGACGAGCAGCTGCTCTCGATCCAGATTGAGGACGCCAATCATGATGTCCGACGGCTCGAGTACCTGCCCGATCACGCCGCTTGTGGCTGCAGCCCGGAGTTAAGGTTGGGCGACTGGGAGATCGGCTCTCTGCGCTGCTATGCGCGGCCCGTGGTCTATGACACCACCTATGGCCTGCCCAGCCGCGCCCCGGGAGAGAAAGCCGCCTATTCCCGCTTCTTCGCCGTTCTCCCCGTGCGTCACCACGGCGTGATGCCCTATCTGAAGACCTTCATCATCCTGTACATTTCGGTGGGCATAGCTTTTCTGGCCTTCCTCATTGCGCCCGCTGTAGCTGAGGCTCGGCTGGACATCATGGTCCCCGCGGTGTTCGGCGTGACTACCTCCTACATCCTGACCTCGAGCCACATACCTTCGAGCACGACCTGGGCCATGGTGGACCGGCTGCATTTCCTGGGCATGTTCTTTGTGTTTCTGGCCATCCTGGAGTCCTGCATCGTCATCCGGCTGTGGCGGGCCGAGCAGCGGGACCGCTCAGTCCGCTGGGATCGCTGGGCCCGGGTGATCGTCCCCCTGGCCTTCGTGGCGTTGGCCGCCCTGGGGTCCCTGCGCTGGTAGAGGCGCCGGCTACACGCTGGCGAAGAGGCGCAGCGACCTGCGACGACTCGCCGGACCCCGTGCTGCCCGGAGCGAGTGGCCCACGCTACTTCTCGCCCGTATGACTTCCCTCGCGCCGGCATCCGCCGACTACACACTCGGCGGCATCCAGCAGCATGGTGAGTGTCAGTATCACAAACACCACTACCTGAAAGCTTGTCAGCCCCGTATGCTCTGGCGCCAGCTCCCGCATCATCAGCACCAGCAGGTAAGCGTAGCCCAGGGCCCCGGCCAGCTTACGCGAGGGCGTGGCCGGCAGGTCACGTAGCACCGGCGAACGGAGCCAAGCAAACTGTAGCGCCAGAGCTCCGAGTTTGACGAAATACAAGACAACGAACTGATAGGTCGGCAAACGCCCGGCCACATAGAAGGCGATGAATAGACCAAAGATGAGCGCGAAATCCACAATGGTATCCAGGGAGCGCCCCAGTTGGCCGGCTTGCCCCAGGCGCCGCGCCAAACGGCCATCCACCAGGTCCGTGCCCCAGGCCAACAGGATGAGCCCTGCCACCCACACGGACTCACCCCGCACCAGCGCGATGACTACCAGCGGCAGGATCGCCAGTCGCGACACCGTCAACCAGTTGGCGGGCTTCAGTGCAGGAGGGGGTCCTTCGGCGGTCATCTCGCGCACCTCCTGCGCATCAGCGCGTGCCAGAGTCCTTTCGGGCGCTCCTCAACCAGCTCCAGTATCTCGAAATCACTCTTGAACATGCTCACCAGCTCCTCCAGCGTGAAGCACCGCCGGTAGGCGCCGTGGGCGATATGCCAGGAGCGCTGACTTCCCGCAAACAGGCGGAAGCGCGGGCTGAAGACGGACAGCAGATAATACCCGCCCGGCTTGAGCACCTGGCAGAGGCTGGCGCGGTATGCCGGCCAGTCGGCCTGGCGCTGATGGTGCAGACAGCCGTAGTCCAGCACCGCGTCGAAGGCGCCCGCGGGGAAGGGTAGCGCCCGCACATCCGCCTGGCGAAAGGTCACCCGGACGCCCTCTGCCCTTGCCGCCTTCCGTGCCCGTTGCAGTGCCCCGGGTTCGAAGTCCACGCCCGTCACCCGGAACCCCAGGCCCGCCCCGGCGATGGCGTGCCGCCCCTCGCCGCAGCCCAGGTCGAGCAGCCTGCCGCCGGGCGCCAGCTCCCGCAGCCGCGCCAGGTACTTGACCACAAACGGGTCAGGCTCCGTGACTCCCCACCCGTGTTCTCCGTTCAGGTAGGCCTCGCGGAAGTACGCCCGGTTCTCGGCTTCGGCAGACCTCATCTCTCCGGCGGCTGAATCCCCACCCGCGCCATCAGATCGTGGGGCTCCACCGCGATCACCTCGGCTTCGACAAATCGTCCAGGTTGCAGCATCCTCTCCCACTCTCCCCGGTCCACGCTCCCTCTCGGCACTTTCACCACTCCATCCACCTCTGGCGCATCGCGATACGACCGCCCTACTGCCTCATCGGCCTCCACCTGCTCCACCAGGACCCGCAGGCGCTGTCCGATCAGCGCCTGGTTGTTCGCCAGAGAGAGCTTCTCCTGGGCCTGCAAAAGTGCCTCCAGCCGCTCGTCAGCCACCTCCAGCGGGACCTGGTCGGGCAGTGTAGCCGCGGGCGTACCCTCCTCCGGCCAGTAGCGGAAGGCCGAGAGCCGATCGAACCGCGCCTGCTCCACAAACTCCAGCAACTCCTGGAAGTCCGCCTCGGTTTCGCCGGGAAATCCCACGATGAAAGTTGTGCGCAGCGCCGCCCCGGGCACGTCTTGGCGGATGCGCCGGATCAGGCGCAGATAGCTCTCTCCTGACCCGGCCCGCCCCATGCGCCGCAAGACCGCTGGCGCGGCGTGCTGCAAGGGCAGGTCCAGGTACGGCACCACTCCGGGTGTCGCAGCCATGGCTTCGAGCAGCTCCCTGGTCAGGTGCGCGGGATGCAGGTACATGAGTCGCAGCCAGGGGAGCTCGCCTCCGGCCCCCACTCCTGAGTCCGCGCACACAGTTCCCAGGACCTCCCCCAGTCCGCGCAGCAGTTCCGCCAGCGAGCGGCGTGGGTGCAGGTCCCGCCCGTAGTAGCTGGTGTCCTGAGCGATCAGCACCATCTCTCGCACGCCCTCTGCGGCCAGTCGCTTTACCTCCCGCTGTACATCTTCGGGCAGCCGGCTACGGTACGCCCCCCGCAGCGCGGGCACGGTGCAGTAGGCGCAACGGTGATCGCACCCCTCGGCGATCTTCACATACGCCGCCCATTCGGCTCCGGTCCGGACCCGTGGCGTATCAGCAGCGTATAGATAGTCCAGCGGCGCGCGGATTAGCCGCCGCTCCCCCCGCAGCGCTGCCCCGACCGCCTCCACGATATGCGGCATCGCCCCCGGCCCCAGGAATACATCTACTTCCGGCAACTCCTCCAGCAGCTCCTCCCCGTAGCGCTGCGGCAAGCACCCACTGCATACCAGCGCCCGCAGGGAGCCGCTCCGCTTCAGCTCCCCCAGGTCTAGCAGCGCGTCCAGGGCCTCCTCCACCGCTGGCTCGATGAAAGCGCAGGTGTTGACCACCAGCACCTCCGCCTCCTCCGGCGCTGCCACCAGGCGATAGCCGGCCGCCTCCAGTAGACCCAACATGACCTCGGCATCCACCAGGTTCTTGGGGCAGCCCAGGGAGATGAGAGCGACGGTTGTCTTCCGCTTGCGTCCGGGCACTGCTCGACCCTCTGTTCTACGACTATCTTGCGACCTTCCGCGGTGCGAGGTAGTATATCACGATACGCCGTCGCACGAGCGCGCTGGCAAGATCTCACTCTATCCGGGAGATGGTATATGCCGGGGATTACAGGTCTGGGGGTAGACTCCGCCGCCGCGGAAGCTAGCCAGTTACTGCCGGAGACTGCTGCTGGTCAGAACCCTGGTGTCTCACGCTGGGCACAGGGGGATGATCTGCTCCTTGCCGTATCGCCCCGGGCCCGGAGGACCGCCCTGCAAACGCCTCCCTGGCTGGAGCTAACCTCCTGGCGCCCGATGGTGCACCGCTGATGGATGACCTCTACGCCGAACTGCTCCGCTGGCTGCAAACCCACGGGATGCTGGGGGTCTTTCTGTTCATGGTGGTAGAGAACCTGGCCGTGCCCTTTCCGGCCGCGCTGGGGTATATCGTGGCCCAGGGACTGGTCAGCGCCGGCTACTTCTCTCATCTGTCCGCCTTCATGGTCATCAACGCCGGGCATCTCACTGGCGCAGGGATCACCTACTACTCCGGGCGGGCCGGACACGGCTTCCTCGTCCGCCGCTTCAGTCACAGCCGCCGTCTGATGAGGGCCCGCGAGGTCCTCCAGACCTGGTATGGGCGCTATGGGGTGCTGACCATCCTCGCCGGGCGACTGATAGGGCACGTCCGCCCCTGGGCCTCGCTGGTGGCGGGCATGGCCCATGTTCCGCCCTTCCAGTTCTGGCTCTGGACCCTGATTGGCTCCCTGATCCACACTGCCCTAGCCATGCTCTTCACGGTCTGGGGCTGGCGGCTCTGGGTGGCGTATCCCTGGATACGGGTTCCGGCTGTCCTGCTGGTGCTCGTGCTGTTCTATGGCCTTTCGCTCGGGGGGGTGCTGCGAGAAGTCCTGCGCCGGCGCCGCCGACAGGCGGGCGAAACCGTGGGGCAGGAGGCGGGGCAGTAGCTAGCTAGGCAGGATCTCGCAGAACGGACTGCTCAGTTGAGGCGAGCGCCGCCGTATCCCGGGAGATCAGCAGCTCCTCGTTGGTGGGGATGATCAGTATGCGGGCTCGGCTCTCCGCCGTGGCCACGTCTCGTGACCCGTTCAGATTCCCGTCGGCGTTGGCCTGCTCATCCAGGCACAGTCCGAGGAATCCCAGCCCCTGCATCGCCTGAGCTCGCACCCAGGCATCGTTCTCCCCGATGCCGGCCGTAAACACTACCGCGTCCACGCCACCAATGACCGCGGCATAGGCGCCGATGTACCTCCGCAGGCGATAGCAGAATATGTCTCGGGCCAGGCGGGCCCGCGGGTTACCAGCCTCGGCGGCAGCATGAATATCACGCATGTCGCTGCTCACGCCGGAGATGCCCAGCAGCCCGGAGCGCTTGTTGAGCATCTCGTCGATCTCCCTGGAGTCCATACCCAGGTGGTTGATGAGGTACGGCACCAAAGCGGGGTCAATATCGCCGCAGCGGGTGCCCATCAGCAGGCCCGCGAGCGGCGTGAAGCCCATGGAGGTCTGCACCGACTTGCCCCCCTCCACTGCGGTAATGCTGCAGCCATTCCCCAGATGACACGTGATGATTTTGTCGGCGGACCGGCCGGCCGCCCCCAGCACTTCCACTGCCTGCCCAGCGACGTAGCGGTGGGAGGTGCCGTGGAAGCCGTACCGACGGATGCCGCGCTCCTCGTAAAGCTCATAGGGCAAACCGTAGATGTAGGCAGTCGGGGGAAGGGTCTGGTGGAAAGCGGTATCAAAAACTGCGACCATAGGCACGCCCGGGAGGCGGTGACGGGAGGCCAGGATGCCCTGGAGGTTGGCAGGATTGTGCAAGGGGGCGATTTCGCAGAAGCCCTCAATGGCGGCGATTACCTTATCGTCAATCAGCACTGACTCCGAGAACCGTTCGCCGCCGTGGACCACCCGGTGCCCCACGGCCCCTATCTCCTCCAGGGTGTTCAGGACGCCATGCTCGGGATGCACCAGGGCCTCCAGAACATGGCCCAGGGCCACCTCATGGTCCGGCATCGGCGCACAGACGACATGGGAGCTGTTGCCGGCCACGCGGTGCTCCAGTTGAGCCTGGGTGCCTCCGTTCACCGCCACCCGGGAGGCTACTCCGGAAGCCAGGGCCTGTTCAGTTTCGCTGTCAAAGAGCTGATACTTCAGAGAGGAGCTACCGCAGTTAACTACCAGAACCTTCACAGATTATCACCTACTGGCGGCTATCATTCTTCGTCGTCCATGGGTCGGGGGCTGCCGCGCCCCGGGGCCGGCGGCGCCTGAGCCACCAGCGCCTTCTTGGTCTTGTCAATCGTCGCCGAGATGCGCCCGACGTAGTTCTCCAGTCGCTCGACCACACCCCGGGCCCAGGTCTCGGCCTCGGCGCGCACGGCCTCGGCGTCAATCCGCGCCTGGGCGGTGATCTCCTCCGCCCGCGCCTGCGCTTGGCGGACCAGTTCGTCATTGGAGATGAGAAGCTGCGCCTGCTCACGCGCGGCCTCCAGGATCTTGGCCCGTTCCTCATGCGCCTCGCGCACGATCCGCTCCCGGTCCCGGGCGATCTGCGAGGCCGTAGTCATCTCCTCCGGCAGGGAGGACCGCAGCTTGTGCAACACCTGCAAGAACTCGTCGAAATCAATCGCGGTCTTGCCGCTCAACCGCGGAATCACCGGGTACCACTTCTCACCCGCCTCTCCCATCTCTTCAAGCTCGTCCAACAGCCGGAGTATCTCCATCTGAGGTCCTCCCTTTACCGTGGGCTCAGTCGCTCACACAGTTGCTTCGCCACGCCCGGCGGCACCAGTTCGTCAATCTGGCCGCCCATGCTGCAAATCTCCTTCACCAGGCTGGAGCTGAGAAAAGCGTAATCCGGGTGGGTCACCAGAAAGACAGTGTGGATGGCCCCCGCCAGTCGGCGATTCATCAGTGCCATCTGCACCTCGC
>JAAYIR010000291.1 GCA_012523355.1 candidate division WS1 bacterium
GAGCTGGGCCGGCCTCCTGACGCGCGGGGCGCGTCACTCGTGCGGCCCCTCCAGGGGGGAGGGGTGGCGCAAGGGAGGTAGTAAGCAAGGTGGGTGAGCGGGCGGCAATCGCGGGCGGACCCGCGATTGCCGCCCCGACGGGAAACGGCACGGAGGCCTCACCCCCTCAGCGGCCACCGCCCCAGAGGCCTCACTCCCTGGGCGCGATGGATCGCACCTCTGCACGAAGACAAAGAACAGGGGCCTATCCCGCCGGAAGAGGTGCTTCTTTCCTGGCTGGAGGAAGAAGACGGTGGTTACATCTGGACCAGCCTCAACGAGGGGCCGCAGAGGGAGGCCAGCGCCCGCACCTCTGTGCCGACGTGCCCGAACCCGGCCACCCAGTGATGGCCCAAGCCTTGATCGTAAATCCAGGCCAGGATCTCTTCAGTGAGGCGCGGGAACTGCACGCGCAGAGGATTGCCGGGAAAAACCATCTCGGTGCTCAGGGCGTCGCCTTCGAGGAGAGCGATCTGATAGCCGGCGGCGTGAGGGATGACGTTGAGCAGGGTGACGGGGCCGGGGCGCACGGGAAAGAGTGCGCAGACGCCCTGGGTCATCAGCCGGACCGGGCTGAGGGTGATGTCCGCCGGCCTCTCGGCGAGGCAGAAGGAGCCGGAGCCGCAGTGAGTGAAGACCACGGTGCCGTCAGGAAGCGGCTCCAGCCAGTCAGTGTGCTGTGTGGGCTGGGCAGTGAGCGAGGCCAGGATGAGCTGTCCCACTGCGCCGTTGACGTCCCCCTCGCAAGCCATCGGTAGCCCCTCGTCCGCGAGGAGCGAGCCCGCCAGGCAAACGCGACCCATGAGGTGCGGGTAGCAGCCAAAAGTTATGGCGTGCAGCCGCTCCTCAGAAATGACTTCGCGGGCGGCCAGATAGACCTGCATGGCGTCCAGGCCGTCAGCCTCGTTGACGATAGAGCGGCCTACCTTCTGCAAGACCTGCTCCCAGAGACGGCGAGCCTCCTCAGCAGACATGGCGGCGGCGCGGGCGAGAAACTGGGGCAGGTCCAGGGGCACGACTCGAGGGCCCAGGGCCCGCTTGAGGGCCAGCTCGTGGGGAGCGGTATAGGTCATGCCACCGACCCGGTGTCCGGCCAGACCGACGCGGGCGCGGCGCAGACGGCGGTGCAAGGCGGCAGCGCGCAGAAAGACCAGCGCCTGGTCCAGCATGGAGCCAGGCTCCAGCGGGCCGAAGAGGCCGCGGTAGGGGCGGCCGAGCTGCTGGAGGAAACAGGTGAGTTGCTGCGTGCCGCACAGGGCGCCGGTCTCCATGCCAGGTAGCGGCCACAGGAGCAGGGGCAGCGGGCACTCCTCCAGAAGATCGAGGACCAGGTAATCCTCGAACCAGGAGACAGGAGCGAGGGCCAGCGCATCCACCTGGGCAGCGGCCAGTTGCTGGCCGGAGGCGGTGGCCTGGTCGGCAGTACCGATCGGCTCCAGGAGGAGGACCTCGCACCCGGCTTGCTCCAGTAAGGCCGCAAGATCCCGTGCAGCCTGTGGGGCGCGGTCAGCGCCCACTTCCAGAGGGCTGGAAACGGCAGAGACAGCAACGCGCGGTTTGAGAGGCTTCAGATGGTCGAACATGGCAAGTCTCCTTCAGGCAGAGAGGGCGGAGGACCCCACCCGGCGGCGCAGACGTCGCCGACCTCCCCTCAGGGAGGGGAGGTGCGGAGGCCAGCGCAACAACCTCCACCGGGTGCGATGAATCGCACCCCTACACGAAGACGGAGGCCCACCCCACCGCTCGCGGAGGACAGGCGAGACGCCTGTCCTACCGGTGAGAACCGTGCGGCAGACGGGCGAGACGGCTGTCCTACCCGTAGAGAAGTCGTCCCAAGCAAGAGCGCTTAGCGATATTGCTGCCAGGCCTCGAGGAGAGCCTCCACTCCGGCCCAGGGGGTGTCTGGGAAGATGGCATCCACCGGGTGCAGTATGAAGCGGTGGGTGGGTCCCAAGACCTCGCAGGCACGGCGGACCTCCTCGCGGATACGCTGGGGGTCGCCGGACTGTAGAGAAAGAGCATTGGTTCCACCACATAGAGTCAGGCGATCTCCGAGCAGGTCGCGAGCGGTCTCGACGGAGAGGGCGTCCTGGACCGGGTCCACGAAGTATAAGACATCCACCCCGGCGTCGGCGAGGCGCGGGCCGAGGACGGACACGCCGGTGGTCATAACATAGGCATACTTCTTGCCGTGGCGGTGGGCGACCTCGACGAGCTGGGTTAGGCCGGGGAAGACGAACTGGTCAAAGAGCTGGGGAGACCAGAAGTCGGTGGAGGAGTACCAGCCGCGCTGCACCACCATGTCCACGCCGGGATGCGAGGCCGCCAGCTCGGTGCGAGCGAGATCCGCGGCCAGAATGATCTCCATCAACTCAGCGAAGACGGCAGGTTCGAGCAGGGCCAGCATGATCGCGCCCTGGGTACCGGCCAGCCACACCGCGGCATCCATGCCGAAGGCCGACCAGGCCTGCACCGGCACCGCTTCGCGAGAGGCGAAGTCCTGTACCCGGGCCAGCCGGTCGGCGAACCAGGCCTGCGCGGCAGCATCGGGCGGGGCGTAGAGGGAGCGCACGGCCGCAACGTGCGCGGGGCTGCTGATGGGTGGCTGGACGGCGCGGGGGATGTTGTAGTCCTCGAAAAGAGGCACATGATCGGGCTGTACTACCCAGCCAGGAGGCTCGGTACCGGTCTGCCGAATCGCATGGCGAAGGGGACCTGCAGCGGTCTGGTACTCACGGACCAGGACCGGGTAGCGGGGATCGGCCTCGCCGCGGGGGAGAAGAGAATCCTGCCAGGTCACCTCCGGACTGAAGCTCCAGGGCACGGATACATCGAGCACATCATCAATCCCCACCTCGCGCCAGGCCAGCACGCGCTGGAAGTCGTCCTCCAGGGTCCAGGGTTGGGGGAGGGTATGGATATGCTCGAGGCGGAGAGAGTACCAGAAGGCACGCTCGACGCCGTCGCGGGACCAGCGAAGATGGTCAGGTGCGGGGAAGCCAAAACACCAGGTGGTAAGGGGAAGATGATCGGCAGGGCGGCCTTCCCAGGTGGCGAGCAGGCGCTCTTTGGAGGTCATGAGGTCGAGCTCCTCTCATGAACGTAGCATGCTGGTAATGAAGGCCTGCCTATACAGGGAGAGACACCGTCCTCTTGTACCCTGGGGCAGCCTCCCGATGGACGGCGGACCTGTCATATTGGCTATCGAACCCCTCCGATGACAGGGAGAGGGGCCGCCAAGCTAGAGTTCTTTCACTAAGCCTTCTGCAGCATCAGCGTTTGTACGTCACCAGGCGCGACGGTCAGTTCTACCTGATCACCGTGGCGAGTAGGGACCTCACCGCACAGGTCCAAAACCTTCGCCCAGCCAGCGACATGCACCTGCTCGGTCACGGCGACCGGGAGGGGGTTGGTGAAGAGCCAGGCCTCGACGGCGGGAGTGACGCGCTTGCGCAGCAGGAGACGACCAGGGTGCGCTGGGGAAACGCCAGAGC
>JAAYIR010000292.1 GCA_012523355.1 candidate division WS1 bacterium
AATGCTTGTGCTCTTCCCCGGCTGTCCGCGAATACCTGCCCTCTCGGCTCCGGGTTCCAGGTTCGCGGTCGTGCTGAACGCCGGGGAGGTACTGGCGAGGATGAAGAGGAAGAGATGCCAGGTGGGCGGCAATCGGCGTGTGTTGGCTCTAGGGAATTACAAACCGCCGCTCTCCCGGAGGCAGGCAGATGGACAAGCTGAACGCGATTGTGGGACTGTCGCTACTGGCGGCGATGTTCACGACCCTGGCGTGGGCTGCGCCGCCGGAGTGGCCGCTGGTGAGAGACCAGCAGGCTACCTCCACCATTGTCATTGCTCCGGACGCCACGAAAGCGGCGCAGTTGGCTGCGTACGAACTTCAGTGGCATCTGGAGCAGATGAGCGGGACGACCGTGCCGATTGTCACGGACGCAGCAGAGGCTACTGGCACATGGCTGCTCGTGGGCGCCAGCGCCGAAACGGAGAGGTTGGGAATAGCGGCTGAAAAGTTGCAGGATCAGGAGTCCGTAGTGCAGTTCCTGCCCGGCGCTATTGTCATGATCGGCAAAGATGCAGAGGATCGGGGCGTGGTGCAGTATGACCCCGCACATCCGCGCCGCTACACCACCTGGCCGGATCCCTACGATAACTGCGGGACCCTGGGCGCCGTGTACAAGGTTCTGGAGGACTACTGCGGGGTCCGCTGGTTCAACGCGACGGAACTGGGCCGGGTGATCCCTCACCGGCGTACAGTAGTTATCACTAACGCTAAGGACCACAGCGAAATCCCGGCCTTCACCAATCGCTCCTCCACTTCCATTATCTACCGCGTCAGCCTGGACGGCAAGAGCTGGTCGGCGTCGGCAGAACGGATGGGGCGCGGGGCGCAGCTCTGGCGCGCAGATACGCCGGAGTATGGGGAGATCGACCGACTCAACTGGCCAGAACTGTATCGCAAGTTTCCCAACGGAAACGTTGAGGAAATGCGGTCCCAATGCCTGCTCTACGTCTACCGAGCGCGTTGGGGCGGCGAACGCTTCGGGTGCAATCACTCCTTCTACGGGTATTACAATCGTTTCTGGGAGAAGAACCCCAACGCGGAGGACCAGTGGGAGGGGCACCATCCCGAGTACTTTGCCGTGGGCTACGAGGGCCAACCACCTGAGCCCTGCTTTACGAACCCGGGTTTCATCAATCAGGTAATCAAGGACGCCGACGACTACTTTGAGGGGCGTGGATCGAAGCAGGGGGCGCAGAACTGGGGCCGGTACTTTGGCCTGGTGCCGATGGACAACGCCCAGTGGTGCAAGTGTCCCACCTGCCAAGCGCAACTTCGCCCGGAAGCGATTCGGGACGGGATGAACGCTACTGCCAGTGATTATATCTTCACGTTTGTGAACACGATCGCGCGGGCCGTCCAGCAGCGACACCCGGGTAAGTACGTTTCGACTCTCGCTTACGCCGCATATCAGGGGCATCCCAGTTTTGAACTTGAACCCAATATCGCGGTGGACATGTGCCTGCACACCCGCAATTGGTTCGCCCCTGCGATGGAGAGGGCAGATAGGCGCATGATGCAGGAATGGTCAGTGGAGAAGGGCAAGCGGCCACTGCACTGCTGGCTGTACTGGACCTTCCCGCTGGAAATTGCCAATAATGGGCGTTTCCACTGCTTCCCGGGGTTCTTTGCCCATACCGCCGCTCGACAGTACCGTATCCTGAGAGATCACGGTATCAACGGGATATTCTACTGTGGGGTTGGACAGGATGTGGAGAACTACATCGCGAGCAAGATGATGGTGAACCCCGACCTGGACGTGAAGGTGCTCTTGGACGAGTTCTTCTCCATGCAGTTCGGAAATGCCGGGCCTGCACTGCAGAAGTTCTACGAGAGAGTGGAGGCCATCTACAGCACGCCTGAGAACTACCCGCCGGACATCGCCCAGGGCCTGCGAGGAAGTCACCAGACTCGCGAACTGGCCTGGAAGTGGCTGGGAACTCCGGAGCGCATGGCGGAACTGGCGCAGTACATCGAGGCGGCCCGGCAGGCCCGTGTCACCAGCATCCAGGCCCAGCGCCGTGATGTCTTCATCAAGCAGTACTGGGACTACATGGTGGCGGGGCGCAGGCTGTACGAGGAGCAGAATGCTCTTCCCACTCCCAGGGCGACGGCGGCGAAAGTGGCGAAGGCCGGTGGCGATCCGACGAAGGTGAACTGGGCCGAGGCCTCCGCCATGACTGACTGGCGCAAGTGCACTGGCGAGCCGCCGGCCCGCAAGCTGGCGGGTTGGCTGGCCCACGACGGGGAATACCTGTACGTGCGTCTGCAGGAGGAGATCGCGCCCCAGGAACTGCAGTTGACCGCCAACGCCTTTGGCGGCGACTGCTGGGAGATCTTCGTAGGCCGGCGCCCGGATCGTCCCTACCGGCAGATGGGAGTCAACTCCTCGGGGAACAATACCGGCATCGCCTGGGGAGAATCGGGGCAGGCCGGCATGGACCAGCAGCCGTGGGACAGCGGAGTCAAGATCGTCCCCGACACCTCCCAGCCCGACCGCTGGGAGACGTACCTGGCGTATCCCCTGGACAAGCTGGTCATGGGAGAACCTCTCAAGGGTGGTGACGTGTTCTTCATGAACGTCGTCCGCACCTCACGCACCGGAGGTCTGAACCTGCATTCATGGAGTCCGACCTTCGGTGGGCCGACGGAGCCCTCGAGAATGGGTGAGGTCACGCTGGCCCCCTAGGACCGCCAGTGGAGTGATGCCGTCTGGAAGCTGGGGCCGGTTGTATTCATGTCAACCGGCCCCAATGCGCTTCTTGGAGCGCAGCCACCGAGCCGGAGGCGCGAAGGCGCGTTTTCAGGCCGTCCGGAGATCAGGGGGCCGGGCGGTTGGCAGCCTTGGCCTCCTGTAGGAAGGTCCAGGGCCCAGCCTCGAAGATCGCCACGTTGCGCTTCTCGCGGTCGGTCTTCGCGAGGGCGCGCGCCTCCTCCATCAGCTTGCCCCAGGCCTCCATGCGCTCGTCCGAGGCCCAGTCCGTCCA
>JAAYIR010000293.1 GCA_012523355.1 candidate division WS1 bacterium
ATCTGACGGTTGGGGTCGTTAAGCCACGCGGTCCAGCCGGAGTTGCAGGACAACGCGCACCAGAAGGAGCGGGAGCCGTTAGCCACCCCGTTCTTGACGTATTCATCGAAGGTACTGAAGTCGAAGGGGAAATGACCGTCCGCCTCGCGATAGATCGGCACCTGCGGGCAGATGGTAATCCAATCACCGGGAATGGAGTTGACCCGGTAGCGCCCCAGCACCTCGGAGTGCTTCGCATTGATCTCCGAGTTGTACTTGAGGGTATTCCCGTAGAAACGGTTCCAGTTGTAGACACTGTGCCAGACATCCGCTTCGAAAGAGGTGTGAACCGGGATGTCAAAGCCATAGGACCTGACCTCCACCACCCGTTCCACCTCTTGCCCCTCGGCGCTGACGGTGACCTTCCCGCGGTACACACCGGCCGGGGCGCCGGCGGGAAGCTTCATGTCTACCCACACCGCGGCCTGCTCGTCCCGCGCAACGGAGAAGGGAGCGGCCGGCAGCAAGGGGTCCGGCTCATACTCCCGGCCCAAACTAGTGCGCGGATTCCAGTTCTCGAGCTTCACGTAGCCTACCCGGAACCAGCGGCTAGCCTCTGCAGGAATGGTCTTTCCGCCTGGCCCCTTCAGCTCTGAGCAATTCACGGTGACTTCGCTCAGATTACGCCAGAAGGGCATGATGACGAGCTGGTAGGAACCATACTCGTTCCCGGCCAAGGCCAGGCGAATAGGCTCAGTAGTCGAGCCCGTGAAGGCAAGATCCTTGTAGAACTTGTCGTTCTCAGTCCCAGAGCCGACGGCAAAGGCGACCTGCGGCTCACCCGGCTTGCCGGGATAGGCTTTGGCCAGCGCGAGGTCAAACTGCAGCTTGTGCCAGTCGTCTTGCAGCACCTGGGTGTCATCAATCAGCGCTTGCCACTGCGGCGCGGTCAGAGCGGCGCCCTGGTCGAGCTGCGCCTGGGCCTCCTGGACCTTCTGCAGGAATCCGTTAAGCTGCCAGGCCACCATCCGTATCCTCGGGTGCGGCGTACCTAGCTGAGCCAGCATTTCCTGGTCGCCTTTGGCCGCTTGCGCCATGGCCGCTAGCGGCGCTCGGATCAGCGGCTGATCCGCCACCGCCTGGCCGGTGTAGAACAGCTTCCCCGCGCTGGCCAACTGGAACGCGAACCGGGTCACCCCGCCCTCCAGCAACTGGTACGGGATGGTGACGACCTCACCCTCTATCCTTGCAGGGAGTTCGGCAGGGGCTGCCTCGCCCCTCTGCACCGTCGCTGCGACCTTCAGGTCTCTGGCGTTCTCGACCGTGAACTCCAACGCGCTGGGGCCATAGAACAGCGACCCCGGCTTAGCCTGGGGCACGGCAGGCAGGGCTTCCCCAGCCTTGCGGCCCCGGAAATAGGCGTGCCCGTTGTTCACCGGCTCATGGAAGCCCCGGTCGGTGGGAACCCATTGACTCCATTCGTGGAGCGGGCCCTGATTGCGACAGAAGGTAAGGCCCCAGTGATCTCCCACCTGGGGAGTGGCGACCATCATACCGCCCAGAGCCAGCTCGCCAAAGGGGATCTTCTGCTCCATGGTCCAGCCGCCCTCGAAACGTCCAGACACCGGCTCCCAGTCAGGAGAGAACCCCTCTATGGTTGCGTTGGGGAAGCCATAGACGCCGTCATAGAGCTGGGAGCTGGGATTGCTGGCCAGCTGGTAGTAGCGCTTCTCCGTCCGCCCGGGATCGAGGAATAACTCGACGCAGTCAACCCAACTGATATGATCCCGCGTCTGGTCGGGAGTGCCCTCCTTGAGCTGGTCAATATCCTTCTCGTACAGCTTCCAGAAGACGTAGAGATTCTCGGCGTCATAGCTGACCCGCACCTCGGTCTGGTTGAGGGGGACGCCGGCGTGCTTGAAGAGGAAGAAGTCTTTGGCCACCTCCGCCTCCTGCCAGCAAGCGTCGTCCATCTTCCCGTCCATCACGGGAGGCGTGTCCGTCCAGTAGACGTTGAGCACGGCCTCCTCAGCGGTGCGGAACTTGACCTCCTCCGCAGCCTCGGCCAAGACCGGCGGGAGTACCGCTAGACAACACAGCATTACAGCCAGCCCCGTCAGGCTGACGCCGTTCAATTGCGACTTCATACGTTAGAGCCTCCTTGAAATGTTCAGTCCACAAGAGACAATTCTCTGTGAAGCGATTAACGCCTTTCGTGGTGGTTTGTTTCCATGCCAGCATAGCGCTTCCCCTGCGACGCCGTCTCAGGTCAACAGAGGACTTGTCTATCCACGCAGCCACTACCCCGTCGGCGAGGGAGACGAAGCGGCGAGGGCCTTGGCGAGTGCCGCTCCTGCCAGGTACGCGGACTCCAGCTTGTATTCGCGCGTCAAGCGCGTGACGGGGATCATATCAAACAGCTTCATACGCATGTGTTGGCAGTAGCGCTCCAGCACCTGCTGGCACGAGACAATACCTCCACCGGAGCCGCCCGCTGCGGCAATTCCCAGGAAGAGGTTTCCCGTCAGCGGCCCCTCCTCGAAGGCCTCGCAGCGCCGCAGGCGATCCAGGAAGGTCTTCGCCACCTCGGATAGCTCGCCGAAGTAGACGGGGTTCGCGAAGACGAGGGCGTCGGCGGCGTGAAGCTGCTCGCGTAACGCCTGGAAATCGTCCTCGATGACGCACGTATGCTCCTGCCGGCACTGCCCCCAGCCATTGTCGCATTGGCGGCAGGCCTCCAGGGTGCGCTCCTTCATATGTACGAGAACGGTCTCCGCCCCGGCGGCCTCCGCACCGGCGAGAACCTGCTTGAGCACTGAGGCAGTTAGACCATCCTGATTGGGGCTGGAGTTGAGGCCGACTATAAGCACAACAATCCCTCCTCGAGGAAGATTGGAGAAGAAACACGCGAGCAGAACGTCTGTGCTCTCGGCCCTCTCCAAGCCACGGGTTAGGTTCCACACGTCACGCCACACGTCCTCCATGGCGTTTCGGCTCATAGCCCCCCGATCCCGCTGGAGCTGGGGAAATGCAGGTTCCACATCAGATCAATCAAGGTTCGCAGGAATCCCGCGGCAAAGCTGCCGAGCACGAGCCCCATGAAGAACGGCAGAGTCTTCAGATGCGTCTTCAGACCCCCATAGCGCAGGATCCCTGACTTGATGAGCCAGGTGATGAGAATGGGGAACCACATGCGTAGTACGCCATAGCTGCCCGTCAGCAGGTAGCCTACGGGGTAGAAGGGCCACCAGATGAATCTCGCGCGCATGGCTCCAAAGCCGAGCGTGACGAGGATGCCAACCAGATACGCAACAGTTGCACCCCGGTCAGGGGGAAGGGGATTGGCGATAGTCAACGCGAGTCTCTTCCAGGGGGGCTCACCAAAGGCCCAGACCGCCACGCCGGTATAAGCGGCAGACTCCATGCCTACCTGATAGCTGGTGTGCAGATAGGCCCAGAATACCGACAGCGCTCCCAGCGCCGAGGCCAACAGCAGCACCCAGGTGAGGCGCGGCAGGCGGAGACCCGCACGCTGGCCGAGACGGAAGGCATCCATCTGGTTGGGCATGGGAAACTGGCGGCTGGTGCGGTTCAGCCAGAAGAACAGTGTGAGCACGATACGGTCGGATAGAGGGAAGGTGTTCTGGCCGGCGACACGCATCATGGCATCGTCCACGCCCACCTGGCAACACATCTCCAGCGTCGGCAAGCCGAACTCTGCACGGACACGGGCGGCGGTGAGTACGGTGGCCATCAACCAGACAAAGTAGATCAGCGCGGTAGCCCACTGCATGCCGGCCAAGACCGCGAAGACTACCAGCAGGGCCATGCCCGCGACGAATCCCCAGAAGGCCATGCCGTAGCGTAGAGGCTCGGTGGTGTCGTCCAGGGCGCGCTGTCCCCAGGCCTGAAGCCAGACGCGGCGCAGATGGCCCCGGGCGGCCCAGATGACAACCCCGGCCACGCCCAGAAAGGCGCCCATCTCCTGCTGCATGAGATATGGTGGACCGTCGGGTTGGAGGACCCCCAGCCAAGCGGCCGCCACCATCTCCAGACGGCCGAGGAGGGGAAAGAACCAGACGCAGAAGGCCAGCTCGGTGGGCAACAGATAGGCCAAGCCAAATACAAAGGGAAAGAAGCAGATGGGGATATGACCGCAAGCGCGCCAGGGCATGTCGGTGGCCATGTAGCCGCGCACACCCAGGTTGAGGGAAGGAAAGCCGGGATACCAGAAGGGGATCATGGTCTGGAGTTGGAGCAGAAAGGCAATCCCAAAGCCAAACCAGAGCGGGCCGCTGCGGAAGAGCTGGCGCGTGGGCGAAGTGACCCACAGAGGAATCTCGGCGATGGGATAGGTCAGCCGCTCGTGGTCCCATTGTCGGCGGAAGATCGCGCTCAGACAAAGCATGGTGCCCGTCAGTATGACCACAAAGAGACTCCACCAAATGGTCGGGCCAATCCAGGCCTGTAGGTGACTGGGGAAATAGAGGCTGGAGTGGCCCACGTAGAGCGCGCTCAGAGCGCTGCCTGAGGAGGGACCCATCAGCCAGCGGGGCAGGGCAGGATGGATCTCCGAGGCCCAGTTGTTCACAGGTGAGGCTCCCCGCCAGATCTGAACCAGGGTCGCCAGCAGAATCTGCATCTGGTCATGCCCGGCCAGGTTGCTGGCCAGAACCACCATGGCATAGACGGTGAGCATCTCTCCGCGCCCCAACGCCAGCCAGGGCGCGACCCGCCGCATCACCGCGCTCCACCCCACCAGGATGAGCAGCAGCGCAATGCAGTTGAAGAACAACGCCGAGGTGGTGACGTTGTCGGAATAGCGGATGTGCTCGACCTGCATCATCCACCAGGCATTGACCGGGATGAGCAGCAAGCCAAGCACTACCGAGCGCAAAGTGATGGCATTGGCGCCGGGCATGGAGGAGGAATACTTCGGCCCGGGCAGAAGAGATTCCTGCACGGGAGGGAGTTCAGGGCAGAAAGCTGAGGGCGGTCCCGGCTGCCTGTCGGTGCTCTATGCCGCTACTGTATGCTGCCAACTGCACGCTGACGACTTTGCCCGCAGAAAGGACGGCTTACACATGCCCATGACCGACCGCGAGCGATTTTTTCGGGTGATGCATTACCAGCCGGTGGACCAACCTCCCCTGCGCCTGGTGGGCGTCTGGGCGGACACGCTGGAGCGCTGGTACCGGGAAGGCCTGCCGCGAGGCGCAGACCCCCATGAGCATCTCGGGGTGAAGCCCATGGGGATGGCCAACATCAGCGGTCAAACCCTGGCGTGGCCGCCCTTCGAGCGGCGCGTTCTTGAGGAGCACGAGGATCATACAGTCGAGATTGACGACTATGGCCGAAAGGTGAAGCGCTTTAAGGCTTCCACCAGCGTTCCGGAGTGGTTGGAGTATCCGATAGAATCGCCCGCAGACCTGCGGCGGGTTATGGATGAACGCTTCGCTGTGGACCAGGCCGCTCTGGACGCCCGTTTTCCTGCGGGTTGGGAGGACAGCGTGCGCAGGGCTGACACGCTGGGAGTGCCGGTGGCCATTAACGTCGGCTGGTACTACTGGACCCTACGTTCCCTCGCGGGAGTGGAGACGGCCAGCTACTTGGTGCATGACGCCCCCGCCCTGGTGGAGGAACTCTTTGAGCGCATCAATGTGATCGCCTTGGACGGCATCACACGCGCGGTGGGGCTGACGCGGCTGGACGTCATGATTTTCGGAGAGGATATCGCCTACAAGAATGGGCCCTTCATCTCTCCAGCAATGCACCAGAAGCTTCTCAGCCCACGCTATCGTCGGATCATGGACCTCGCGCGCGCCCATGGTTGCGACGTGGGCTGGATGGGGAGCGATGGAGATCTGCGCTTGCTGGTCCCACAGTACCTAGAAGTGGGGGTCAACTGCCTGGAACCGTGCGAGGTGGCGGCCGGTATGGTGCCAGTGGAGTTGCGGCGACAATTTGGTCCGCAGCTCCTGATGGTCGGGGGCCTCGACAAGCGCGCGGTGGCGGTGGGCCCCAAGGCCATTGATTCAGAGATCGAGCGCAACCGCAGCTTGATGGAAGAGGGCGGCTACCTGCCGAGTATTGACCACTCCGTTTCAGCGGACATCTCCTGGAGCAACTACTGCTACTTTATCGAGGCGCTGATGAGGGCGTTGGGCATTGCGTAAGTGGCGCTGCAGGCTTTGAGACTCTCCCGATTTGACAACAGCCCCAGGTGTGGTATACTTCCATGTGCAAGCATTGCTATACCAAGTATATTCAGAGAGCTCGGTGAAGTACACCATGTCCGAACCATTTCTTACTGCCATACCGCAGGAGGGCAAGGCCCAGTTGGCGGCCGAGGCTGCCAAGTCACTGTCCAGGCTTCTGAAGTCTACACATGACTACTCTAAATGGATGCAAGCACGCTACGGGGTCAGTGGCCCCCAGCTCTGGGTGCTCTGGGAACTGCGGGGCTCGCCAGGGATAACCTTGTCAGAAGTGGCGGAGCGGGTGTATCTACACCCTTCCACGGTCTCGGGGATTACCGACCGGTTGGAGGCCAAGGGCCTGGTGACTCGCATTCGGCGTCGGCCCGACCGCCGCCTGGTTCGCCTGCAGCTAACACCGGAAGGCATGGAGATGCTGGGAGTGGCTCCGACACCGATGAGAGTGCGCATGCTGAACTCCCTCCAATGCCTTCCCGATGACGAACTCTCTGCGGTGGCACGCGGTCTGAGCCGCCTGGTCGAGGTGAGCCGCGCGAGCGATACAGACGCCAGCCGCACGGAAGGCGCACTCCCCACAGATGATTCTTAAGTAAAAGGAAACGAGGCTGTTATGTCAGGAATTGTAGGAAGTACCGCTTCCTCGTGTACCAATCAAATTCTCTCCGCCCTGGGTGCAATCAGGCACCGGGGCCCAGCGGGCAGCCGAGTCGTGGAAAAGCCCTGGGGGACACTTGCCCAATTGTGGACTAGCGACCAGGCGACCCGATTCCAGACCGCAACAGAGCCGGCAGTCGTCATGGATGGGCAGATCCATAACTGGCGGGACCTCAGCCCAGGGGCCACTTCTCCCCTGGAGGCGGTAGCTCGGACCTATGAGGCAGAGGGCCCGGAGTTTCTTCTTCGCGTGGACGGCCAGTTCGCTCTGGCCATAATGGATAGCGAGGGGGTGTTCCTGGCTCGCGATCCTCTGGGAGTCGTGCCCCTGTACTTCGCAACCGGAGACGTCACGTGCTTCGCCTCGGAGGTCAAGGCCTTCCTGAAGCTGGGGAATGAACCGACGGAGCTGCCCCCCGGCCATTACTATCACTCGAGGCACGGGCTGGCGTCCTACGCAGAGCTAGACTGTGATGAACAGCTAGACGCCTCTCCCGAGGACTTGGCCGTAGGGCTGCGTCACCGTCTGGTCCGGGCAATAGGCAAGCCGCTGTCAGAGGGTGTAGCCTCGGCCTGGCTCTCCGGAGGCTTGGACTCGAGCGCTATCGCCGCGTTGGCCCAGCAGCAGACATCAGAGCTGCATACCTTTGCCATCGGGCTCGAGGGGGCGCCGGACCTGGAATTTGCGGGGGTTGTGGCCGGCTTCATCGGTTCCCGGCATCACGAGCACCGGCCCACACGCAAGGACCTGGTCGAGATTTTGCCCCAGGTCATATACCACCTGGAGTCCTTCGATGCGCTGTTGGTACGCTCCAGTATGGTGAACTTCCTGGCTGGCAAGATGGCCTCAGATTATGCACCCGTGGTGTTCTCCGGCGAGGGCAGCGACGAGTTGTTTGCCGGATATGACTACCTGCAAGGCGTCACTGCATCGCACCTCGCCGAGGAGCTGTTAGACCTCACGCTCCGTCTCCACAATACTGCCTTGCAGCGCGTGGACCGATGTTCCCGCGCTCACGGGCTAAGAGCTTACTTGCCCTTCCTGGACCGCGAGGTGGTCTCGCTGGCCCTGCGCATCCCGACGCGCTACAAGCTGAGCCCAGCAACGGGCATGGAGAGCAAGTGGATTCTGCGCGCGGCGATGGAGGGGTTGCTGCCGTCCGACGTTCTGCACCGTCCCAAGGCCAAGTTCTGGGAGGGCGCCGGTGTGGAGCAGTTGCTGGCCGACGCCGCTGAGGAGATCGTCTCTGACGCCGACCTCAAGCGAGAGCAGAAGCTGCCCGACGGCAGCCTGCTGCAATCGAAGGAGGAACTGCTGTATTACCGTCTATTCCGCGAGACTTTCGGCGATTTCGAGTCCTTAGAGGTTGTAGGTCGCACCAAGCGCGTGCCGACGGCGGTCTGACCTCCAGTCCACGTGCCCGCGAACGATGAAGGGAGGCGGTTATGCCTAGCGACAGACCACGGTTCTGCGTGATGGGTGCCGGGCGTGGGGACACCGCAATGGCGGCTCACCTGGCGCTTATGGGATTTGACGTCGCGCTCTGGAATCGTTCTCCGGAGCGGCTGGAACCGACCCGGGAGCGCGGCGGGATTGAACTGACTGCCCCGGGAATAGACTGGCTACCGACAGGCGAGGGCCAACTCCAGACGGTGACGACCGACGCCGGCGAAGCACTGGGAGACGCCGAGATAGTGATGGTGGTGGTCCCGGCCACGGGGCATCGCTTTGTAGCCGAGCAGTGCGCGCCGCACTTGCGGGAGGGACAAGTGGTAGTGCTGCACCCCGGACGGACAGGGGGCGCTCTGGAGTTCTGCCGGGTGCTGCATGAATGTGGGTGCACCGCTCACATACTCCTAGCCGAGACGCAGACTTTCATCTACGCGAGCCGAGCGGTGGGACCGGCAGAAGCACGCATTCATGGAGTAAAGAACCGCGTACCGGTCGCCGCGCTCCCGGGTTATCGGACCCGGGAGGTAGTTGAGGCCCTGCGTGTGGCCTATCCGCAGTTTGTGCCCGGAGACACCGTACTGAAGACCGGTCTCGATAACGTAGCGGTCATGTTCCATCCCACGGTGATGCTCTTCAATGCCGCTCGTATCGAAGATACTCACGGCGACTTCGCCTATTATCTGTCCGGCATCACCCCCTCCGTAGCTCGTGCGCTGGAAGACATAGATCACGAGCGCGTTCAGATCGGAGAGGCGTTGGGCTTGCGCGCCACCCCGGTGCGGGACTGGCTGTACGTCAGCTATGATGTTACTGGACGCAGTCTGCACGAGGCCATACACGCCAACTACGGATATAAGGGGATCATGGCCCCCACCACACTCAACCATCGCTACCTGCGCGAGGACATCCCCTGTAGCTTGATCCCGATAATCTCCATCGCGGAGCAGTACGGGGTGGAGACACCCACCATGCGCAGCGTGGTGCACCTGGGCAGCTTGCTTTTGGGGCAGGATTTCTGGGCGGAAGGCCGCACCGTTGAACGGATAGGAATCAAAGGGCTGACTGTACGCCAAGTGCGCCGACTGGTAACGGATGGTGACACAGAGGATGAGTAACCTATTGGTACTGGGAGCCTCCCTGGGCAACTGCGTCCATGTGGCTGGAGTAATGCACTTTCTTCAGCTTGCCGAGCAGGAGGGCTACCAGACACACTTCCTGGGCCCAGCGGTACCCGTGCCGGACCTGCTCGAGGCTATCCAGACCGAGAAGCCGGAACTGGTCGCGGTCAGCTATCGGCTCACTCCGGAGGTGGCCAAGGCTCTCTTTGCAGAGCTGCAAGAGGGTCTGGAGACCCGCTCGCTAACCGGGGTCCGCATGGCACTGGGCTGCACCCCACCGGTGGCGGAGGTGGCACGGCAATATCCCCTCTTCGAGGCTGTCTTCACCGGTCTGGAGCCCGTGGGCGAGACTCTGCGCTACTTGCGGGGGGGTGCAGAGGTTGCACCGGAGGAAGTTTGGGGACAGACACTCCTGGAGAGAATCGCGAGTAAGCGTCCCTATCCCCTGCTCCGGCATCATTTTGGGCAGCCAACGGTGGCAGCCACGGTGGAGGGCGCGCGCCTCATCGCTCAAGCCGGCGCTCTCGACGTCCTATCGCTGGGCCCAGATCAGAATGCTCAGGAGTTCTTCTTCCATCCCGAACGGATGCGACCCGAACTGGACGGCGCGGGTGGAGTAGCGATACGCTCCGCAGAGGACCTGCGAGCCATCTACGAGGCGACACGCTGCGGCAATTATCCCCTGCTGCGGATCTACGCCGGCACGAATGACCTCCTGCGCTGGGCAGAGCTCGCGGTCGAGACCATCCATAACGCCTGGGGCGCTATCCCGCTGTTCTGGTATAGCACGCTGGACGGTCGCTCGGAGCGGCCCCTGGCGCAAGCGATTACGGAACACCAGCAGGTGATGGCCTGGTACGCCGGGCATGACCTCCCCGTCGAGTGCAATGATTCCCATCAGTGGAGCATGCGCGAGGCCCCGGATACCGTGGCCGTCGCGGCAGCGTACCTGGGCGCGTACATGGCCAAGGCCATGGGGGTCCGCACCTACGTGGCGCAGTACATGTTTAACAGCCCCGCGGCCACGACCGGAGCCATGGACCTGGGCAAGATGCTGGCCAAGATTGACCTCATTGAGTCGCTCCATGATGACAGCTTCACCAGTCTGCGCCAGACGCGGGCGGGGTTGCTGTCTTTCTCACCGCAACCTCACTTTGCGAAGGGGCAACTCGCCGCCTCCACGGTGCTGGCCTTGGCGCTCCAACCTCAGATCTGCCATGTGGTGGGTTACAGCGAGGGCGACCATGCCTCCACTGCCGAGGAGCTTATCGAGAGTTGCGCCATTGTAGACGGGGTCATCCACAACAATCTCGAAGGTGCACCAGATCTTACCTGCGACCCCCGCGTACAAGAGCGGCGCAGGCAGCTCGTGCAGGAGGCCAGCCAGCTCCTGGAGGCCATAGCCTCGCTCGGCTCCGGGACCGAAGACCCGCTGACCGAGCCCGAGACCCTGGCCCGGGCAGTTGAGTTGGGCCTGCTGGATGCGCCCCATTTGGCGGGCCGCCCCGGTGGACTGGGCCAAGTGGTAACGCGCGCTGTAGAGGGACGCATCGAAGCCGTAGACCCCGATTCGGGTGCGGTCATTCCCGAGA
>JAAYIR010000294.1 GCA_012523355.1 candidate division WS1 bacterium
CCGCCGCCACCGGCGGGCAGGTGAAAATTGTCCACAACGGCCCCTACGGCGGGGCCTTGGGGCTGGCTGAGAATGCCGCCCTGGTCTACGCCGTTACCGGTGACGAGACCTACGGCCAGGCGGGCCGCGACGCGCTGGTCACCTTCATGCCCTACGCGGACGGCAGCGGCCTGCGCGGCGCTGCTCTGGTCTATGACTGGGTCTTCCCTCTCCTGAGCGAGGACGAGAAGGCCATGGTGCGTACCAACATGGTGCGGATGATCGAGGAGGTCATGCAGGGCGTCTACAGCGACGGTTTCTCGCTGGGGCCGGCGCCGCCGCGGGAAGAGGTCCCCCAGGCCATCTATTGGGGCATGTTGCAGTCCGGTTACGCGGGAATCGGGGAGCTGGCCATCGAGGGTGAGCCGGGCTTCAGCCAGAAATGGCTGGACGACTGCAAGTTCTGCACCATGGACTCTCTGAATCGCTTCCTCGACGAGGAGGGCTACCACGAGAACGGCCCGTCGTATGTGGACTACGGCTTCTCCAACAGCAACTTCTGGCTGGAGGCCCTGCGATTGCGCGGTACCGACTGGAGCAAGCACCCGCGCCTGTCCAAGCTGCCGGAGTGGCTGACCTACCTGATGCTCCCTGGAGCCCTGGGCGTGGCGCCGCAACTGCTCCCTGTGGGCAACTCCAACTTCGGGAACCTTACCGGGCAGGACGGCATCTGCTGGCTCCATCACGCCATGCCCCGAAACCCCTGGATGAGCCTGGTGTACAAGTTCAACATGTCCCCGGCCTTCGTTAACAGCTACCCGCGCACGGTGGGAGCCTTATTCCTTTGGGACCGCCCGCTGCCTGCTTCCCTGCCCGACCCGGAGACCTTGCCGCACACCCGCTGGTACCCTGACGGTGGTCTCTTCTTCCGCACCGGCTGGGGCTTCCAGGACTGCGCCTTCTGGCTCAAGACTCAGCAGCACCGCTGCCTGACCGGCCAGCATGAGGACTATGGCTCCTTCTATCTCCATGCCTATGGTGAGCCCTTCGCCGTGGAGGGTATGGGCAAGGTCGTCTCCACCAGCGCTCACAACCTCGTCTCCATAGACGGCAAAACCATGGACCGCAGCTCCTACATCATGCCCCGTGCACCCTTGCTGGGGAAGATCGAGGGCCAATTCGCCTCCGCGGGACTGGTGGACCAGAAGGAGGCCTACAGCGACGACTGGGCCACCGAGGGGCCGGATCTGCGCCTGGTCAGCAAGCCGCTGAACCCGGTAGAACGTGCTCAGCGCCTGGGCGCCGTGATCTGGGGCGGGCAGCACGTGGGGCCATACTTCCTGGTCGTGGACGACCTTGACAAGGACTTTGGGCGGCACGACTACCAGTGGCGGATGATCACCAATCCGCAGCACCAGGCGGAGGTCCGTGGCGAGCACGTCACCCTGAGTCGGGCCAAGGCGTCCACTGAGGCCTGGTATCCTCCGCTGATGGACTGCCAGCTTCTCAGCCCCGGCGGCCAGCTCGTCCACGAAACTGAGACCGAGGGCGAGAAGACCACCGGCCGGCTGGTGGCCAGCGTCCAGGCGGCCAATCCGCACTTCACCGTGATTCTCTACCCCCGCCGCCCTGGCCAGCCCACGGTGGAGGGCATGCCGGAGCTGAATGCGGCACTGGTGCCGGGTGAGGGCGGTCATGGCGCGGTGCTCACCTGGCCCGAATGCGTGGACCGCCTCGTGGTCTCCTATGGGCGTCGGGTTGAGATCGCGGGCCTGCGCACCGACGCCCGGCTGGCCGTGGTCCGCACCGCCTGGCCCCCCTACGGAGCCGCTCAGACCTATGGCAAAATCCTGGGGGTGCTCATGGTGGAAGGCACTCGCCTGCACGTGGACGGAAAAGAAGTGGTAAAGGCCGGAGCCCGGCGGTCGGTGGTCGAGTAGCGACGACATTTCGGAGAGATCCGCATGGCCAGCGCACAACCCTTGCCACCCGATGACTCCCGGGATTTGGCTCCCGCGCGGGGGGGTGGCCAGCGTTTCGGTCTCACCCCCCGGGCGCTGCTGCTCGGCCTGCTGATGGCCGCCTTCTGCTGCGTCCTCATTGTGTTTGGCGAGCTGATGCGCAGCACGCTGCTCGGCTTCCTTCAGTTCCCCGCCGCCGCGGTGGCCTCCCTCTTGCTGGTGGTCGTGGTCAATCGCGGAGTCCAGACTCTGGCGCCTCGCCTCGCTCTGCGCCCCCCGGAGATCATCGTCATCTACGCCATGAGCCTCGTGGGCACCATGGTAACCTCCGTGGGCGTGCTGGAGAAGCTGGTCCCCACGCTGATCTGCGTCAACTACTTCGCCACTCCGGCCACCCGCATCGCGCCGGTGCTCTTCCCCCACTTCCCCTCCTGGGCGGTGGCCTTTGACCCTGAAGGGGGAGCCGGACAGCGCGTGGCTCGCCACTTTTACGAGGGTCTCCCTCCGGGGGCGCCCGTCCCCTGGGGCCTGTGGATCACCCCGCTCCTGGCCTGGGGCGTCGTGGTGATCCTGCTTATCGCCGCCTATTTCTGCCTGGCCGCCATCCTTCGGCGGCAGTGGGCAGATAACGAGCGCCTCTCCTTCCCCCTGGCGCTGCTTCCCGTGGAGCTGGCCACCGACGCCCCTGGCGCCGGCTCCTTCTTCCGCAACCGTCTGATGTGGTTCGGCTTCTCGATCCCCACCGTCATCTATGTTCTCAACTTCCTCCATGCCAACTGGCCCGGCATCCCCGAGGTGCCGCTGTTCCACGATTTCGGTCCCGCGCTGAAAGGGGCGGGACTGCCGTGGAGTGCCATGGCAGGTTGGACCTATCTCCGCCTGTCCTTCGGCGGCCTGGGGTTGGCCTATTTTCTGCCTACCGAAGTGCTCCTAAGCATGTGGGTCTTTTTCTGGTTTGGGCGACTGGAGAACGTGGGCTTTGCCCTTGCCGGTGTGCCTTGGGAGGGCATGCCCTCGTACCCCACGGCGCTGTGGAGCGGGTACCAGGCGGCGGGAGCCTTTCTCGTCCTGGTGGCTTACATGGCCCGCGCTGCCTGGCCGCACCTCAAGCAGGTCTACCGGGCCGCAGTGGATCCCCGTCGCGAGGATCAGGAGGAATTCCTGCCCCTGCGCCTCGCCCTGGCGGGGCTGCTGCTTGCCAGCGCCGGCGCCGTGCTGTGGTTCGTTAAACTGGGCATGACCCCGGCTATGGCCCTGCTGGAGGTCCTGGTCCTGCTCTTCGTCACCGTCCCTGTAATGGCGCGTTCGGTGAGCGAAGCCGGCCTGATCGAGACCGAGACCTCTTTCCGCCCCGTATCCTTGGCCGCGTTGTTTGTCCCCTTGCCCACCCTGGGTGCGCAGAACCTGAGCGCCATTGCCCTGGCCGACTCAGTGTTCATGCGCGATCAGCGCTGCAATCTTCTGGCGACCTTCCTGGACTGTCTGAAGATGTCAGACCTCGTGCACCTGCGGCGCCGCGCCTTGCGCAACGCGTTGCTCGCGGCCCTGGTCGTCATCCTGATAGGCGGGGCGCTGGCCCATGTGGCGGTGCCTTACAAGGTGGGGGCGCTCAAGATGTGGACTTATGCCTACACGGGAACTCCCCAGTGGCTGGCGCGAGACTCCGCCGCGATTATCCAGGCGGCGCCGAAATATGACCCACGACTGGTCTGGTACTTCCTCTCTGGCCTGCTCATGGCGCTGTGGCTGGGGTATATGCGCACCAGCTTCGCCTGGTGGCCGCTGCCCCCCCTGGGGCTGGCGCTCTCCGGCACCTGGGGGATCATCGTCTTGTGGTTCTCCTTCTTCCTGGCCTGGCTCATCAAGGGCACGGTTATGCGCTACGGGGGCTGGAAGGCCTTCACGGCGCTGCGCCCCTTCTTCCTGGGGCTGGTGCTGGGAGAGTTCTCCCAGGTGACGCTCTGGGCGCTGGTGGCGAGCCTCTGGCGGCTGCAATCGCCCAGCTTCCCGTTCTAGGCCAGCGTGCCATGCCGTTGCGGGGGGTGAGGGCGCATCAGCGAGTCAGCGAGTCGCAGGGCGGGTGGGGCGCCCCCTCCCTCCAACACCTCTCCCGCGAGAAGACAGTCTAGGCGATGCGGCCTTCCGGAAAGCTCAGTGTTACCCACGCCTTCTCCAGCGTCTCCGGGTGCTGGAAGGACTGCAGCACCTCGGCCTCGTTGAGCAGGCAGGGCCGTGCATCGTCTGCCAGCAGGTGCTCCGCAAACCAGACGGGCCCGCCGGTCTCGGCCAGAGCCTCGGGCAGACGCTCGGAGACCAGGTCTATCAGTCGCACGGTGCGGAAGCCCAGGTGCGTCACGCCGTTGGAGCTCAGCCGGATGAAGCGTGTGTCTGCTGGGACCTCCCCCGCCACCGCGTAGTCAAAGGCGGTGCCTACGTCGTTGCCTCCCACCGAGACTCCGCCGCTGACTCGAATCTCCTCCCATTTCTCTCCGTCGGCGGAGGCCTCCACGGTCATGGTCTGGGCGTTGGCCTCCAGCTTCATCACCTCGATCACCACGCGCAGCGCCGCAAAGGGCGCCTTGCCGGGTCCAGGATCGGCGGCGAACCGGGCGAGCTCCTCGGCCCATTCGGCGGTCTTACTCGCCTCCTGGGTCATGTGCTCATGAAGTCGCCCGCGCGGCTCAATCTCCGGCCGGTCCTCCTCCCACAGCCGTTTCAGCTCGGCCGCATTGGCCTCTGTTTGCTCTGCCAGGTCGCGCATGCGCCCCGCATAGCGGGCCAGGTCCTCTCGCGCCGCCTCATGTCCCGCGCAGAAGTCACGGGCGCTCAGCCCGGCTTCGTTGACCAGAATGCGCTTGTCCAACGAGACCAGGGAGCGGTTGACACTCAGCGAGAGGCGTCGCAGCAGGTGTGAGACCGGCTCTGTCTGGGCCGCCGGGTGCGCCAGGGCGGCGTCACAGGCGGTACGGGCCATCTGCCAGTGGAGACGCTGCTCGAAATTCCGCCGCTCGCGCCGGTAACGCAAGTGTGCCGCTGGTCCGGCGCCCTCACCATAGACTGAGCCCTGCAGCCCGCTGAGTATCTGGAATTCCGGCTCCCGGCTGCCGTACAGATTCTGGCTCAAACGTGGCAAGCAGTCGCCGAGGGGCGTCAGGGCCGTGGCCCAGGCGCACTCTGCGCCATAGACCAGAGACGCGGTCTGCTCCTCGGTGAGGTAGCTGCTCTGACCCCACTGCGTCACCAGCGACCCCAGCACCTCACGTGACTGTCCGTAGCGGGCCATGGCGAATTGGTTCTGGGGATCCCCTGCGGGAGCCAGTAGCACCTCAAAGCCGGCCTCGCGGAGCAGCCGGGTCGAATCGAGTTTCCGGTAGTTGAAATAGTTGATGCGGGGGCGCTCGATGACGTTCCCGTAGTACCAGTCCACCATGATGATGTCCGCGGGCAGACCCGCCAGTATCTCCGGGAACATCAATACCATGTCGGCCCACATCAGCATCTGCTTCCCGCGGGCCGTGATCAGCTCATGCAGGCGCTCGGTGTGCCGCCGGTAGACCTCTCCCTCCCCGTACTGCTCTCGGATCGGCGCGCACAGCGAGCAGGAGCCCAGTGCATAGCTCTCGTCCAGCCCGGCGTGCAGGTACGGCGAGGAGAAGGTCGTGGCTAACTCATCCACCATGCTCTCCAGTATCTCCCAGGTCTCCGGCAGCGAGAAGCACAGGTCACAGACGACCTTCATGTGCTTCCGCCAGGCTGAGCCCTCGCGGGTCTCGCTGAGATGCGCGTAGGCTGGATTCCGGAGCAGGTTCTCGTTGTGGGCCAGGAAATTGGCCGAGGGTATCAACTCCATGTGCCGGGCCCGGCAGTAGGCGTCCAGCTCCCGCGCCTGCTCAGGGGTCAGGGCATGATCCGCCCAGGCCTCGGGGATGGCCGAGAAGGCAAACGCATTCTCCAGGTACAGATGGCACTGGTTGTACTTGCGAGCGGCCAGGAAGTCTATGTAGCGGTAGAGGGTGTTCATCCCCTCCATCTGGCGACCCAGATCCATCTGAAAACCGCGCCAGGCGTGCGAGGGGTAGTCCACGACCTCCAGCGCGGGCGGCTCCGGCGCAGCCTGAAAGATCTGGCACAGTGTCTGCACGGCATAGAACAGCCCGGCGGAGTCGCGCCCCACCAGGGTCGCGCCGGGAGCTTCCAGGCGCAGGACGTAGCCCTCCGCCCGCTCTGGCGGCTCCAGACTGGCCGGTAGGACGGGCGTCTCGCCTGTCCTCTGCGCTGTCGGTGGCGTGCCGGCGGGCCCGAGACACAGCGTCAGTTCCGGCAGGGGTGCTTCGCCCCGCGGCAGCTCCGGCCAGGCCGCAGCTACGGCCTCCAGCGAAGCGGCGTTTCCCCATAGCATGCGGCAGGCCTCCGCCGCAGGCCCGCTACCCTCCAGCGCGCGGACCGATACCGGCAAGGGCAGAAGTCCCAGGGCTTCAGCAAGATCAGACATGGTCAGACACCTCAGTTCTTTCGGTACCCCAGGCTTCGGAGCCTGTGGTCACTCCAGCACAAACCATACTATGCGACGTGTCACAGGCCAGGTCCTTCTTCAAGGAGGAGGAAGCTGTACGTGCAGCCATTTTCGCGTGATGCAAACGCTGAGAGATACCGCTGGCTCTAGAGTAGCAGCGGTTCATACTCGTCCAGCCATTGCAGGGGCACGGTGACCTCGCGCAGCAGGAAAGCCAGGCGTTCTTGCTCAGGAAGCTTCCGCTGCATCTGCTCCAGGCGCATGTACAGCCAGCGCGCGCGTATCAGGTCGCCCAGGCACGCCCGCTCCTCACCGGTTAGCTCGTGCCGCGCCAAGTAAGGTTCGAGGAACACGCGCACCCAGTCGGGCCGGAGAGTGAAGGCCTGCGTGAGCGAGTAGAGGTCCGCGGGATTGAAGGGCGCGGCGCGCTCCGCGCCGAAGAAAATCAGCCCATCAGCGAGGTCCACCAGGCGGGGCTGGCGGCTGACCCAGTCGAAATCGAAGAGACCGGCGATTTTTACATCATAAAACTGAATATTACCATGATGAAAATCGCCATGCACGATAACCTGAGGCAGATCCCAGTAGCGGACCTCCGGAACGCGGGCCTCCACGGCGCGAGTCTGGGTCTCCAGATAGTCCAGCACGCGCTCGGCCTCCGCGACCGGAAGCCCCCCCGTATCCATCCCCCGGCGGAGCAGGTCGCGGGCGGCGACGATCTCGGGCAGGCGGTCGGCAGGAGCAAAGTAGCGGGGCCAGGGCTTGTGGCCGGGCGGGGAAAACTCCGCCGTGGCCTCATGGAAGCACGCCAGCAGCTCCCC